>NZ_JAIQLH010000106.1 GCF_020037025.1 Streptomyces huiliensis | reverse complement strand
GATGGTGTTGCCGCAGAGGTTGATGGGCACGTGGATCGGGATCTGGATGTTGTTGCCCGAGATCACACCCGGGGAGCCGACGGCCGCGCCCTTGGCCTCCGCGTCGGCGAGTGCGGTGCCGGTGGCGCCGGCGAGCGCCGCGCCCGCGGTGGCGGTGAGAGCCGCTGCCTTGGCGATTCGTGACATGGGGTGACACCTTCGTTCGGTCTGACAGGGTCGCTCACGGCCGGTGACGGCCGGGAGTCCGGATCAACGCCGGATCACCCCGAAGGTTTCGAATCGTGCGGCGGACGGGTGACCGGGCGCGGAACGGCCCCGCGGTCCGCCGGAACGTGCCGCTACGGCCGTGCGGTGCCCTTACAGGTCTGTACAGCCGCGCCCCGCACCGCGTACAAGGGACGGACGGGAGACGGGTACGGAGGGGCGACCATGGGCGGGATCGCGATCGTCGGAGCGGGGCAGGCCGGGCTGCACCTGGCGCTGGGGCTGCTGGGGGCCGGGGGCGGCGGCGCTGCCGGCTCCCCGGCCTCGTCAGGCTCCTCCGGCTCCTCCGGCTCGTCAGGCTCCTCAGGCTCCTCAGGCCACGAGGTGCTGCTGGTGTCCGACCGGACGCCGGACGAGATCCGCGCCGGGCGGGTGCAGTCGACGCAGCAGATGTTCGCCCCGGCCCGCGCCCTGGAGCGGGCGGCGGGGCTGAACCTGTGGGACGGCGGGACGCCCTGGATCACGGGCAGCCGGCTGATCACCGCCGACCCGCCGGGCGAGGTCGCCCGGACGTTCGGGGGCACGCTGGACGAGCCCGCGCAGTCGGTGGACCTGCGGCTGAAGACCGCCCGCTGGCTGGAGCTGTTCGAGGAGCGCGGCGGCCGCGTCGAGTACCGCTCGGTGACCGCCGACGACCTGCCCGGCCTCGCCGCCGCCCACGACCTGACCCTGCTGGCCTCCGGCCGCGGCGGGCTCGGGTCCGTCCTCGGCCGCGACGAGCGGCACAGCCCCCACGACCGGCCACGGCGCCACCTCGCCGTCGTCTACCTGCACGGCGTCGCCCCGCATTCGGAGGAACCGGGGCGGATGCGGGTCATGTCCGTGCCGCGCGCCGGTGAGCTGTTCGTGCTGCCGGGCCGCACCCTCTCCGGCCCCTGCACGATCCTCTTGTGGGAGGCGGTGCCGGGCGGCCCGTTCGACCGCTGGCAGGACGCCCCCGGCCCCAAGGAAGTCCTCGCGCGCTCGCTGGAGCTGATGCGGGAGTACTTCCCGTGGGAATACGAGCTGTGCCAGGGCGCCGAGCCGACGGACGCGGGCGCCGCGCTGACCGGCGCGGTCACCCCCGTCGTCCGGCACCCGGTGGCGGAGGTGGCGCCCGGGGCGCACGTCCTCGGCATGGCGGACGCCGTCGTCCTCAACGACCCGCTGACCGGGCAGGGTTCCAACAGCGCGGCGCACTGCGCCGACGGGTACCTGCGGGCGATCCTTGACCGCGGCGACCGGCCGTTCGACCACGCCTGGCTGCACGGGACGTTCGCGTCCTGGTGGGAGCGGCACGCCCGGCACGCGGCCGCCTTCGCCAACCTGATGCTCGGCCCGGTCCCGGACCACGTGCGGCGCGTCGTGGCCGCGGCGGCGGAGTACCCGGAGATCGCCCGGCGTTACGTCAACGGCTTCGCCGACCCGGCCGGCTACCGCGACTGGCTGCTGGACGCGGACCGGGCGGACGCGTACCTGGCGGCGGTCACCGGGCGGCGGCCGGCGGAGGGCTGACAGTCGGCGGATGAAGGCCGGCGGGTGGCCGCGTGGATCGTGCGTTAGCGTGACCGGGTGAGCACGACACCGGCCGCCGCCCCGGCCCCCGCACGACGCCACGCAGGCCAGGGGCCCGTGGTGGCCGCGGTGTCCCTCGGCGGTGGCCTGGGCGCGGCGGCCCGCTACGGCGCCGGGCTGCTGTGGCCGACGCCGGACGGCGCCTTCCCCTGGACGACGTTCCTGGTCAACGCCACCGGCTGCGCGCTGATCGGCGTCCTGCTGGTGACGATCGCGGAACGGGGTTCGCCGCACCGGCTGCTGCGGCCCTTCCTCGGCACCGGCGTGCTCGGCGGCTACACGACGTTCTCCACCTACGCCGTCGACGTCCACCGCTTCCTGGCGGACGGCCGGACGGCCACCGGGCTGCTCTACCTGGCCGCGACGCCGCTCGCCGCGCTGGCGGCGGTGTGGGCCGCGTCCGCCGTGACGCGCCGGCTCGTCGGCGGGGGCCGGCGGTGATCCCGCGCGGTCCGGCGCTACGGCTGACGGTGTACCTCGGCGAGTCCGACACCGCGCACGGCAGGCCGCTCGCCTCGGAGCTCGTCCACCGTGCGCACCGGGCCGGGCTGGCGGGCGCGAGCGTGTTCCGGGGCGTCGAGGGCTACGGCGCCTCGTCCCGCGTGCACACCGCGCGGCTGCTGTCGCTGAGCGAGGACCTGCCGGTGGCGGTGGTGGTCGTGGACGTGCCGGAGCGGGTGCGGGCGTTCCTGCCCGTCGTCGACGAGCTGCTGGACGAGGGGTCCCCCGGCGGTCTCGTCACCCTGGACGAGGTCGAGGTCCACCGGGGGTGAACTGGCTGTTCGTCGTCGCCGGCGCCATGGCCGGCGCTCCGCTGCGCTACCTGACCGACCGGGCCGTCCAGGCGCGGCACGACTCGGTGTTCCCTTGGGGCACGTTCACGGTCAACGTCGTCGGCTGCCTGGTGCTGGGGGTGGTGACCGCCGCGGCCCCGGAGGGCGTCCGGCTGGGGCTGGGCACCGGGCTGTGCGGGGCGCTCACCACGTACTCGACGTTCTCGTACGAGACGCTGCGGCTGGCCGAGGACGGGGCACGGGGGCTGGCGGCGCTGAACGTCCTCGGGAGCGTGGCGGCGGGGCTGGGGGCGGCGTACGCGGGGGCGTGGCTCGGCGGAGCCCTCTGACCGTCACCCCACCTCTCCCAGGTGCTCCGTCCGACGTCACTCCGCCTCTCCCAGGTGCTCCAGCAGCACCTCCCACAGCTCCCGTGCCGCGCGCGGCGGGGGCGCGTCCTTGCGGTGGGCCACCGCCACCGTCCGCCGCATCCGGTCGCCCGCGAACGGCGTGACGCGCAGCCCCGAGCGGGCGGCGACCATGCCGGGGACCACGGCGACGCCCAGCCCGGCCCGGACGAAGCCCAGGACGGCGTCCATCTCGCCGCCCTCCACCGTGAACGACGGCTCGAAGCCGGCCGCCCGGCAGGCGGCGATGGTCATCTCCCGCAGGTCGTACCCCCGCCGGAACATGGCCATCGGCAGGCCGCGCAGGTCCTCGACCCGGATCCGGGTCCGGCGGACGGGCGGCGGGGCGGACGGGGACGAGACGACGACCAGGTCCTCGCGGAGCAGCTCGGTGGTGGTCAGGGCGGGGGCGCCGACGCCCAGCGGGGTGATGATCAGGGCGAGGTCGAGGTCGCCGGCGGCCAGGTCGCGGACCAGGTCGCGGGAGCCGCCCTCGTCGATGAACAGCTCGATGCCCGGGTAGCGCGCGTGGTAGGCCCGCAGCACGTCCGGCACCAGGCTGGCGCACAGGCTCGGCGGCGCGCCGAGCCGTACCCGGCCGCGCCGCAGCTGGGCGACCTCCTGGACCTCGCGCCGGGCGGTGTCGGTGTCGGCGAGGATGCGCCGGGCGAGCGGCAGCAGCGCCTCGCCGGCGTCGGTCAGCGTGATGTTGCCGCGCGCCCGGTGGAAGAGGTCGGCGCCCAGCTCCCGTTCCAGTGCCCGGATCTGCTGGGAGAGCGACGGCTGGGCGACGTGGAGGGTCTCGGCGGCGTGGGTGAAGTGACGTACTTCGGCCACTGTGACGAAGTAGCGGAGCTGCTGGAGTTGCACCCCACCAGGGTAGATAGGCGCTCCCTATGGAAACCAGGCCCATCATGTCTTGGACGCATGGAATCTTGCCGACCTACTGTCGGCGGCATGGCACTGGCGACCCGGACGGAGCGTTCCCCGTCCCTCATCGGCACCTTGTGGCGCTCGACCGTCGGCAAGAAGGCGGTCATGGCGACCACCGGGCTGATCATGCTGGCGTACCTGGTCGCCCACATGATGGGCAACCTCAAGGTCTTCTTCGGGCCGGGGGAGTTCAACCACTACGGGCACTGGATCCGCACCATCGGCGAGCCCTTCCTGCACCGCACCTGGTTCCTGTGGATCGCGCGGGTGGTGCTCGCGGCGTCCGTCGTGCTGCACGGTGTCGCCGCCTACCAGTTGAGCCGCCGGGACCTGGCCGCCCGCCCGGCGAAGTACGAACGGAAGCGGGCCCGGGCGAGCTACGCCACCCGCACCATGCGCTGGGGCGGGGTGATCCTCGGTTTGTTCGTGGTCTGGCACATCCTCGACCTCACCACCCTCACGGTGAACCCCAACGCCGAGGAGGGGCGCCCGTACCAGAACCTGGTGGCCTCGTTCGACCGCTGGTGGGTGAGCGCCTTCTACATCGCGGCGATGCTCGCCCTCGGCCTGCACATCCGGCACGGGTTCTGGAGCGCGGCCCAGACGCTCGGCGCCAACTCCCCGCGCCGGGACCGGGCGTTCAAGGTGATCGCCAACGGCCTCGCCGCCCTGCTGACCCTCGGCTTCCTCGCCGTCCCGATCGGCGTGCTGACAGGAATCGTGAGCTGACATGCCCGACCACGACGTTCGTTGGACCACCGGCGACCCGATCGCCGACACCAAGGCCCCCGACGGGCCGATAGCCGAGCGCTGGGACCGCCGCCGCTTCGACGCCAAGCTCGTCAACCCGGCCAACCGCCGCAAGCAGACCGTCATCGTCGTCGGCACCGGCCTGGCGGGCGGCGCGGCCGGCGCCACCCTCGCCGAACAGGGCTACCACGTCGTCCAGTTCTGCTACCAGGACTCGCCGCGCCGGGCGCACTCCATCGCCGCCCAGGGCGGCATCAACGCGGCGAAGAACTACCGCAACGACGGCGACTCCGTCCACCGCCTCTTCTACGACACCGTCAAGGGCGGCGACTTCCGGGCCCGCGAGTCCAACGTGCACCGCCTCGCCCAGGTGTCGGTGGAGATCATCGACCAGTGCGTGGCGCAGGGCGTGCCGTTCGCCCGCGAGTACGGCGGGCTGCTCGACACCCGTTCGTTCGGCGGCGTCCAGGTCTCGCGGACGTTCTACGCGCGGGGGCAGACGGGCCAGCAGCTGCTGCTCGGCGCGTACCAGGCGCTCTCGCGGCAGATCGCGGCCGGGAACGTCGAGATGCACGCGCGTACGGAGATGCTGGACCTGATCGTGGTGGACGGGCGGGCGCGCGGCATCGTGGCCCGCGACCTGATCACGGGGGCGGTGAGCACGTACGTCGCGGACGCGGTGGTGCTGGCGACGGGCGGCTACGGCAACGTCTTCTACCTCTCCACGAACGCCAAGAACTCCAACGCCACGGCCATCTGGCGGGCGCACCGGCGCGGCGCCTACTTCGCCAACCCCTGCTTCACCCAGATCCACCCCACCTGCATCCCGCGCTCCGGCGACCACCAGTCCAAGCTGACGCTGATGAGCGAGTCGCTCCGCAACGACGGCCGGATCTGGGTGCCGAAGGCGAAGGGCGACACGCGTCCGCCCGGGGAGATCCCGGAGGACGAGCGCGACTACTACCTGGAGCGGATCTACCCCGCCTTCGGCAACCTCGTTCCGCGCGACATCGCCTCGCGCGCCGCGAAGAACGTCTGCGACGAGGGCCGCGGCGTCGGCCCCGGCGGGCAGGGCGTCTACCTGGACTTCGCGGACGCGATCCGGCGGCTGGGCCGGAAGGCGGTGGAGGCGAAGTACGGCAACCTCTTCGAGATGTACGAGCGGATCACCGCCGAGGACCCGTACGAGGTGCCGATGCGCATCTATCCGGCGATCCACTACACGATGGGCGGCCTGTGGGTCGACTACGACCTCCAGACGACCATTCCGGGTCTGTTCGCGATCGGCGAGGCCAACTTCTCGGACCACGGCGCCAACCGGCTCGGCGCGTCCGCCCTGATGCAGGGCCTGGCCGACGGCTACTTCGTCCTCCCGTCGACGATCAACGACTACCTGGCCCGGCAGCCGCACACCCCCGTCGCGGAGGATCACCCGGCGGTGACGGAGGCGGTGGGCGAGGCGACGGACCGCCTGGCCCGGCTCCTGTCCGTCGACGGCGACCGCACCCCCGACTCGTTCCACCGCGAGCTGGGAGAGCTGCTGTGGGACGAGTGCGGCATGGCCCGGACGGAGAGCGGCCTGCGCAAGGCGCTGGACCGGATCCCCTCGTTGCGGGAGGAGTTCTGGCGCCGGATCAAGGTGCCGGGGACGGGCGAGGAGCTGAACCAGTCCCTGGAGAAGGCGAACCGCATCGTCGACTACCTGGAACTGGCCGAGCTGATGTGCCTGGACGCGCTGCACCGCACCGAGTCCTGCGGCGGCCACTTCCGCGAGGAGAGCCAGACGCCGGAGGGGGAGGCGGCGCGCAAGGACGAGGAGTTCTCGTACGCCGCGGCCTGGGAGTTCACGGGCACGGGCGCCCCTCCCGTCCTCCACAGGGAAGAGCTGACCTTCGAATACGTCCACCCCACCCAGCGGAGCTACGCGTGAACCTCACCCTGCGCATCTGGCGCCAGCGCGACGCCGGCTCGGCCGGCGCCATGACCACCTACGAGGTCAAGGGCATCAGCGAGGACATGTCCTTCCTGGAGATGCTCGACCACCTCAACGAGGAGCTGATCCTCGCGGGCGACGAGCCCGTCGCCTTCGACCACGACTGCCGCGAGGGCATCTGCGGCGCCTGCGGCATGGTCATCAACGGCGCGGCACACGGCCCGGAGCGCACCACCACCTGCCAGCTCCACATGCGGCACTTCTCCGACGGCGACACCATCGACGTCGAGCCGTGGCGGGCGGCGGCCTTCCCGGTCGTGAAGGACCTGGTCGTGGACCGCTCGGCCTTCGACCGCATCATCGGCGCCGGCGGCTACGTCTCCGCCCCCACCGGCTCCGCCCCCGACGCCCACGCCACCCCCGTCCCCAAGCCCGCCGCCGACCTCGCCTTCGAACACGCCGAGTGCATAGGCTGCGGCGCCTGCGTCGCCGCCTGCCCCAACGGCTCGGCCATGCTCTTCACTTCCGCCAAGGTCGTTCACCTCAACGTCCTCCCCCAGGGCGCCCCCGAACGCGAGTCCCGCGTCCTCGACATGGTCGACACCATGGACGCCCAGGGCTTCGGCGGCTGCACCAACACCGGCGAATGCGCCACGGCCTGCCCCAAGGGCATCCCCCTGACGGCCATCGGCCGCATGAACCGCGAGTACCTGCGGGCCACGGTGAAGGGGCGGGGGTGAGGACGCCCGCGCCGGGCGGGCCACCGTACGACGACCTTCCGGCGGCTCAAGGTGCCTAGCGGCCTGGGCTCGGGCCCCGGCCGGGGCCGGCCTGCGGCAGATGGAAGGGGCGAGCCGCGGGAGCGGGAGCCTGTGCGGGTCGGGGCACCTGGGGCTGGAGCTCAGGTGGCCGCCTCCTTGGGGAGGTCAGTCGGGCGGCCTTGGCCAGGGTGCTCTGGGGGCCGGCTGGTGCGGCACTCTGCGAGGCCGGGCCATTGACCAATAGCTTGCCAAAGGGGCCCTGAACCGTCGCCTTCCGCTGCGCCTGGCCCTGAGCGAGCGGCTTCTGCTGCGCCACGGGCGTGGCCTGCATGGATGCCTCGACCAAAGCCTTACTTGCGTGGTCCCAGGAGTATGCCTTGAGCGCCTCGCGGAGCTCCTTGGCGTTCTCACGCCTCTGGGGGAGGTCGGCCTTGAGTTCGCTGATGGCCTTGGCCCAGTTCCGGTACCGGTGGTCCGGATTCTTCGGCTCGGGGACGATACACGGCTGCCCGATCTCAGGCGGGAACTTCGAGTTGTCGCCCAGAAACTGCGCGGCGCCACTCTCCTGGTTCACCAGGATCGGCACGCCGTGCCCTGCCGCCTCTGTGGCCACCAGACCGAAGCCCTCGTGCTTGGACGGCATGATGACCGCATCGGCACTCTTGATGTCGTTCTTGAGCTCGTTGTCGTCCTCAGTGAACGGTTTGACGGTGACATTGCCCTTGCCGCCCCGCCATTCGGCTGCGTTCGCGATTTCGTCGAGCTTTTTCGGGTCTGCGCCACGGATGGTGAGGTGGACATCAAGGCCCGTCTCGTTCAACTTCTTCACGGCCCGCAATGCGTCATTCACCCCCTTCAGCGGGTCATCCGTACGTCCCATGAGCAGAAGGTTGAGCCGACCGTCGTGCGGTTGGCGCTTCACCAGCTCCCCGATCTTCACACCGGGGATCAGTTGGTGTGAATCGGGCACATGCTGCCCTGTCGAGGACAGCCGCTCGGCCTCCACCGTCAGCAATGGGCCAACGCCGACGACCATATCCGCACGGTCCATCACCTCGCGCTCGATCCGGGAATCCCGGGCGGCTTTAGTCTGGGCATGCACCGGGTCATCGGCGTGCTTGACCTCGGCGAGCCGTTCCGGGCTGGTGTGCAGGAAATGGGCGATCTTCGCGTCCGGGTACCAGCGGTCCCGCAGCTCGGCCGCAGCCGGGCCGGAAAACCGGGAGTGACCGACAATCAGATCGAAGGGGCGCCCCTGCGGGTCAGGAAGACCGTGGGTGCGGGGGTCGAGGGTGGACTGAAACTCCATCCACACGCGGCCGTCCACGCCGCTCGGTACCGGAGGAGTCGAGACTATCCTCGCGCCTCGGTGGGGCTGCGTGTCCGGATCGGTGGTGAACAACGTCACGTCGTGTTCTTTGGCGAGCGCCTCGGTGATGTGCTGGTTGAACACCGGAACGCCGCCACCGCCCATGCCGCTGATGTCACAGACGACAAGAATGCGGTACCGCTTGTCTGCCATGCGCCGCACTCCCCTCAGAACCCGACGTGATCGCTCAGCTCACGGCCGATCCTCCAGAGGAGGAACTGGCCGATCTCGTAGGCGCTGTAATGGATGAGCCCCGTGCTCCGCCCAGGCGTCAGACGTGCCGCGTATTCGTCGAGGATCTCGGCGAAGACCAAGGCACGGGTCGCGGAGATCACCACATTCTGCGTTTCGCCGCGGTCCGGGTAGTACTGCCGCTGGTACTCCTCCGGCGTCCACGGAAGGGAGCCCTTGGCGTTCAACCCTCGCCAGTCGGTGGCACATTTCTCGAAGGACACCGGCTTCGCGTCCTCTTCTGGGCCGGACACGAGCCCCACGACACTGTGCCGCGTCGGATCGATCTGCTCGTACTCCTCGCGCCACGCGGGGGCCGGGTGGCCGGCCAGCATCCGCTGGATGTCGGCGGCCGCCTGGGCCGCTGACAGCTCGACCGTGAAGTCCAGCGTGCCCTTCAGTTCCTCCGGAGAGGGCATCGCTTCCGCCGCGCTCCACGCCGCGCGGCGCAGGGTCTCGAAGCGCTCGGGAAGATCGGGAAGGTCCGACACTGGACGGGAAACCGAAGCGATCCAAGGCGCCTTCCCAGGATGCGGTGTCGGCGTGGCGATGCCCAGCGGTGCGCGCAGGGCGTCTGCGGCCTCGTGCGCCACGACGCAGAGATCCGTTGCGCCGGAGCCGATGGTCACCGCCGGCCTCCCCGGGGCCAGCCGGTGAAACAGCTCCGGGAAGATGCCAATCGTCGCGAAGTATGTCGAAGAGGGGATGATCACACAGGCGCCGGGCTCCATGTAGTAATCCGGGTACGGCTCCTGGCGTTCCACAAGGAATCCCGGGTCGGCGTCAAGCCGCTGCTTCCAGTCCAGTACCGCCTCGTCGAAGGCCAGCGGGCGGTTGCCCGGGCCCCGCCGGGAGATCAAGTGCCGCGCCGGATCGGAAGTTTCACCTGGATGGGGCGATCCCAATGCCTTTTCGGCGTCCCTCAGTGCCTGTTCCAGGTGCTGCCACGCCTTCCGTCGCGCAGTGGGCCATTCCGATTCATGCTCGTCCCGCCAGTCGGGCCCCTGTTGGGCCCACAACATGCGCGCCGCGGCCGAATAGACCTGCTCGTAGGCATCCGTCAACGTCATCTGTTCAGTCATCTGTACATCCTTGCGATAGAGCTTGATCGGCTAACCATCGGGCCGGGACGCCCGATGGTCGTCACGCGGGAAATTCCTCCACCGTAGGAGTTTGCTTCGGCCGGTGTCCGCCGATGCGGCATCCGGCGAAGGGGCCGTCGGGGTCTCGGAGCGTCTGCATCGTGGGTGCCAGGTAATCCCTGTGCCACATCGCCGGACCGGTCAGTCCTCCGTTCGGGCCCGTGAGTTCCTGCCAGGCGAGCCACAGCGCATGCAACTGGGCTACTGCTTCCAGGTGTTCCCACCACTGAGGGCACCACGGCAAGCGGGACGTAGCCTCCCGGCCGTAGACGGGGAGGAGGAGACCGCTCACCCAGCCGACGAGGCCTTCCATGGCCGCTCGCTGGTCTTCGCCTTCCAAATAAAGGATGAAAGGTGCGACCGGGTGAGCGGCCTCCGCGACAAGGTCGCTCATCTGAGCAACGTCCCCCTATTCGCCCGCGCTGTGATGGCCTTGACCTCGGCTCTAGCGGCCGCCTGAATGCGATCTGCCCCTGGTTCCTCGTACCAGGGGCGCAGCCGGATAAGGGCCGGTTTCACACCTGTGGCAAGAAGGAGAGCAGTGCCCTTGGGAAGGGCTCGGATCCGATCCGCCGGCATCACTCGCTGGAGACGGGTGGAGGTGGAGCGCGAGCGTGTGCCTTCACCCTTCGAGTAGCTCACCGTGGTGACGTCGTGTTCTCCGACGAGCCTGGAGATCTTCTCGATGAAGTCTGCGTCATCCAGCCCGGCACCGAGGAGTTTGACCGTGGCAGCCCCCCACAGTGCGTCCATTCCGGCCTCGCCCCACACACGACTGCCCTGCCGGTAGCTCTGCAGCAGGGTCACTACGTTGATCCCACGCGAGCCGAGGTGTGAGTAGAGGTCAGGCAGGTCGGAGATTCTGCAAACGTTCGCGGCCTCGTCGAGTACAGCGGTCATGGGGGGATCGAGGCGCCCGCCCATACGCTCGGCCGCCCGGACTCCGGCACGTAGAACGGAGTCGGCTACCGCGGCGATGACACCGGCGGCCGAACCTCCGCCGTCCTTCGAGAGGAGGTAGAGCGTGTCCTGACTCAGTGCGTGCGCCTCGGGACGGAACTGGGGGAAACGAGGGTCGGGGATCACCCAGGCGGCGATCTCCGGGTCCAGGAGACAGGCCACGCACTGGCGGGCGGTTTCATAGATGCCGTCGCGCGTTTCGACCGCGCCCCTGATCGTGCCCTGCAGTTGCTCGGCGAGGGCCACCATGCCAGCGTCGCGCAACAGGTCGACGGGCGTGCGGTCCGCCGGGTCAGCCAGCCAGGACAGTACGTCCGTCACCTGTCGATTCCCACGGTTCGCGGCATGGAACAGCGCGGTGAGCGTGTTCTGTGCGGCAGAGATCCAGAAGTCCCGCTTGGACGCATCATCGTTGACCGCTCCCACGAAGTGCCCGGCCAGTCGGCGGGCTCCCTCGATCGTGGCAGCGTCGGTGAGCATGTCCCACCACATCTCGCGAGGAGTATGCGCGATACCCTGCGGATCGAACTCCCATACCGTACCGACACGCGCCCGCTCGGCCTTGGTGACGCTGTAGACATCCGCCTTGTTCGAGGTGAGAAGCACAGCCCCCCGCGCGCGCAGGACTCGGGGGACGGCGATGCCCGTCGACTTGCCGGCTCGAGGAGCCATCAAGTCGAGCTCGACGTCCTCGAAGGACGAGCGCAGCTCCGGGCCGTTCGGCTCCAGGTTGCCCAGGAGATTGCCGGTGTCGTCGGGCTCCAGGCGCTTGACGCCGGCCAGCGCCGGCCGTAGCCGCCGCGCGCGTTCCGCCGCCCCCTTGGGCAACATGCCCGCCAGCTCGTTCCGGCCCGCCAAGCCGGACGGCTTCTTCCCCCACTTGCTCAGCACACGTACGGTGCCCCATCCGATGCCGGCGAACAGCAGGACCGTCAAGGCCCAGAAGAGCCAGGTGGGCGGGGCCGGCGAGTAGGCCGCGCCAGGGCCCCGGACGATGGCGAGAACGGCCGTCGTCGCCGGGTCGTCATGCACCCACCTCGGCCGTCCTCGCCCAGACAGCAACGCCGCCAGCGGAGCGGTAAGCAGGGTGCAGGCCAGCGACGCGACACCGATGAGGATCAGCGCGGGCGCCAGGAGGGAATCGGCGTCCGTTCGGGAGGGACGCGGGCTGCCGTGGGGTGACACCGTCAGATCACCATCCGCTCGTCGGTTTCGAAGAGCTTGCGCTCGGTATGGGAGAGCATGAGCTGGACCGCGTGGGAGCCGCCGCCGCGGCCGACCTTCCACAGGGCGCGGCCACGTTGTCCGGCGCCCCAGGAGCCGATGAGGTCGCATTCAGCGTCGGTGAGGCCGATGGCCTCACGGGTCAGGCGCAGGGGCTTGGTGTCCTGAGCGAGTTGGATGCGGGTCTCGCAGGAGGCGATGAGGTCCTTGGCGATGGCGACGGCCTCGCTGCCGGCGGAGCCGACGGCTTCGAAGTCGGACAGGCGGTGGGTGGCCAGGAGCTGGATGGTGCCGGTGGCGCGGGAGAGCCGGAGGTCGGCGTCGATCTTGCGGACCATGGCGGCGCCGCCGGAACGCATCTGCCGCCACAGCTCGTCGCGGACCACGATCCAGGGCCGTTCGCCGGGGCGGTCGATGGCGCTCTGGGCCCAGGAGGAGACGCAGGTGAGGACCATGGCGACGGTCTCGTCCCCGTACTGCTCCAGGGCGGAGATGTCCACGGACTGGATGGGGGCCTGCCAGTCCAGGCCGATGCTGGTCTGCTGGTCAAACAGGCCGCCGAGGTGACCGGTGATCATGCCGCCGAGGGCGGAGCGCAGGGAGGTCATCTGCTCGCGGGCGAGCTGGACGTCGTCGCCGCGGACGCGCAGTTCGCGGGCCATCGCGTCGGTGGGGTCCTTCAGCCGCTCGTAGACCAGCGGGAGGGTGGGCACGCTGAGGGTGCTCTGGCCGTGGAGTTCGCCGGTGACCTCGCGGACGGCGATGTCGAGGCACTCTTCTTCCTGCGGTTTGAGGGTACGCTTGAGCTGGAGTTCGAGGAGGGCCTTGAGCAGGGTGAGGCGGCGGCGGTGGATCTCCTGGAGCCGGGTCTTCAGCTCCGGGCCGCTGATCTTCTCCAGGCCGTGGCCGAGGGGGCCGGCGTCCAGCGGGTTGAGCCGGCCGGTCAGGCCGGGGCCGAGGCGGACGGGTTCGACCCCGAGGTGCTCGCACAGGGCCCGGTACTCGCCCTTGACGTCTCCGGCGATCAGGGTGCGGTGGCCGAGGGCCATCAGGCGGAAGCACAGGGCCTTGATGTGCGCGGACTTTCCGGACCCGGGGATGCCGGTGATCATCACGTTCGGGTTCGTGCACAGCCCTTCGCGCACCCAGGCGGCCGGATGGGCGGAGAACGCCTGCATGGTCAGGGTATTCCAGCCGATGTAGACGCCGATCGGCGGCAGGGAAGCGGCGTGCAGGAACGGGTAGATTCCGCTGGCCCGCTCGGTGTCGGCGCGCACCACCTCGACCTTGGCAGGGGACGCGGCGCGGCCGGCGAACGGCCCGGACCACCCGCGTTTGGGGGCCACGCGCATGGCCGCCGCCGGGTCCTCCAGCAGGCGCGAGCGCCGCAGATCTCGGGCGGAGACCTTGGTCTTCGCCGGGGCCGGCTCGGCGGGCGCGTCGAGGAGGTCGGAGATGGTGGCGGCCTTGAGGGAGGTGTCGTCCTTCCCCCGGGAGAACAGCGGCGCCATCAGATGCCCACCCTTCGCTCCGGCAGGCCCTGCCCGAGCGGGAGGGCGGCGACGGCGAAGGCGGCGTCCTGCGCGCCCCAGACCCGGCGGATCTCCAGCCCGGCGTCGGAGGCGTCGGCCTGGAGCTCGGCGCAGGCGGTCTCCAACTGGTCGAGGCTGGTGACAGTGACGGCGATCAGGCACGTCAGCCGGACGACGCCGTGGCCGGAGGCGCGGGCGATGTCCTGGGCGCGGGCGGTCATCGCCTCGCGGCGCTCGTCTTCGGACTCTGCCCGGCCGGTCTTCGCGCGCAGCTTGCGGGCGGTGTCGCGCTTGGTCTTCTCGCGGGCGAGTTCCTGGCGGGCCTTGGCCGGGCCAATCGGTTCGTAGACGAGGGAGAGCGAGCGGCGGGCGTTCTGGCGCGGGCGCAGCAGGGGCTGGAGGAAGGTGGCGTAGACCTCGCTGCGGGGGAAGGCGCGGACTTGGTAGGTGACGGTCCAGGCGCCGTCGTGCCGGTACAGGCCCCAGCCGGTCTCGGTCGCGGCCGGTCCGGCGAGTTCGGGGTCGACGCCGCGTTCGGCGCCCGACCAGGCCGGGTCATCGGCGGCGGTGTTGCGGGCGGCAAGGGCGAGTTGGGCCTCGGGGTCGTAGGCGGTGCGGATGGCCTGCGCGACGCCGCGGGGGCCGAGCCACTCGACGATCTGAAGGCCCGCGCTGGACAGGGAGCCCTGCATCGCGTGGATTTCGCGTACCAGGACGGCCGCGGCGCCGATCTGCCCGCCGCCGGCGCCCTTGATGGCCAGCCGCGCGCGCGAGGAGGACAGGGTCAGGGCGAGGTAGGTCTCGCGGATCGTCGCGGTCGGCCCGGCGCCTTCCATCAGCTCGCCCAGTGCCTGGACGGCCGCGGCCGGTGCCTCGGCGGCGGTGTGGCGCTCCGTCCACGACCGCAGGGCGGCGCCGTCATCGGGCAGGGAGCGCTGGTGGACGCTGATCCGGGTGATCGCACCGCCCTCCTTGCACTGGGAGCGCAGGAAGGCGCCCCAGGCGCGCACGCGGGCGTTCTGCCGGTCGGTGTCGACCAGCGCGAGGCCAGGGAAGGTCACGCGGCAGATGGCGGTGTAGGTGCCGTCGACCGGGTTGTGCATGACGCCGAGGGTGCCGCCCAGGCCGTCGGGGGCCTCCAGCAGGTGCAGGCGCGCGAGCACCCCGGGCAGGTCCATGGGCTGTTCGCCGTCCTTGGTGCGGGGGGCGAAGACGCCGGAGAGGAAGATGTTGCGGTTGGTGGCCACGGCGATCTGGTGCCTTACTGCGAGGACGATCCACTCGTCCGCGCTCAGCCCGAGCACCCGCCCGAAGGCGAGCACGAGCAGCAGTGCGGCGAGGGGGAGGAAGACGAGGGCGGCGGTCCAGCTGTGCTGGTAGATCGGGATGAGCGCGACCACGCAGGCGCCGGCCACCAGGGCGAAGCCGACGCCGCTGAGGTTGCCCATGAAGCCCGAGCGCTCGGACTGCCACCCGCTGAACGTGTTCGGAGTGGACATCAGGCGTCACCTCCCTGGGCGGGGGGCGTCGCGGTCGGGCTCGGCGGCGGCGTCGACTCCGGCCGCGGTGACGCGGGCGCGGTCGTCGGCGCGGTGGCGGCTGGCTGCGGGGGTTCGCTCTCGTTCGTTGGTGAACCGGCGGCCGGCGGGGCGGACTCACCGCCACCGCCACCGGCGCCGGCGCCGAAGCGCGGGGGTATGACGACGTGGCGTCCGCCGCCCTGGCCACCCTGGTCGAGCCCGGCGTGCGCGGCCGCGCTGCCGAAGCCGCTTTCGACGGCGTCCTTGCCGAGCGCGGCGAGCTGAAAGCCGAGCCCCGCGCTGGCGCGCGCCCGGGTTCCGAGGCTGCCGCCGCCGGTGCCCTTCAGGCGGCCCTTGACCGCGTCTGCCGACCAGAAGCCGCCGCCCCGGTTGCCGCCGTTGCCGGACCCGGAGCCGCCTCCCCCGCCTCCGCCGGCGGTCGCCGCGTTGTCGCCCTCCAGGGCGCGCGTGTAGTTGCTGCCGCCGCCGACGGTGCCCGGGCCCGCGAGCGCGGGCTGGTTGCCGCCGAACATCGACGACACGCTCGATCCCAGGGAGCTGACCATCCCGGAAGCCATGCCCGCACCGGCCCCCACGGTGGTGAAGGTGATGAACTTCGCGATCGCCGGCCAGGCGAAGCCGGAGAGGATGAAGATGACCAGGCCGACGAGAATGTTTTGCATCCCCTGGCCCTCCTTCATCGCGGAGAAGCCAATGGAGAAGCAGATGACGATCACGGGCTTCATCAGGATCATCGCGATCAAGGCGTTGCGGGCCTTGGGCCACCACTCCTTGGTCGCGTCCTGCATCTGTCCGGCGAGTGCGATCGGCATCATGGTGACCAGGATCATGATCGCCGCCTGGCGAACGAGCATCTCCATCCACAACATGCCGATGGCCAGGATCGTCAGGATGCCGAGCACGATAATCGCACCGATGGAGTGCGCCACGATGCCGCCGCCGCCTATGAGGGCGCCACCGGCTCCTGCGCCGCCGATCATGCCGGAGAACATCGTGCCCAACTGGACTTCCATGGCCTTCTTGGCGCCTTTGTCGCCGTCCTGGACCGTCAACTCGATCATCGAGGTGCTGAAGATGTCGCACCAGTTCAGGGCCGTCTGGACGCAAATCCAGTAGGTGGCGGTGATAAAGCCCCATTTCGCCAGCCCGGTAATCGCCGTGGCGAGCGGCCCTCCCTGCTGGGAGATGCCCACCTTGCCGAACTGAATAAGCAGCAGGAAGGCCGCGACGAGAGAGGATACCCCCATCATGATCTCAGTCGGCCGCTTGATTCCCGTCTGCGCCAGATTGACCCTAGAAACTTCATCGAAGAACGAGGCGAACTGTTGGAGCAGCCATATCACGGCCTCGCCGATGACCGCCGCGACCTCCTTGAGCGCCTTGAACGCCAGATCGGATATCTTGCCAGCCAGCCAATCGATCGGCCCAGTATTCTTTGTGAACTTGTCACCCAGCTCCAACTTGCATTTTTCAATAGGCTTACCTTGCTTCTTCAAGCAGTTGGTCATAAACTCGTCGAACTTTTTATAGTCCTCCGGCGAGTTATGCTTTCGCGCACCCTCACGCCACCGCCTCAGGGCGACGTCCTGTACGTTTTCCTTCTGCTTGTCGGTAGGGTGAGGGTTCTCTTCATCGCCGCAGACAGTTTGCGCCGGGAAGTCCTCAGGGCACTTTACCTGCGGTCGGCATGAGTGCTTTTGGTCGCCGTGTCGCCTCTCCCATGTCTCAGCATCAGTGCGGTTGCAATATGCGCGAGTTTTCTCGTCTACACCGATGGTGATGCTTTCCTTTTGTAGCCATTCGGGGTAGTCCTCCGGAGGGCCAGGCTTATCCGCTGCCGTCGCGAAGGAGACCAAAAAGGCCAGCATCATCATGGCCGCGCTGCAAACCGCGCCAAAGCGCGCCAGGAACCTACTCAACGTCGACCAGTCTCCAGTCATCTGCCCAGGCGTGTTTGCTATCCGGGTCCCACGGCATCGGGTAGGAGGTTTTCTTGACGTACTTCGGTTCTTCGGTGAGTTTCCAGTCGTCGCCTTCCCACTTGTAGAAGACGTGCGTCGTCTGGTCCTTCAGCGGGTTATCGTCAGTGGCCTTTCCCGGCAGGGAGGCGTATTGGTCATAGGCCATCCACACTTCCACGACGTCCTCACCGCTATCAGAGGCCACGGCGCGCATACGAGCGGCTTTCACCTGGGTCGTGAAGGTAATGCCTGCGGGAGTTCCGCCGGAGGGGGCAAGCCCGGCAGCTTCACGCGCCGTGCGCACCTTGGATACGTACTTGTCGACGCTTTCCTTGGAGTCCCGCGACACGATGGCCTCCATCTGGCGTCGCGCGATCGAGTCGTCGAGGAGGTCCAGCTCCTGCTGGTGACGGACCGCCGCTATCAGACCCCCCACCCAGCCCCGGGGGAAACCGACACTGGCGCCGTCTTTCACCCCCCGGCTCCGGGGAATCGTGTGGTGGCGAGACGTGGCGGGAGTCCAGTTCCCCGAGCGGCCCAGCACACGATCGGGGGCTGACGGCGACGCGGTAGGCGTCTTGGCAGTCTTTGCCGCCGGAGGGTTCTTCTCGCTGCTCTCGCCCCCACCGGTCAGCAGCAGGACACCACCGACAAGGAGCGCGACGACGGCGACACCGATGATCAACAGACGTATGCGCGCTCTGCGGGCGCTCGTTTGGTAGTCCACCGGGCGCTCACTTGCCCATGTTGTAGAACATCATCACCAAGCCGCTGGTGACGCTGATGCCCAGGCCGGCTATGAGGCTCCACAAGATCGCCTGCTTGCCGCGGGCCGCCAGGCCGGCGCGCTCGGAGTTGTGGCCGACGGCCACGCATCCCCATCCGGTCAGCCCGCCGAGCACCGCCAGGGCCAGGCCCAGACCGGCGGCCCAGCCGAGGATCTTGCTGGTGGGGTCCTTGAGCTTGTCCGGCACGGTGGGCTTGAAGTCCGGAACAGGCCCGTCGGCGGCAAGGTAGGTGACGGCGTGGTGCAGAAGCTGGCTCATGCCGACGCTCCTTCGAGTTCGGGGGAAGCATGGTCAAGTGAGCGGGCAGCAGGAAGTGCTGCCGGAACGGGGGCCGGTGGCAGGGGGTCGCCCCAGGCCGTCTTCGCGGCGTCGAGGACGGCCTGGGCCAGCTCGGTGCCGGCCTGGACGGTCCGGGCCTTGAGCCGGCCGAAGGCACGCAGACCGCCGACGCGGACCTGCGGGTCCCACGGCACGGTGACGACGGCCGACACCCTGCCCTGGAGCATGGTGATGGCCGCGCGTACGGGGGCGGGCAGACGACCGTCGGCGAGCGAGACCACGGCGACGACCGTGCGCTGGAGCGGCAGGCCCTCGGCGGTGGCGGCCTGGACGGCGGTCTGGAGCGCCTGGACGCCGTCGCCGTTGGCCGCCGCGCACAGCACGGGAACAGCGAACGGCAGTCCGCACCAGGCCGCCGTCGTCCCCGGCCGGCCTTCGCACCGGGCGGTCACGATGTCGTGGGCCACGGCGTGCCCAGTGTCGGCCACGACCGTCTGCCAGCCCCCAATGGCCGCCAGCTGGTACCAGGCCGCGGGGTCGGCGGGCAGCGACAGCGGCGGGCAGCTCCAGTCCTGATGGTCGGTCAGCACCTGCCACTCCCCGGCAGGGCCCTGACAGCGCGAGGCGGCATCCCGAACCTGACGGCGCGACAGAGGCACGTCGGAGGGGACGGCCGACAGGCCGCCGCCCGGGAAGGTGACCCACGCCGGCCAGGGCGAGGACAACCGCGGCACGGTGTCGAGCACGGCGGCGGTGCCCGCCGCGGCCAGGGAACCGGCCAGGAGGCCCGCCACCGTGGACCGGCCGCTGCCTCCGGCCGCCGACATTACAGGTAAGGCCAGACGGGCGTGAGTCGGCAGCGGAACGAGAATCGTTTTCCTGCCCAAAGCTCCCCCGGCATTGCAACCGTATTTTCTCGGCCAAACCTTGAGGTGCATTTCTAGCAGGTGTCCTTGGTAGGGCCAAGTTCTTTGCTGCACGCACACGGCACGGTCGGTCACCTCCCGTCAACAACCATGCCCTTTCGTCCCTTTCCTCGCTTTTTAGCGAACATGGGCCTTCAGTGGCTTAGCTTCTAGTTTGGGGCTTTTGGTGACTACCCACGGTGCTGGAGTGATTGACGGTGCGACTTGAGACCGACCATCCTTGGCCAGAGCTTCGCGGCGGACGATTCACCTGAGACCGGAATCTTCGCGCCATCAACACGAGGGGGGAGTTTGAATCTCAAGAAGATTCTGATACCCGGGATCGCACTTCTGGCCGTCAGTCCGCTTGCCATCGGTCTAGGGCTCTTGTTTTTTGTCGCCGCTTTCCTGACTGATGACGAGGGAGGGGACTACAACCTCGCCTCCAACACCCTGAAGGTAGGGAAAGGGGCCGTCCCTCCCGAATACGCGCCCCTTATCATAAAAGCCGCGAACGCTTGCGATGCCGGGCTCCCCGCCTCCATCCTCGCTGCCCAACTCTCGGCAGAGAGCAATTTCATGCGGGACGCGGAATCCAAAGACAAAGACAAGAATCCCCTCGCGAAGGGAATCGCCCAGTTCATCGACAGTACATGGGAAACTGAGGGGGTTGACGGGGACGGCGACGGGGTGAAGGACGTATGGAATCCCGCGGATGCCATTCCTGCCCAAGGGAGGATGATGTGCAGGCTCCTCAAGGACTTCAAGAAACACCCTGAATACAATGGCAGCCCCATCGAGCTAGCCCTGGCCGGGTACAATGCAGGACCGGGAGCCGTACATAATCGCAAGGGTGTCCCGGGTCCTTCATTCGCCGGCGGTGAAACATACCGATACGTGAGGGACATCATGGCGAATGCGCCACGGTTCGCCGGCTCGGTGGGGACGAGTGAAAACCCCGCGCAGAAAGCGCGCCAGGCGGTCGAGTGGGCCATGAAGCAGCGCGGCGGCTGGTACCAGCTCGGCGGAGACTGCACCGACCCGCTGGGGAGCAACTCCGCCAAGTGGTGCGACTGTTCGTCCCTGATGCAGCAGGCTTACAAGTCGGCAGGTGTCGACATTCCTCGGACCACCTGGGATCAGGTAAAAATCGGCCACCAAGTCGACATCGATCACCCGGCTCCGGGCGACCTGGTTTTCAACCCGGGGTACGACGGGTCGGACGCTCTGCCGGGCCACGTCGGGATGTACATCGGCGACGGGAAGATCGTGGAAGCGCCTCATACCGGCGCGCAGACCCGCGTGGTCTCGTACGACAGTTGGCGCCATTCTACGACCCCGATCACGCGCATCAGCAAGGTGGTCCGCGTCGTAGAGGCCGACACCGCTCCGGGGAATTGGGGGCGGCCTGTCCATGGCTCCATCGGAACCCCTTACCACCAGGCGGGCGGCATGTGGTCCAGTGGCTACCACACCGGCGTGGATTTCGTGGTCCCCTCCGGCACGCCCATCCACGCCATCGGCCCCGGCACGGTCGTCTCGGCCGGCCCGGGTGGCGCCTACGGCAACCAGGTCGTGATCAAGCACGAAGACGGCATGTACAGCCAGTACGCCCACATGACCCGGGTCGAAGTGTCCGCCGGTCAGACGGTCAAGGGCGGCCAGGAGATCGGCATATCGGGCGCCACCGGCAACGTCAGCGGCCCCCACCTCCACATGGAAGTCCGCACCGGCCCCGCATACGGCAGCGACGTCGACCCCGTGGCCTACATGCGGCGCAAGGGCATCGACATCTGACCGACCGTCCGGCGAACACAACGACGATCACGAACCACACGAGGAAACGGTGAACGACGACAACCTGCTCCACCGGCCCTGGGGGACCGTCACCCACGAGTTCTGGCAGGGCACTACACCGGAGCCGCACCACGAAGCCGAAAAGGAGAACGCCCTCCCCCCGGCTCGTCAGGCGCCAAGCTCGGACGTGACGGAAGCCGACAGCGCCGAGCCCGGCGACAGCCACCGCGGGGCCGCGGCGCCGCCGCCACCGCCCGAGAGCTACCGTGAACGCATCGCGTCCATCGCCGCGGCCTTCACCGACCCGCAGGACGTACCCCGTCTCCACGCGGCGAGTGCGGAGGCGGAGCGGGTCGACGAGGAGTTCACCGCCACCTACGGCGACAAGCACTCGCACACGATCCAGATCCGCGAGCTACGAGGATGGATCGCGCACCTGCTCGGCCAACCGGAGGTCGCCGCTCGCTGGTACCTGCACACCGCCGGCTTGCAAGCCCAGGCGCGAGGGACCGAGGATCCGCTGACTCAGGCCTCTGCTCAGCGGGCGGTTCAGCATTGGCGGGGCATTTCCGATCTTCAGGCGCGGCGCGCCGTAGGAGCCGAGTTGTCAGTTCTGCTCGCTGCCATCGTGGGTGAGAACAGCGAGCACTACCGAGCGGTCCGCGACAACGCTTCCCTCGGTGCGGTTTCCTGACGACGACGTTGAGTCCACGGTCGTAAAAGAGAGCAGGCAACCCGCGGCCGCGGTACGTGGTTGATCAACTGTTCATGCAGTCTAGGAACGACTGTTCAGATGGCTGTGGCGTTTCACAGCGACGAGTGGGGTATCAAGAGCAAACCACCGGGGACCGGGGCAGGCCGCCGCCTTGCTGCACGGCTCGGTACGTACCCGGACGAGGTGGAGCGCATCGAGGTCGGCGGCGTCCTGCCCGTGACGTCGGACCCGCTGCTCCGGCTTGCCGGCGCCTTGGACGTCGGCGTGGACGCGCTCAGGAGCGACGGTCCGGGCGGGTGAGGGGCCGGTGCCAGCGGATCTCGCCTTCGTGCCGCTCGTCGGTGGGGGTGAGGCCGGCGGCCGTGGCGACGGTGGCGGAGGCGTGGTGGGCGGGGTGGATGTGGGCGATGACGGTGTGGACCGGCTGCTGTCGGCCGAGCCAGTCGACGAGGGCCCGGGCCGCTTCGGTGGCGATGCCTCGGCCCTGCCACGGGGTCCCCACCACCCAGGCGATCTCGGCGACGCGGCCGGCGTCGTTGCCGGACGGGCCGACGGTCGCCTGGACGGTCCCCGTCAGGCGGGACTCGTCGCGGAGCCGGATCACCCAGTTCAGCCAGGAGACGGCCGGGTCCGGGGAGCCCGCGGTCATGCGCTCGTAGCGCGCGCGAAGGGCTTGCGGGCTGTCCGGGGTGCCGCCGGTGAAGGTGTGCAGGGCCGGGTCGGACAGCACGGCGGCCATCTCCCGGGCGTGGTCGACGCGCAGGGGCAGCAGGTCGAGCCGTGCGGTGCGGATCGGTTGGGCGGTGCGGGCGTTCACGCCGCGATGCTGCGGGGACGGGGGCGGGTCGTCAAGGCCGTCGGCCGTAGCATGGAACACATGACTGACGACGTGCGCGCGTCGACTGCCGAACGCGAGGCGGTCGTAGAGCGGTTGAACGAGGCGGTGGCCGAGGGGCGGCTCGACTTCGGCGAGTTGGGCGAGCGGGTGGAGCGGGCGCTGAGCGCCCGGACCCACGGCGAACTGGCCGCGCTCACCGCCGACCTGCCGCGCCCGGCCGGCGCGGACCCGGCCAAGCCGCTGACGCTCAACGGCGGCCTGCGCGGCGTGAAGCGCGAGGGTTACTGGACGGTGCCCGCGCGCATCGTCGCCAACGGCGGCATGGGCGGCGTCGTCCTCGACTTCACCGCGGCCGAGTGCCGGCTGCCGGAGGTCGTCGTGGAGGCGGACGGCGCGATGGGCGGCGTCGTGCTCGTCGTCCCCGAGGGCTGGGCGGTCGACACCGACGGCATGGAAGGCGGCGTCAGGGACAAGACCGCCACCACCCCCCGCCTCCCCGGCGCCCCGCTCATCCGGCTCAGCGGCACCCCGGGCATGGCGGGCGTTGTCGTCCGCCACCCCAAGCGGCGCGAACTGCGGCGCACCAAGCGGCGTGGGGAGCTCACGCGGGATTGAGGGTTCGTGTGCGGGAGTTGACACTGTCACTATCGTGACCGGATGAGCCACGAAGCGATCAAGCTACGCCCTGTCCAGGCCGACGACCTGCCGGTTCTGGAACGCTTTCTGACCGAACCCGAGACCGTCGCACCCTTCCAGTGGAACGGCTGGGTCGACGCCCGGAGATGGCGGCGCCGTTGGGAGCAGGACGGGATGCTCTCCGCCGACGACGGCCGGCTGGTGATCGTCCGCAGTGAGGACGGCTTCAGCCAGGGCGACGCCGCCGACGGCCGGGGCGGGGCGCCGCTCGGCTTCGTCGGCTGGCGAAAAGTCGACACCTGGGGCCCCTCGCACTCCTGGAACATCGGCGCCCAGCTCTTCCCGGAATTCCGCGGCCGCGGCGCCGGCACGCAGGCCCAACACCTGCTGGTCCGCTACCTCTTCGCCCACACGACCGTGCACCGCGTCGAGGCGGAGACCGACGCGGAGAACACCGCGGAACGGCGCTCCCTGGAGAAGGCAGGCTTCACCTTCGAGGGCATCCTGCGCGGCCGCACCTTCCGGGACGGACGGTGGCGGGACGCGGCGGTGTACGGCGTGCTCCGGGACGACCTGCTTCCGGGCGACCTGCCCCCGAGCGACCGGTAGGCGGTAGGCACGGCGCCGGCGTCTCCGCCGGCATCTCCGCCGGCATCGACACGGGCCCGCACCTCGCCGCCCGCCTCTGCGACGAGGCCACCGCCCGGGGGGTGCGGCGGCTCGCGCTCCGGCTGATCGACGACGCGGCGGCCTGAGGGACGCGGTCGCCCGTGCCCGTCTCAGGGGCAGACGTGGCCCATGGGGTGCCGGCCGATGACGGCGATCCCGTGCACCGGGTCCTTGCCGGCGCAGAAGTTGACGGCCGGGTCGCCGTTGCGGACGGGCGTGCAGGAGAGGCCGACCGGGGTGTCCGGGTCCCGCAGGGTGACGCCGAGGGGCTTCAGGACGGAGGCCACGTCGGCGTCGCGCGCCGCACCGACGCTCCGGCACTGCATGGGCCGCGTGGAACCGTCGACGGCGAACGCTTCCCCGTCGGCGATCAGCGGCAGGGCCAGCGGCAGGGACAGGGACACGACGAGAGCGGCGAGACAGCGGGCGATCGTCTTCACAGGGGTCCTTCGGGCGGCGGCTGGAGGTGCTTCTCGCTCATCCGTTGCTCCGCCGGCGCGGAAACAAGCCGCCCGCACCCGGGAACCACCCGATGGAGTACACCCCGCGCCAAGAGACCCCCGCCATTTTCACCATAGAGCCGGGAGGGGGAGTTGCCGCAAGACCGGGGCCCGGCCTCAGAATCGGGCTCCCGGCCGCGTCATCGCCGGGCCATCCGCACGTCACGGGGGACCGAAATGCGTGTACTGCTGTCGACCATCGGAACGCGGGGCGAGGTGCAGCCGATGGTGGCCCTGGCCACCGCCCTGCGGGCGCTCGGCGCGGAGGCGCGCCTGTGCGTGCCGCCGGATTTCCGGAAGTGGGTGGAGGGGCTGGGGTTCCCCGTGGTGCCCATCGGACCCGCGCTGCGCGGGACCGCCTCCGGAAGCGGCTTCCGCCCCACACCCGAGCAGCTGCGCGCGCTGGCGGAGGGCACGGTCGTCACCCAGTTCGCGACGCTCCCGGAGGCCGCCGAGGGCTGCGACGCCATCGTGGCGGGCGGCGGCCTCCAGATCGCCGCCCGCTCGGTGGCGGAGGCGGCCGGCCTCCGCTACGTCCACGCCTCCTACTGCCCGGTGGCCCTCCCCTCCGCGCACCACGCCCCGCCCCCGCTGGCCCTCCAGGGCCGGCCGCTCGCACCCGACGACGCCGACCACCGCGCCCTCTGGGCCGAGGACGCCGCCCACGTGAACGCCACCTTCCGCGACGCCCTCAACGCGCGGCGGAAGCAGACCGGTCTGCCGCCGGTGGACGACGTCCGCGGCCACATGCTGGGCGCCACGCCGTGGCTCGCCGCCGACCCGGTACTCGGCCCGTGGCCCGGTACGGGGAACGAACTGTGGCCCGGTGCGGAGGACGAGCCGTGTCCCGGTACGGATGACGAGCCATGGCAGCCGGGCGCCTGGCTGCTCCCGGACGACAGCCCCCTCTCCCCCACCCTGGAGGACTTCCTCGCCGCCGGCGAACCCCCCGTCTACTTCGGCTTCGGCAGCATCCGCGCCACCCCCGGCCTCGCCGAGGCGATGACCGCCGCCGCCCGCGCGGCCGGCCGCCGGGCGCTCATCTCGCGAGGCTGGGCCGGCCTCGCCCTCGTGGACGACGCCCCCGACTGCCTCTCCGTCGGCGACGTCAACCAACGCGCCCTGTTCCCCCGGGTCGCGGCCGTCGTCCACCACGGCGGCGCCGGGACGACCACGGCCGCCGCGCTGGCGGGCGCGCCGCAGGTCATCGCCCCGCAGATGTACGACCAGCACTACTGGGCCCGCCGCGTCCGGGAACTCGGCACCGGCGCCGCGCACCCGCCCGCCCCGCCGACCGCCGACTCCCTCACCGCCGCCCTCCGGCAGGCCCTCCACCCGGACACGGCCGCCCGCGCCCGTGCGCTGGGCGCCAGGGTCCGTACGGACGGCGCCCGGCGCGCGGCGGAACGCCTGCTGACGGGCGGGGCTCCCGCGGCCCCCGGCCCGGTGCCCCTTCCCCCGGAGGAAAGCGGGACGTGAGGAAACACGGCGCGTACGTGACGCCCCTTCAGAAACGCCCTGCCGCCCCTCCGCCCTGCCGCCCCTCCGCCCTGCTGCCCTTCCACGCTGCTGCCCCTCCGCGCTGCCGCCCCTCCGCGCTGCGCGCCGGCTCGCTCTCGTTCCGCGGCTCGGTTTCCGGGGGAGCACGATCCCAGAGTGCGGCGGCCGTGACCCCGCCGTCCGACCCCGGACAACCGCTTTCCGGGCACGTCAGGGCCTGCGTCGGCCCGGGACGCGCCCGGAACGGCATGTCCGGCCTACCAGGCGACGACGACGAGCCCGTCACCGCCCTTGATACCGGCCGGGCCCGTCTCCCCCTTTGAACCGGACTTGGAGTTCTGGTTCTTGGCGGTGGAGGAGATGGTGATGCCTACGATCCCGCCCATACCTCCACAGCCCACGTTCTGACCCGCCGCGTACTTCCCTCCTCCGTTGCCGCCCTTGCCCACGCCCTCCGGCCGGTTGTAGGTCTTGCCGCCCGGCAGGGTGATGCTCGGTGTCGAGGCGGTGGGTCCAGTGCCGCCGGCGGCGTATTTCGCCGGACAGGACCTGGCCGGCGAACCCTCGGGGACCCCCTTGCTTGCCCGGCCGGCCTTGCCCGCGCCACCGGCTCCGCCGGTCGCGCCGACGGTGCACGAGCCGCCTCGCCACGTGGTCGCGTAGGGGAGCTTTTCGGCACCCCCGGCAGCAGTGGTGGTCGCTCCGGCCCCGCCCGTGGAGCCCTTCGCGGTGCCACGTCCGCCGCCTCCGCCGCCTCCCCCTCCGGCTCCGCCGGCGGCGGGGCCGGACTGTCCGTAAATGCGACTGTTCGGCGCCATCACCTCGGTGGACCCGCTGCCGGAGCCCTTGTTGCCGTTGGCGCCGGCGCCGCCGTTCAGGCCCCAGCCCCAGGTGCCGTTCCTGCCCGGGCTTCCGCCGCCACCGCCGGCACCGCCCTTCCCACCGGCACCGCCCTTGCCGACCCTGACGACGTACTCGCGGGCCGGCTCCGTCTGGCAGCGGACGAAGGCACCCGCCGTGCCCGCGCCGCCTCCGCCTCCGCCACCTCCGGCCGCCCCGCCGCCACCGGGGGCTCCGGCGAAACCGAATCCCTGACCGCCGCCTCCCCCGCCGCCGCCTCCGCCTCCGCCGCCTCCCCCGCCGGCGCCCCAGATGTAGAACTGGAGCTGGGTGACGCCCTTCGGGGGCTGCCAGGGGTGCACGCCCGCGTTGAAGACCTTGTATCCGTGAGCGGGAGCCGAAGAGGCCGCCGGCGCCAGGTACCCGCCCAGCAGGCACGCCCCCGCCATCGCGCCGACCCACAGCCTGCGATACATCATGCGATGGTCCTTTCCGCCCGGCCCGGAGCCGGGCAGCCTATGACTCGTGTGCGTCCCGGGGCCGCCCGAGTGGCACGGCCCGGGAACGAGGGAGACGGTCAGGACTCGCTGGGCTCGTCCGCGCCGTTGAGGCCGGTGTTGAGCTGCCGCGTCGAGCACGTGGCCGTGTCCACGGTGGTCCCGAACAGCTTGTTGAGCTGCTGCGGCCCGTCGTTGAACGCATTGCCGTTCGTGTGAGCCGGCAGCGTGTCGGAACACGTGATCGTGTCCGCAGCGGCGGTCCCTGCCCCGGCCAGGCCCATGGCCCCGGCGAGCAGCGCTCCGCCCGCGACGAGTGCCGCCGCGCTCTTGAGCTTCCTCATGTGTCCTCGTTTCCTTCCGCTCAGGTCAGCCGGGCCGGTACGTACCGGCCCGGCTGACCCGGACAACCGGGCCGGACACGGGCCCGTCACGGCCGACCATCCGAACGACGGATGATCACTTTTTGACTGACCGTCACCATCTCCCCTAGGTACTAAGGGTGTTGACCTCGCGCACGCACGCACGCACGCATGCACGCACGGGCGCACGCGGTGCCTCGGAGTCGGCAGCGCGCGGCGACAGCCCCCGGACACTCGAACGTCGTGCGGAACGGCGACGGGAAGCCGGACGGGAAGCCGGCCGTCAACGAGACGTTCTAGTTCCGCCCGCGCTTCCGAGCCCGGTTCGCAGGGGTACGGGTGCCGACGACCGCCGTCCCCCTGACGGAGGCCGTCACCCCCGACTCCGCCCGCCCGGGCACGTCACGCCACAGCGCCGCGTACGCGGTGAACCGCCGCACCCCGCACCGACAGCAGGTCGCGACCCCACTCCGCGCCACCACCCACTCGGCGAGCGCGTGCCCGCACCCCGTCCCCACCATCAGTGCACCCACCGGTGATGCCGCCCCATCGCGACGATCCACCCCTGCGCGGCGACCCGGTCACCCTGCCGCGACGCGGCGTAGTACGCCTCCCGAATCCGCCGGCACTCGGTGCACGGCGCGGGGCGGCGGGAAGCGGGGGGTGGGGGGAGGGCGGCTTCGGGCATGGGGGTACCCCTTCCGGTGGTCAAATACCTGGTGTGCTCCCAGGGTTGCGGCCGGTCGGTACGCTCCGGAAGGGCAGGACCCATAACATCGCCGAAGTTATTGATGCGAGGTGCACTGCTCATGCCCGTCGAGACGGACGTACCGGACCCGCTGGGGTCACCGCTCGCGTTCTTCGGCTCGGAACTGTCCCGCCTACGCAACGCGGCGCGGCTCTCCCAGTCCCGGATGGCCAGAATGGCGCGTACCACCCAGCCGATGATCAGCTACGTGGAGAACGCGAAGCGGGTGCCCTCGGAGGACCTGGCCAAGGATCTCGACTTGGCCTTAGGAACCGGGGATCATTTCGCGCGCTTGTTCACACTGGTAGTGAAGTTCGTCTACCCGGGGTGGTTCCGCTCGTTCATCGAATTCGAACGGGAGGCATCAGCGATCAGCGCGTACGCGAGCACCCTGATTCCCGGACTGCTCCAGACCGAGGGATATGCTCACGCGATTCTCGCCGGTGGTCGTCCGTACGACATCGATCACCTGGTGACCGCCCGGATGTCGCGTCAGGACGTCTTCGACCGGCCAGACCGGCCACTGACGTGGTTCATCGTCGACGAGTACGCGATCAGCCGCATGCTGACCACACCAACCGTCATGAGGGCGCAGCTCGAACGCCTACTGGACGCCCAGGACCACCCGAAGACCGTCATCCAGGTGATCCCGCACGACACTCCCCCGCATCCCGGCCTGGCCGGGCCCTTCATCAACCTGAACTTCGACGTCGGGGCGGACGTCGTGCACATCGACGGCTTCCTGCAGGGCCGTACGGCCCTGGATCCGGACGAGGTGTCCGCTGCGGAACACGCTTACGACCTGATCAGGGCGGTCGCCCTGTCCCCGCAGGCTTCCGCCGACCTGATCTGGCGGCGCCGAAAGGAGCTGGCTCGTGCGTGACGCGGGCGTCGCCCTCCGCTTCGCTCCCGTGCGGGCCGTGCGCATGGTGGCGCCCGCCACCTGACCGTCACCGACGGGGGTGCCGTGATGCGACCTACTCAAGCGTTGCCGGGGCCGCAGCTCACCTTGATGACCTTGCCGCTGTGCTTGGTGATGATGCGGTACCAGCCCTTCCCCCACCGGCTCGAAGCGGAAGCGCAGGCTGCCCGCAAACCATGTGCCGGGTGAACGTCCGGAAACCGGACCCGCGGCGGGGCGAACGGGTGGAGGGGATGACAGGCTTCCCGAACGCCCGGGTGAGGAATCGATACGGCCGGTCGCGCGGGAGTGACATGACGCGTGACGGCACGCCGAACGGGAAGCACTGGCCCGACAGTCGCTCCCACGAAAGGCGAGCCCATGCTTTTCTCCGTCACCCTCCCCCTCGTCGCAGGCATCGGCCACCTGGTGGCTCTCGCTGCGGGCAACCTGCTGCGCCTGTCCGGCCTGCCCTTCTAGTCGGCCCGAATCCCGGCAGGGCGCACACCTTTGGGCCGCCGCCCCCGCACGGGCCTACCGCGCCCCCGGTCCCGTCTCGACCGATCCCGCGCGGCCGTCGATGAGGGCGGCGAGCCCGTCGAGGACGCGGCGGAGGCCGAACTCCCAGGCGTGTTCCGGGCTGTAGGCGGCCCGCTGCGCGGCGCCCGCCGCCGAGCCGACGCGGGCGGCGGTCGGATAGGCGCCCGGGTCGAGGACCCTGTCGAGCACGGGAGCGTTGGCGGCCCACCACTGCTCGTCGTCCATCGCGCTGTCCTGCCGCACCTGCCGCGCCTCCGCCGCCGAGCGGGCGTTGGCCTGGACGAAGGTGAGCAGGAAGGTCAGGGCGGCGTCCATCTCGACGTCGTGGAGCCCGAGGCCGTCGAGGGCCGACAGTTCGTGCTCGTACTTGGCCATCATGCCGGGCCCGAGCGGCGGCCGGCCGGTGGAGATCGTCGCGGCCCAGGGGTGCGCCTCGAACAGCGCCCTGTTCTCCTCGGCGACGGCGGTCAGCCGGTCCCGCCACGGCCGACCGGCGGTGTCGGTCCGGGACATCCGCAGGTAGGCGGTGTCCAGCATGAGATCGAGGAGTTCGGCCTTGCCCGGCACGTAGGTGTACAGCGTCATCGGCACCACGCCGAGCCGCTGCGCGACGCGGCGCATGGTGACGGCGTCCAGGCCGTCGGCGTCCGCCAGGCCGATGGCGACGGCGACGACCGCGTCGATGTCCAGCCGCTTCCGCGGGCCGCGCCGCGGGGTGCCGGCGGGGACGCGCCAGAGCAGTTCCAGGGTGCGGGCCGGGTCGCCGGCGCTGCTTCGGTCGAGGGGCACGGGGACATTCTGGCGCATGAATTACTCTGTACGTAGTACGGTGTACTGCGCACAGAGTAATAGTCGCGCCTGGTCAAGGAGGATCCGATCGTGTCGATCACCGCTTCCGCCGTCTCCCTGAACGTCGATGACGTCGAGGCGTCCGCGGCTTTCCTCAGGGACCACTTCGGTTTCCGGACGGACATGGCCGCCGACGGCTTCGCGTCGCTGACCCGCGAGGACGCCGGGATGAACGTCATCTACCTGCGGCGGGGCCTGGCCTCGCTCCCCGATGACCAGCGCGACGACCACGCCGAGGGCGTGATCCTCGCCTTCGCCGTCGACGACCTGGAAGCGGAGCTCGCCCGCCTGACCGCCGAGGGCGTCGCGATCACGATGCCGCTGCGCGAGGAGCCCTGGGGCGAGCGGGCCTTCCAGGTCACGGACCCCAACGGCGTCATCGTCCAGCTCGTCGACTGGGTCTGAGGCCGCGCCACCCTCTCTTACGCGGAGGCGGCCAGGAACCCGACCATCAGGTCCAGCCACTCCTTCGGGCGCTCGACGAACGGCAGGTGCCCGGTGGCGAGTTCGGCGAGGCGGGCGCCGGGGATCCCCTCGGCGAGCTGGTGGTGGTGGAAGGGCGTGACCAGGCTGTCCTCGGTCGTCGAGATGACAAGGGTGGGGACGGAGAGGCGCGGGAGGTCGTCGAGGACGTCGACGCGGCTCGCGAGGTCGACGTGTTCGAGGGCGCCCGGGGGGACGGCGTCCCAGCCGGCCGCCAGCATGGCATCGACGTCGTCCTGCGAGAGCGCGTCCGCCGCGGGCGCGGTGAAGCCGAGCAGGGCGCCGAAGGCGGTGAGGCCGGCCGGGTCGTCGGCCTGCAGCAGCTGGCGCCACAGCTCGGTGGCCAGGGTGAACCGGGGGTTGGGGCGGGCGAAACCGGCGGTGAGGACGAGGGCCGTGACCCGCTCCGGGTGCCGGGTGGCCGCACGGACGGCCACGGCGGCGCCCAGCGAGTAGCCGGTGACGGCGAACGTCTCCAGGCCCTCCGCGACAGCGGCGGCGACGAGTTCGTCGGCGACGCCGTCGAGGGTGAGGGGCGCGTCGGAGCGCGGGGTGCGGCCCGTACCCGGGTAGTCGGGGCCGACGACGGTGAAGTGCTCGGCGAGGCCGTCCATGAGCGGGCCGTAGTTGGGCTCGATGCCGCCGCCGGCACCGTGGGCGAGGAGGAGGCCGGGGCCGCTGCCGCGGACGGTGCGGTCGAAGGTGGGGGTGGGGAGGGAGGACATGATTCCTGCTTTCTGTGGTGGAGGTGAGGCAGAGTGACTCAGGGATTGGAGCGAGTGCCCGGCCGTTTGAAGGCCAACACGGCGGCGGCCGCGACGACGAGACCGCCGAGCCAGGCGAGGTCGTCGAGGCCCATGCCTCCCCCTCCCCCGCCCCCGAGCCCGGAACCGGAGCCGAGGGCCTGACCGCCGAGCGCGGAGCCGCCGGCCGTACCGAGGTTGAAGGCGGAGGCGGTGACGGCGGTGATCAGGGTGGGCGCTCCGGGGGCGGCGGCGAGGGCGCGTTCCTGGAGGAGGGGGATGAGGGCGGCGGAGACCAACCCGAGGACGAGCACGGTGAGCGCGGCGGTCCAGCGGGCGTGGCTGCTCAGGGCGAACGACGCGAGGACGGCGGCGAGGACGAGGAGGGTTGCGCGGAGGGCGCGTTCGGGGTCGCGGTCGGCGAGCCGGCCGCCCAGGACGTTGCCGAGCAGCGCGCCGGCGCCGAAGGCGGCGAGGAGCAGGGTGACGGCGTCCGCGTCGAAACCGCTCACGTCGCCGAGGAGCGGGGAGATGTAGGTGTAGAGGGTGAAGAGACCCGCCTGCGCGAGGACCGTGACCGCCAGGACCCGGGCCGTACCCCGGCCGAGCAGCGCCCGGACCTCCGCGCGGGGCGCGGGGCGCTGCGACGGCTCGACGGGGCGGACGAGTACGGCCACGGCCACGAGAACGAGCACGCTCAGCGCGGCGATCCCCCAGAACGTCGTCCGCCACCCGTACCGCCCGCCGACCCACGTACCGAGCGGCGTCCCGAGGACGGTGGCGAGGTTCCACCCGGCGGCGACCACGGAGATCGCCCGTCCGCGGTGCGCGGCGGGGGCGGCCGAGACGGCGATGACCAGCGCGGTCGCGAAGGCGGTGCTGTGCGTCAGCGCGGTCACCATCCGCGCGACGGCGAGCGCCCCGACCCCGCCGGCCAGCGCGGCGCCCGCGTTCCCGGCGGCGAACACGACCAGCAGCGCCATCAACGCCCGCCGACGCGGCAGCCGCAGCATGGCGACGGTAACGACCGGCCCGGCCACGGTGACCACCAGCGCGTACCCGGTAACGAGCCCCCCGACAGCCGGAATCGGCTGCTTCAGGTCGGCGGCGAGCTCGGGCAGCAGCCCGACCATGACCCACTCCCCGGTCCCGACGAGAAACACGCAGGCGGTGAGCACGGCGAGGGCGACAGCCGGGGACCCGGGGGAGGGCGGAGGTGTCTGCGCTATTTGCGCTACGGAAGTTGGGCGACGGACCGCCCCCGTGGGAGTGCTTGGGGCCATGCGGCGACGCTATGGTCTGACATCGATGTGAGAGTCAAGCGCGGGCGGGAGGGGCGTGAGTGACGACGAGGGCTTCGCCGGCTCACCGAGTCTGGGAGCCGCCCGATATGACGGCTTCGCCGGACTCTCGACAAGTGAGTAAAAACCCGGCCCGGCGGAGACAAATCCCCAGGTGGCGGCCTGTGCTCCCCGCGTGTGCGGGGGTGGTCCCCCTGTCGAGGGTGGAACGGAACGTTTCCAGGTGTGCTCCCCGCGTGTGCGGGGGTGGCCCCGCCAGCATCGTGGCCCAGGCCCCGGTGGATGGGTGCTCCCCGCGTGTGCGGAGGTGGTCCCCAGGTGCGGCTGTCGTGGAGCGTGCCGGTGGGGTGCTCCCCGCGTGTGCGGGGGTGGTCCCGCCTCCGTGGTCGGCGACGCGAACGTCTGGACGTGCTCCCCGCGTGTGCGGGGATGGTCCCCTCGGCTACGACCTGGCGGTCATCGCCCGGGAGTGCTCCCCGCGCGTGCGGGGGGGGTGGTCCCGCTCGGTACGACCTGACGGTGATGGACCGCGAGTGCTCCCCGCGCGAGCGGGGGTGATCCTTTCCTGATGCCGGTCCTGGTACCGGCGTTGCAGTGCTCCCCGCGCGTGCGGGGGGGGTGGTCCCGCTCGGTACGACCTGACGGTGATGGACCGCGAGTGCTCCCCGCGCGAGCGGGGGTGATCCTTTCCTGATGCCGGTCCTGGTACCGGCGTTGCAGTGCTCCCCGCGCGTGCGGGGGTGGTCCCCGCTGCTGGCTGGTGAGCAGCTGCGCGACGCGGTGGTCCCCGCGCATGCGGGGTGGTCTCTTGCCGATCGCCGCGCTCAGGGTGTCCGCAGTCCCCGCCCGGCGGGGGTGGCCCCAACTTCACCGCGTTCTACGCCCGCAAGCTCGCGCGGTCCCCGCACAGGCGGGGATGGCCCGGCGAGCGCATCGAGGTCAAGCTCCGCTTCCAGCCAGCCCTGCGCCCGCAGGGGCGGCAGCGGGGTGGGCGCCGCCGCCCACTCCCCCGAACCCGGTGGGCAGGCAGCGGCGCCAAGTGGCCGCGAGCTCGTGCCCGCAGCCTCGTTCGGCTACTTCGCCGCCGAGTCGACCGCGCTGGAGGCGCCGGAAAGGGCGGACTGGGCGGTGGAGTTGACCGTGTCCTTCGCGGCGGTCACCGGGCCCGGCTCGGAGGCGGGGGCGGAGGCGCTGGAGGGGGGCGGCGGCTGCTCCTCCGAGGACGAGGAGCCGGAGGCCTTCGCGTCGTACTGGTACGTGGTGGTGACCTTGCGCTCCTTGGTGATCTTGCCCGGAGCCGGGGAGACGATCGCCACGGGCAGCGCGCCCAGGTCGACACCGCCGCGGTGGCGGCCGTGGTGGTCGTCGGCCATGGCCGTACCGGCCTGGCCCAGCACCATGCCGCCGGCCAGCAGGGCCAGCGCCACGCCAACCACTCGGTTGCGCATCGACATCTTCGATCTCCTTAGGAGAGGGGGGTACGGGGGCACCGCCCCCAGACGGAAGCGGCGCCGTGCGCACGGCGGGGCGGTTCGGTTCCCGGGCCGGGCATGGCCCGTGCCACCGGGGGTCGGATGGAGTGACACGGGCCACCGGCCGGGAAGGCCGCCCCTGCCGAGGCAGCAGAGAACTACCGGTGCGATCAGCAGGCCGTCAAAACATCCGACCGGAAAGCTGTCCCGACCCGTCGGACGCCACCGCGGAAAGCGAACGGCCGTACGCCGAGCGCCCGTTGAAAGCGCTCGCCATACGGCCCCTACGTCATTTCAAACCCGGGCAGTGCCATCCGATGCGGTGCCCCCCGCCCGTCCTCCCTGACGGCGGCCACCTGAACGGGGGACGACATCGCGCCACCCGCTCGGACCGCCGCCACGGCGGCATCCGGACGTCATCCGGTTGACCGCCCCTCACCCAGGACGAACGTCACTGCGCTCCGAACACCTGCGTCCACCGCGGCCCGCCCGGCGCATGGTTGATGCCGACGCCTATCTCGTCGAAGGAGCAGTTGAGTATGTTCCGGCGGTGCCCGTCGCTGTGCATCCAGCTGTCCATCACGGAGGCGGCGGACTGCTGGCCGTACGCGATGTTCTCGCCGTACGTGCTCCACCGGTAACCGGCGGCGGTGATGCGGTCGCCGGGGCCCTTGCCGTCCGGGTTGGTGTGGTCGAAGAAGTTGCGGGCGGCCATGTCGTCGGAGTGGCCCTGCGCGGCCTGCGTCAGCTGGGAGTTGAGGCGCACGGCCGAGCAGCCGACCTTGGCGCGCTCGGCGTTGACGAGCGCCGTGACCTGCTGCTGGAGCGATCCGCTCACGTCACCCTTCGAGGCCGCGGGGGCCTTGGCGGCCGACTTGGCGGGGGTCCGGCTGCCGCCGGAGGTCTGCGTTCCCTGCTGCCGGGACCCCGACCCCGTACCGCTGCCGGAGCCGGAGCCGGAGCCGGAGCCGGAGCCGGAGCCGGAATCCGATCCGGAGCCGGACGACGTCGCGTCGGCGGCGGAACGTTCCTGCACCGTCTTGCCCTTTCCGTCCCCCTTCCCGGACTTGTCCTTGTCCTTGTCCTTGCCCTTGTCCTTTTCCTTTTCGGCTGTCTTGGACTTCTTGTCGTCCTTGCCGTCCTTCGCGGCCTTCGCCGAGGCGGAGGGCTTGGCGCTCGGCGTCGGGCCGGCGGTGCCCGCGCGGTCGCCAAGGGGGACCGCGGCGTCGCCGGTGGTGACGCGGGTGCTCGCCTCGGTGCCGGAGGACGAGTCGGAGAAGAACTGCGAACCGCCGATCACCGCGCCGCCGGCCACGACGGCGAGGGCGGCGGCGCCGATCGCGACGCGCTTGCCCTTCGCGCCGTGCTGCTTCGACTTCGCCCTGGGGTTGTTCCGCTTCGCGTGGGTCACGCCGTGCTTGCCTTTCGTCGTCTTCACTGGGTTCGCCGGATGGCTGTGCTGTGCGGGGTGAGTGGTGTGAGTGGTGCCGGAGGTGTGGTTCTCGTGAGCGGCATGTGGCGCATGCGACGCGCTCGACCCGTCGCCGTACCCGCCGGACCCGCCGCCGTGCCCGCCGCCCGGCCCCACCGCGCCGACCGCCTCCGTCCGCAGCACCGTGGAGCTGCCCCACCAGTCGAGGAGGGCGCCCGCGACGGGAACCAGGCCGAAGCCGACGAGCAGCCCCTCCGCCGGGACGAGCGACGTCCAGGCGCCGCCGCAGGCGCCGCAGCCGCGCGCGTGGCGGGCCACGCGCTTGCGCCAGAGGGCGGACGGGACGCCGTCCCACGTCGCGACGACCCCGTCCAGGCCGGGACAGCGCGGACTGGCCCCGAGGGCGCGGACGATGCCGCGGGCCGTGTCGAGCCGCTCCTTGATGCGCTGGACGCGGACGGCCGTGTGCTGCGGGGTGAGGCCGAGCGCGGCGGCGACCTCGGCGCGGCTCAGTTCGCCCGCGGCCTCCAGCCACCACAGGGACAGCACCTCGCGCTCGCCCTCGTCGAGCCAGCGCGTGGCCTCGGCGACCTCCTTGCGCTGGCCTTCCAGGCCGAGCCGCACGATGGTCACGGCGACGAAGTCGGCCGCCGGGTCGGGCACATCGGCGCCGGTCCCGGGGAGCCCGTCGAGAGGGGTCTCCGGACGGCGCTCGCGCCAGTGCGTACGGAGCTGGTTGGTGGTGATCGCCACCAGCCAGGAACGGAATCCGGCCAGGTCGCGCAGCTCCCCCAGCCCGTTGATGACGCGGAGCATCGTCTCCTGCACGACGTCGTCGACGTCCGCGTGCCCGTTGAGGGCGCGGCCGACGATGTTGTAGACGAGTGGCAGGCAGGCGGCGACGAGTTCGTCCTGTGCCGCCGTGTCCCCGGCCCGCGCCGCTTCGACGAGCGCAGCGTTATCGGTTCCCACGTGCCTCACGCACCTCTCTCCGTTCGCATCCGACACCTGGGAGACGGAACGCTCCCGACCGGATAACAAAAATTGCAAGATTCTTGCATCACGGCGGACGGGGGTGCGGCGGGGGCCGGTCAGAGGGCCCGGCAGGGGCGGCTCGGCGGAGGTGAGGGTGATCAGTCGGGGCGGGGGCTCAGAGCCGGCGCAGAGCCGCTTCGACGCCGTCCCCGCCGTGGGAGTCGAAAGCGATGCCGGCCTGCGGCGCGTGCCGGCGGACCAGGTTCACGGTCTGCTCGAAGAGCGGGAGCAGCGGTTCGGTCTTGCGGATGCCCCCGCCGATCACGCCCACGTCCCACGGGCGCTCGGCCAGGGACGCGACGAGGACGGGCCCGCCGACGCGTCGAACGCGACCAGCGTCGTGGCGCCCCGGCCGGCGCCGTCGGCATCCGACCGGGGGATCACACCCTTGCCCTCAAGCGCGCTTGAGGTCCTACGGTCGCCATATGAGCCGCACGGCGTGCGGGCTCTGCACCCGAAGCCCCACAAAGGCGCCCGAAGCACCACACAGGCACAAAGGCACGAAGACGCAAAGGGGCATCCCATGACAACCGAACAGATCTCCGACGCCGAACTCGCCGGACAGCCCGCCGCCTACTGGACCGGGGTCGCCTACGAGGCGCTCATCGCGTACACCAGGGCCCGGCAGGCCGAGAAGGGTTACACGCAGCCCCAGTTCTGGCTGCTGCGCAACCTGTCGGCGAACGACATCTCGCCCGACGGCGCGGGGATGACCCTGGCCGAGCTGCGGCAGGCCATGGCCTCCTACATCCGGCCCGAGGACGACCTGGCGGCGGAGTCCGCGGTACTCGTGGAGCGCGGCTGGCTGACCCGGGACGCCGACGACCGGCTGTGGCTCACCGCCGAGGGGGAACGGGCCCGCGTCGACCTCGCGCGCAACGCCCCCGCGATCCGCGCCGCCCTCCACGAGGGCATCGACGACGCGGACTACGTCACCACGGTGAAGGTGCTCCGGCAGCTGATCCGCAACGCGGGCGGGACCGCCGCCTGACGAGCTGGGGGGGGCAGGAGGGCTAGGGGCCTGGGGGCTGGGGGGCTGGTCCGTCAGGTCAGCGGGTGAACGACGAGCCGGTTCTGCTCCCCGTCGAAGAGGTCGGCCAGGATCACGGCCTCCTCGCGGTTCCCCTCGAAGAGGCCCCGCTGGTCGACGTGCACGACCAGGACGTCGTGGCTGTCGATCACTTGCGAGATGCCGCGGGCGTTGATGGTGTCCCACCATGCGTTGAGGTTCCTGCCGAACCATTCCGGCAGGCTGCACGGCCCGGTCACCGCGTCCCAAAAGTCGTCGAGGGTCTCCATCCGCCGGCCTCGCAGGTCGACCGTCAACTCGCTGTTCGGTGTCACCGCGGCAGCGTATCCATGCATCACCGGCGGGAGGGGGCGCTGTGGAGATCACGGTGCAGTGGGTCAGGACGTCATGGACGAAGCGGTCCAGGGGCGGTGAGGCCGCCGCTCGGAGGAACGCGGCTCCGGTGGGCTTCACGGTGCCGGCGGCCTCGGGGCCGTTCGCGCACGTGGTCCGCATGCACGAAGAGGACCGGTTCGAGCCGCGGGAGTCCCGGGAGGAGCTGCGCCCGGTCGCCGTCGGGCTCGGACTCGGGCTCGGGCTCGGACTCCGGGAGACGGACGGCCGGCTGCGGGTGCTGCCCCGTGTGAACCCGCTCTTCGGGCTGCCGCCCCGCCCTCGCCGGCCGCCGGCGGTGCGGCTCCGCTCGGGCGAGTGGGTGCGGTGGCAGCTGAACTACCGCTTCAGCAGCGCGGCGGGGGTGCGGGACTGGTCGTACTGGTTGGACACGTTCAACATCGCCTACGGTCCTGTGGACGGCGACGTGTTCCTGTCGGAGCCGACCGTGTTCGTCGACGAGTGCGGGCCATTGAGGTAGCGCCGGCCGACGGCGGGGCGCCGACGGCGCGTGAACGGCCCGCCCCGCCCCCGTCCCTGCACCCCCGCTCCTCACCCCTCCTCCCCCACCGGCACCAGGAACTCCCGCAGCATCCCCGGCGTCGCCGCGTCCGCGAACGCCGCCGCGTCCTCGGCCGCCATGTCGCGGATGCGGTACCCCTCCTCACCGGCCGCGACGGCGGCCGTCGCCGTGAGGACGCCGGCGCGGCGGGCGAACGGGGTGCTCGTGAACGTCCAGGCGAGGACGGCGTCGCGGTCGAGGATCACCGTGTCGCGAGTGAGGGTGCCGGAGCGGATGACGAGCCGCCTGCCGCGGAGGGCGTGCCCGAGGGCGCGGTAGGCGTCGTCGGCGAACGTGCGGGCCACCGGGGTGGCGAGGAGCAGCCAGGCCGCCCCGCAGTACAGGAGCACCGGGGTGAGGAGCGCGCCGAGGATCCCGAGCGCGACGGCCGGCGGCAGGGCGCACCAGAGCAGTACGCGGACGACGCGGCGGCGCCGGGCGGCCGGCGGGTGGGGGCGCAGGTCGCCGGTGTCCACGTGTTCGCCGAGGACGCCGGCGCAGACGCGTTCGGCTTCGGAACGGGGGGCGGGCGGGAGGAGGGTGCTGCGTGCGCGGTTCTCCTCGCGGTCGCCGAGACCGCCCGCGACGGCGCGTACGGTGGCGCCGCCGCCGAAGCGGAGGAGCAGCGGTTCGCGCAGGACGACGCCGCGCAGCCGGGCGCGTTCGATAGTGACGGACCGGGTGGTGAGCAGGCCGTGGCGGACCCTGAGGGTCTCCGCGTCCGTCCGTTCCAGCCGGTACCGCCACCACGCCTCGGCGTAGAGGACGACGGATCCGAGCGTGCCGAGGACGGTGACCGCGAGGATGAGGAGGGGGACGGTGATCCAGAGGGCGCTGTTGCCGAACTCGTCGAACGCGTCGCGGACGACGCCGATCCGCCAGGGTTCGATCCCCATGCCGTCGAGGACCCGCCAGACCGCGCCCGCGGCGGCCAGGACCCCGCCGAACACCCAGAAGGTGAGCGGCGCGTACCGCAGCCAGCGGGGGTCGGCGGTGGACAGGACGGGGTCGTCGTCCGCGTCCGTCCACCCGGCTGCCCGGGCGAGGAGTTCGGAACGCAGCCGTTCCCCTTCGGGCCGGGTCAGGGCGTCCAGCGAGACCTGCCCGCGCCCGCCGGTGCCGGCCCGGAGGACGACGAGGCCGAGGACGCGCTGGACGGGGTGGGCGGTGAGGTCGACGTTGCGGACGCGGTGCAGGGGGACGGACTTGGTGCGCCGGGTGAGCAGGCCGGTGCGGAGTTCGAGCGCGTCCGAAGTGATGCGGTAGTGAGTGCGGAGCCAGGTGAGGGAACCGAGGGCGGTGAGGGCCGCGAAGACGGCCGCGAGGATCGCGAGGCTGATCCACACACGGGCGCCGGGGCGGCCCCCGGTCGCCAGAACGGCCAGCACGAACGAGCCAAGGGGCGCGCCGAGCCAGGAGCAGTGGGCTATGAGGGTGCGGGGGGCCAGGCGGTGCCAGGTGTCGGTGGGGGTGGGGGTGGGGGCGTGCCCGGTGGGGGCGTGCCCGGTGGGGGTGCGTCCGGCGGGGGTGCGTCCGGCGGGGGCCGGGTCGTCGGGTGCCGGGCCGCGGTACGCCGGTACGCCGGGCATTGGGCCGCTGGGGGACGGGACACTGGGCGTCGGGCCAGCGGGCGTCGGGCCGCCCGACGCGCCGATGCCGAACAGGTGGCTGCCGTATGGGCGGTCGTCGTACGGGTGGTCGCCGTGCGGGTGGTCGCCGTACCGCAGCCCGGCGTATGGACGGCCGTCGTATGGGTGATTGCCGGACGGGCGGTTGTCGTACGGGCGGTGGTCGGACGGCGGCCCCGCATGCGAGCGGTCGTCGTACAGGCCGTGGTCGTACAGCGACGTCGCGTACGGCGACGGCCCGGCGTACGGGCGGTCGTCCGGCAGCGCGCCCCCGGGCTCCTCCCGCCACGGCCCGTGGCGATGGGGATGGTGGTGATGGTGGTGATGGTGGTGGTGACCTGCCGCGTCGGTCATGCCGCGTCCTCCCGTACGTACCGGGCGGCCCGGCCGACGCGCTCGGCCATGCGCCGGGCGTCGTCCTCCGCCAGTCCGGAGATCTTCACGGCGCCGGCCGTGGAGGCGGTGGTGACGACGACGGTGGCGAGTCCGTAGCGGCGCTGGAGCGGCCCGACCGTCGTGTCGACGGTCTGCACGCGCGAGAGCGGCGCGATGCGGCTGCGCTGCCAGAACCAGCCGTTCGTCGTGTACACGGCCGCCTCGCCGACCTCCCAGGCGTGGATCCGGTAGCGCCAGGCCGGCATGGCCAGCTGGTAACCGAGCGCTGGCGCGGCCAGCGTGACGGCGACGAGGGGCGCGAGCCAGGGCAGGGCGCCGGGGAAGAGGAGTGCGGACAGCACGAGCAGGGTCGCCGCCGTCAGCAGCAGCGGACCGCTGACGGTCAGCAGCGCCTGCACCGCCCACCAGCGCCGGGCCCGGGGGTCGACGCGATGGCGGGGCGGCCGGAGGGTGACGGGCGCGCCGCCGCCGCCTGTGCCGGTGGTGTGCATGGAGTGCCCCCTGGGGACCCGGATCTTTCCAGGTCAGTTGTATTGCTTCCGACATCGGTAAGGTATGGCAATACGACCGACTTGTAAAACGGAGGTGACCGTCGCGGTGCCGAAGCGCGTGGACCACGAGGAACGGCGACGCCTGATCGCCGAAGCGCTGTGGCGCATCGCGAGCTCGCGCGGCCTGGAGGGGGCGAGCCTGCGGGACGTCGCCGCCGAGGCGGGCATCTCGCTGGGGCAGTTGCAGCACTACTTCTCCGGGAAGGACGAGATGCTCGTCTTCGCCCTGGAGCACATCAGCACTCTCGCGGAGGCGCGCATCCGCGACCGCCTCTTGGCCCTCTCGGGCGCCTCCACCGCCCCCTCGCCCCGTACGGTTCTGCGCGAGTGCGCGGCCGGCATGCTGCCACTGGACGACGAGTCCCGCACCGGCCTCCTCGTCGGCATCGCCTACTTCGTCCGCGCCCTCTCCGACGAGCGCATGCGGCGCCACGCGCAGGAGGGCCAGCCGAAGCTGCGGGCCTTCTTCGCCGACCAGTTCCGGGAGGCGGTGGCGCGCGGCGAGGCGGGGTCGGGGCTGGATCCGGAGCTGGAGGCGATGCTGCTGATCGCCCTGACGGATGGGCTGACGAGTTCGGCGTTGCTGGAGGTCATTACGCCGGAGGAGGCGATGGGGTTGGTGGACCGGCACTTGGAGCGGCTGTTCGTGCGGTAGCGCGGCCGCGTGATGATGGGGGGTTCGCCCCGGCCCCGCCCTTTCACCGTTTCTCGCGGGGGCGGCGCCCCCGCACCCCCGGGCCGGAATCCCGGCGGCCGGCGGAACGTTCACCTTCCGTGATCGACAACGCGCACCCCCTCGCCTACGAGGACATCAAGGCCGCCGGCGACCGCATCACCGGACACGTCCGCCCCGTGACCCTCGCCCCGATGGAACGGGACGTGTGGCTGGCACTTGAATTCCTGCAGCACACCGGCTCGTTCAAGGCCCGCGGCGCCCTGAACTTCATCCAGGCCCACCTCGACGCCGGCACCCTCCCCGACGCCGGCGTCACCATCGCCTCCGGCGGCAACGCCGGCCTGGCCTGCGCCTGGGCCGCCCGCCGGCACGGCGTCCGGGCCACGGTCTTCCTGCCCGCCACCGCGCCGGCGGTGAAGGTCGCCAGGCTGCGCGGTTACGGGGCCGACGTGCGGCTGGTCGGCGACGAGTACGCCGAAGCGGCCGCCGCCTGCGAGGAGTTCGCGACGGTGACCGGGGCGCTCGCCTCACACGCCTACGACGACCCGCTGATCACCGCCGGAGCCGGCACTCTCCTGGAAGAGATCCACCGCCAGATCCCCGACCTGGACACGGTCGTCGTGGCGGTCGGTGGCGGCGGCCTGTTCGCCGGCGTCGCCACCGCAGCCCGGCGGCACGGCATCCGCACGGTCGCCGTGGAACCGGAGCACTCCCGCGCCTTCAACGCGGCCCTGACGGCGGGGCACCCGGTCGACGTCCCCGTCGACTCCATCGCCGCCGACGCTCTCGGCGCCCGCCGCGCCACGATGTTGGCCCTGCACGCGGCCCGACAGGGCGACGTGCACTCCACCCTCGTCCCGGACACCGAAATCATCCGCGCCTGGCGTAAGTTGTGGGACGACCACCGCCTCGCCGTGGAACACGCCGGCGCCACGGCACTGGCGGCGCTCCTGGCCGGGAAAGCGGACTCCGCCGCTTACGGCTACCGGCCGGGCGAGGGCGAGAAGGTGTGCGTAGTCCTGTGCGGCGCCAACACGGATCCGGCTACGCTCGGGGCCTCCGCGAACTGACCACTACCGAGGGGGTTCAACCAACTGACTTAGCAGGTGGTCACCGTGCTGTTTGGGGTACCTACCGCGTGACTTAAGTTGTGTCAGAGGAGAGGTGAGGGTGGCGGCGGCATGGCCGACTGCAACCACACCCGAGAGGTTGATATGTGCAGCAAATTCGCTTTGCCCGTTTCCGTGAAAGTGAGTAAAAACGCGGCTCCCCGCGCATAAACCCGCAGGTCGCGCCCTGTGGTCCCCGCGCACGCGGGGGTGGTCCCGGGCTGATCAGCATGCTGCGGCCGTGGTCGGCGTGGTCCCCGCGCACGCGGGGGTGGTCCCGCCTCAACCGCACCCGCTACAGCCCCGGCTGGGTGGTCCCCGCGCACGCGGGGGTGGTCCCGCGGACCTGTTGCTGGGGGTGGGGGAGGTCGTGTGGTCCCCGCGCACGCGGGGGTGGTCCCCGCGCTCGCGGGGGTGGTCCCGCTACGAGCACGTGCCCGTCGGAGGAGACGACGTGGTCCCCGCGCACGCGGGGGTGGTCCCCGCGCTCGCGGGGGTGGTCCCGCTACGAGCACGTGCCCGTCGGAGGAGACGACGTGGTCCCCGCGCACGCGGGGGTGGTCCCGCTTCGAGCACGTGCCCGTCGGAGGAGAAGACGTGGTCCCCGCGCACGCGGGGGTGGTCCCCGCGCTACGAGGCCGTCGACTTCGTCCAGATCGTGGTCCCCGCGCACGCGAGGGTGGTCCCGTCGGCGCGGCGTGCCGCCGACTCGGGATCCCGTGGTCCCCGCGCACGCGGGGGTGGTCCCAGCACGTCGTAGGGGACGGGCTTGCGTGGGGCGTGGTCCCCGCGCACGCGGGGGTGGTCCCTACATCGAATCCGTGGGCGGAAAGTATCTCTCGTGGTCCCCGCGCACGCGGGGTGGTCCGCCACCCACGGGCCTCAATCGGCTCAGCAACGGCCAGACCGTCCGCCCAGAACCGCAGCGGCGCCAAGCGCCGCAGCCTCACCCCACCCTCCGAGCCGCCCGATTCCTCCCCCCAGTCCCAGGCGAAAGCGCCACCGCCAGCTCATCCAGCGCATCCGTCAAAAGCTCAGCCCCCCGCACGGTCACCCCCGTATCCCCCTCCTCCGCAGCCCAAGCCGCCACCCGCACCCGCAGCTCCGTCCAGTCCAGCGGCCGCCGTTCACGGACAGCGGCGACCGCGTCCGGTAGCAGCTTCCGCAACGTGTCCGCGAAGGCCGCCGCGCCAGGCGAAGCGGGCGCGTCAGCCTCAGGCAGATGCGCCTCCATGAGCATCGTCACGCGCCCCATCGTCGCCAGCGCCGACTCCGCCGCGCGTTCGGCGCTCCTCGAGAGACCCCGGTGGCGGACCGGTTCCTTCTGGGCGCGTTCGGCGGTGTCCTCCCACTCGCGGCGGGCCGCGCGTGCGTCCAGGAGGGCCTCGCGGACGCGGCGGGGGCGGCGGCCGGCGGGGTCGGCGTGGGCGGTGAGGACGGCGAGTGTGTACTCGCCGTTGGCGCGGAGCCATTCGGCGAGGCGGTCGCGGAGGCGGCGCGTCTCCCAGACGGGGAACAGGGCGTACGCCGCCATCGCCAGCAGGCCGCCCAGCAGGGTCAGGGCCACCCGCGCCTGGACGGTCTGCGACCACCCCTCCCCCACCACGCCCAGCAGGAACACCACATACCCGCCGACACACGCCGACGCGACGATGTAGCCAGCCCCCGTGAACAGGTACAGCAGCCCGACGCAGACCACCGCCAGCCCCGCGCACACGTACACGCCCGGGTGCAGCAAAGCCGTCACGGCCGCGCCCGCCAGGACGCCCACCACCGTGCCGACGAAGCGGGCCACACCCCGCGAGTACGTCTGCGCGAAGTCCGGCCGCATGATCATCACGGAGGCCATGGGCGCCCAGTAGCCGTGCCCCCACGGCAGCGCCGCGCCCAGCACGTACCCGACGCTCGCCACCGCCGACAGGCGGACCGCGTGCCGGCCGATCGGCGACGACCAGCGCGCCTCCCGCCGCACCGCCCGCAGGGCGAGCGGGATCAGCCGGTGGACGGTCGGGCGGAGGAGGTGGCGGTACTCCTCCGGCGGGCGGTCCCCGGGTGGCGTGTCCGACGACGCGGCCCCGGACGCCGCCGCCGCCCGCCGCGTCGGGCGAATCGGTTCGTCACTGCCCTCCACCGCGTCGCCGAGCAGGGCGATCAGCCGGTACGCGGACCGGCGCGCCGCGCCCGTCAGCATCGGGCCGGACTCCGGCACCCGCAGCACGTCCAGCGCCTCCGGCGGCAGCCGCACCGGCCCGCCCCTGCGCACCGACCGGGCGACCGCGTCGAGGACGGCCGCGGCGGC
>NZ_JAIQLH010000105.1 GCF_020037025.1 Streptomyces huiliensis | reverse complement strand
CGGGGCCCCGGCCGTGCCGGTTGGACCGGACCCGCTCGGCGGCGGCCGCCTCCTCCTCGTCCGGGCGCGCGGGACCGCGCCTGCGCCCGGTCGGCTGGGCGGGCACGGGCGCGCCGGGTACGGAGGCGGGGTGCGGCGCTTCGCCGGCGGACGGCGTGCGGCCGACGGGCGCCGCGGTGTCCGGAACGCCGGGGTGCACAGGCGTACCCGGGACGGGCGCGTCCCCGGAAGGCGAACTCCCCTGCCGAGCCTGCGGAACCGACCGGGCCTGCTGGGCTTGGTGGGACTGCTGGGCCGAAGGCGCCTGTTGAGGCTGCGGAGCCGGATGGGCAGCGGAAGCAGCAGAAGCAGCAGAAGCACCGGAAGTAGCAGGAGCACCAGGCGCCGGACGCACCACGGGCTCCGCCACGTGCGCGGCGGCGGCCGGGCCACCGGGAGCACCGCTCCCGGCAGGAGCTACTCGGCCGGCGGAACCCGCCACCCCCGCCGCCCCTTCGGCCCCTTCAACCCCGGCTGCCCCACCAGGAGCCGCAGCACCTACCGCTACCCCGGCACCCTCAGAACCCCCTGCAACGACACCACCAGCACCAGCCGAACCAGCGGCCACCGCGGCCACCCTCGCCACAGCCCCCGCAGCGGCACCCACGTCCGCGACAGCACCCGCAGTGCCCACAGCGCCCGCAGTCCCCGCCGTACCGACCGTCCCCCGAGCCGCCGTCTCCCCCGACCGCTGCCCCGGCATCGGCATGATCGTCGTCCCGCTGCCGATGCTGGGCGGCGAGTCCGGCCGGTCGGACGGCGCGACGGGCCCGGCCTCCGCCGAGACCGGCACCTCCAGGACGTACGCCTTACCGCCCCCGCTGCCCGGCACGTCGTGGGTCTGGAGCACGCCGCCGTGCCGCTGGACGATGCCGCGCACGATCGGCCCGTGGACCGGGTCGCCGCCGGGGTGCGGGCCGCGCACCTCGATCCGGACGGCCGTGTCCCGCTTCGCGGCCGCGACGACGATCGTCGAGTCACCGGACGGCGCCGTGCCGCCGGCGGCCTCGCCCGTCGAGTCCACGCCCGCGACGTCCGCGATCAGATGGGTGAGGGCCCGGGCGAACCACTCCGCGTCGATCTCGGCCTCTATGGCCGGCGCGTGCACCGCGAACTGCGCACGGCCAGGACCGATCAGCTCCACGGCACCCTCGACACCGGCCGCCACGACCTCGTCCAGGGCGGTCGCCTCACGTGCCAGCTGTCCCTCGCCCGCCTCCAGCCGCTGGTAGGCGAGCACGCTCTCGACCAGCCGGGCCATCCGCCCGTAACCGGCGGCGAGATGGTGCAGGATCTGGTTGGCCTCGGGCCACAACTGCCCGGCGGGGTCGGCGGCCAGCGTGCCGAGCTCACCGCGCAGCCGCTCCAGCGGCCCGTGCAGCGAGCCATCGAGCACGGCCACCAACTGGGCGTGCCGCGCGGCCAGCGCGTCGTACGGGCGGCGGTCGGTGAAGGTCATCACCGCGCCGACCAACTGGTCGCCGTCGCGCACCGGCGCCGTCGTCAGGTCGACCGGCACCGCGCGCCCGTCCTTCGCCCACAGCACCTGCCCGCGCACCCGGTGTTTGCGGCCGGAACGCAGCGTGTCGGCGATCGGCGAGTCCTCGAACGGGAACGGCGTGCCGTCCGCGCGCGAATGGTGGATCAGCGGGTGGAGTTCGCGTCCACCGAGATCACTGGCGCGGTAGCCGAGGATCTGCGCGGCGGAGGGGTTGACGAGGACGACCTTGCCCGCCGTGTCCACGCCGACCACGCCCTCGGCCGCCGCGCGCAGGATCATCTCCGTCTGGCGTTGCTGGCGGGCGAGTTCGGCCTCGGTGTCGAGCGTGCCGGTCAGGTCGCGGACGACGAGCATCAGCAGCTCGTCCCCGGTGTACGGGCCCTGTTCGGCGTACGGGGTGCGGCTGTCGGGGAGGTTGGCGCTGGTGACCTCGACGGGGAACTGGGTGCCGTCCGTCCGCCGGGCGATCATGCGCGTCGGCTTGGTGCGCCCGCCGTTCGTCCGGTCCTCGGGCAGGCGCATGGAACCGGGGATGCGACGCGAGTCGAACGCGGGCAGCAGGTCGAGCAGACCGCGCCCGACGAGTCCCGTGCCGGGGACCTCGAACGTCTCCAGCGCGATGTGGTTGGCGTTGACGACCGTGCCGTTGCAGTTGACGAGCAACAGCGCGTCGGGCAGGGCGTCGAGTATGGCTGCGAGGCGAGCAGCGCCTCGGGATGGCCTGCTGCTCACTGCGACGCTTCCTCCCTGTTACCGCACCGTGCGACCCGCGGGACGGGGGGCACCCCCAGCGACGGCTGGGGGAGTTCCGCCGCCCCTGCGGCGTGTTGCTGGGGGGAAGTCTACGGGCTGTGGAGTCCGGCGCGACGGCGGACGAGGGGTGCGGCGCACCCTGCCGTGCGGCGCCCGGGGCGGCCGGTGTGTCGGCCCGGGCGCCGGGCGGAGCGTTCGGTTCCGCAGGAGAGCGGGGCCGGAGGCCGACGGGAGACCGGCTCGCCTCCGGAAACGACCGAAGCGGTCTCAAACGGTCGTTGACGGTCATTTGGAAGCCGTCGGAAACAGAGGAAATCGGGAACAGAGAAACCGGGAACAGAGAAACCGGGAACGGGGAAAAAGGTGAGGGGGCGTTCGCCGCGTGCGGAGTGCGCCGGCTCAGACCGCGGGCCGGTGCGCGGGATCGCCCAGGAGGCGGGAGAACCGGTTCCAGCGCGCCATCTCGCACCCGTTCGCCCTGCTGAAGTCGGTGTCGACCGGCCGCCCGGCCCAGGTGCCGGACACATGAGCCCGCTCCGGGCCGCCGTAGACCATCGTGCACTGCGCGTCCGGCGGCACCGGCGCGAAGAGGTCGCGGTCCCAGTGCGTCTGCCCGTCGAGCTGGTCGCACGCGCCCCGCGGGTCGGGGAGGGTGCCGTACGTCGGGTGGCAGTGGAGCTCGTACCGGCCGTCGCCGCGCCCGCTGTCCGTGATCACGACGGTGAGGTGGTCCCCGAAGGTCGCCATGGGTCCGGAGGCCGGGGGAGCGGAGGCCGCGGGACCGGAGGCCGGCCCCGCCGTGACGGTTCCTGCCGCGACCGGCCCCGGCCCCGGCGGGAAGGGCAGCGGGCGAGCGGCGGCCGAGGAGGCGCCGAGCAGCGGGAGCAGCGGGAGCAGCAGAGGGGCGAGCGCGGCCGCGACCAGGGC
>NZ_JAIQLH010000104.1 GCF_020037025.1 Streptomyces huiliensis | reverse complement strand
GGCGCCGAGCAGCGGGAGCAGCGGGAGCAGCAGAGGGGCGAGCGCGGCCGCGACCAGGGCGGGCCGGCGGGGACGGCGGAGCGGCATGCGGGAACTCCATGGGTCGCGGGGTGGTGCGGGGCGGCGGGCCGGCCGCAGCCTCACCCCTCTAACGCCCGGATGCGCCGTGCGTTGCGCGCCCGGAACCGCTTTGCCCGGGGGCCGTCGGGCCCGGTACCGTAGAGTGCGATTGGTGGCGAGCCCCCGGGCTGTGTCATCATCTGCACGCAACATCCGCGTACGCGCGGGTGTGCTGGAGGCGTCGCCTAGTCCGGTCTATGGCGCCGCACTGCTAATGCGGTTTCGGGGTAACCCCCTGATCGAGGGTTCAAATCCCTCCGCCTCCGCAGCCGGGAGCCCCGGTCGTCGATCTCGACGGCCGGGGCTTTTCCGTGTCCTGGCCCTGGGTCCCGGTGACGGCTCGCCAACCGCCCTGATTTCGCGTTTCCGCAGGTCAGGCGGGGTTGCGGCAATGGATTTCGCCTCACGGCGCAGTTCATGTAATGTTGTTCCCGCAACGCCGACCGGCAAGAAAGACCGCCGGGAAGCCGAGCGCTCGTAGCTTAACGGATAGAGCACTTGACTACGGATCAAGAGGTTGCAGGTTCGAATCCTGCCGAGCGCGCAGCCGAGAGGCCGGTGCCAACATGTTGGAACTGGTTTCTCGACCGTCGCGGGGTGGAGCAGCTCGGTAGCTCGCTGGGCTCATAACCCAGAGGTCGCAGGTTCAAATCCTGTCCCCGCTACTCGAACCGAAGGCCCGGTACTCAGGTACCGGGCCTTCGGCGTTTTCAGACGGCGCTCCCGTGTGGTGTTCCCGCGTGGCGGTTTCCGTCTGGCGCCGAATGCCACGTGACGGCGCATGCCGCTGGTGCCACAGGGGCAGATGTCACCCGTGCGAGACGACGAAATCACCGGGTTCTGGCGCGGCCTCGGGCTGCCGGGCCTGATCGACGTGCACACCCACTTCATGCCCGAGCGCGTCCTCACCAAGGTCTGGTCCTACTTCGACGCGGCCGGGGAGCAACTCGGCCGCGCCTGGCCGATCACCTACCGGGACGCGGAGGACGCCCGGGTACGGACCCTGCGCTCCTTCGGGGTCCGCGCCTTCACCTCGATGATCTACCCGCACAAACCGGGCATGGCGGACTGGCTCAACGCCTGGGCGGCGGACTTCGCGGCCCGCACCCCGGACTGCCTGCACACCGCCACCTTCTTCCCCGAGCCGGGAGCCGTCCGGTCCGTCCGGGCGGCGCTCGACGCCGGCGCGCGGATCTTCAAGGCGCACCTCCAGGTGGGCGCGTACGACCCCCGCGACCCCCTGCTGGACGGAGTGTGGGGGCTGCTGGCGGAGGCGGGCGTGCCGGTGGTGACGCACTGCGGTTCCGGTCCGCTGCCGGGCCGGTTCACCGGGCCGGAGCCCATCGGCCGGGTGCTGGTCCGCCATCCGGGGCTGCGGCTGGTCGTTGCCCACATGGGCGTTCCCGAGTACGGCGCCTTCCTCGACCTGGCCGAGCGGTACCCGGAGGTGCACCTCGACACGACGATGGTGTTCACCGACTTCATCGAGGACGTGGCGCCGTTCCCGGCCGGGGAGCGCCCGCGGCTGGCGGCGCTGGGAGACCGGATCCTGTTCGGCAGCGACTTCCCCAACATCCCCTACGGGTACGGGCACGCGCTGACCGCCCTCACCCGCCTGGGGCAGGACGAGGACTGGCTGCGCGCCGTGTGCCACGACAACGCGGCGCGGCTCCTCGGCGTCCCGGACCCGGGCAGCGGCGGTCTTCCGCCCGCCGGAAGTCCGTGAGCGGACGGTTTTCTCAGACGTTTCCCAGACAGGGGAAAGGCGGTTCTCAGGGGCCCCGCGCACGCTCATGAGCATGACCATCGCATCGACGGAAGCGCGCCCCCGCCCCGCCCACGCGGCCCCGACCGCCGTGCCGCGCCTGGTCGTCGGAGACCTCGTCCTCGACGAGGCGAACCGCGAGGCGGTCCGCGGCGGTACGGCGATCCCGCTGACGGCGACGGAGTTCGCGCTGCTGCGCCAGCTCATGCGGGAGCCCGGCCGGGTGCTCAGCAAGACGCTGCTGCTGGACCGGGTGTGGGCGCACTCGTTCGGGCCGGGCGACCGGGGCAACGTCGTCGAGCTCTACATCTCCTACCTCCGCAAGAAGATCGACGCCGGCCGGCCGCCGATGATCCACACGCGCCGCGGCATGGGGTACGTCCTGAAGCCGGCCTCCTGAAGCCGAGCGTCCGGAGGCCGAGCGTCCGGAGGCCGAGCGTCCGGAGGCCGAGCGTCCGGAGGCCCGCCTCCTGAAGCCGAGCGTCCGGAAGAGCCCGCCTCCGGAAGCCCGCGTCCCGAAGCCCGCCTCCCGAAGCCGGTGCCCTGCCCGAAGTCCGCGGCGGACCTTCTCCGGTTCCACAGCCTTCTACGGCGTACGAGAAAATCCCTGTACATCGTAGAGCCGTCTCTTGTACGGTGTAGACCGATCACATCGGCCTGCCCTGCAAGGAGCCCGCCATGGCGGCGTCCACCCCGCTCTCGTCACCCACTTCCGAAGCTCCACAACCCGTCCGTCACCCCACCCGCTGGGTGATCCTGGGCGCCATATGCCTCGCGCAGCTCACCGTGCTGCTCGACAACACCATCCTCAACGTGGCGATCCCGTCGCTCACCACGGAGATGGGCGCCGCCACCGCGGACATCCAGTGGATGCTCAACGCGTACTCGCTGGTGCAGTCCGGTCTGCTGCTCACCGCGGGCAACGTCGCCGACCGCTACGGGCGGAAGAAGATGCTGGCCATCGGGGTTTCGCTGTTCGGTCTCGGGTCGCTCGGCGCCGGACTGTCCGACACGACGGGCCAGTTGATCGCCGCGCGGGCCGGCATGGGCGTCGGCGGCGCGCTGCTGATGACCACCACGCTCGCCGTCGTCGTCCAGGTCTTCGACGCCGAGGAGCGCACGAAGGCGATCGGCATCTGGGGCGCCGTGGGCTCGCTCGGCTTCGCCTGCGGGCCGCTGATCGGTGGCACGCTCCTCGACCACTTCTGGTGGGGCTCGATCTTCCTGATCAACATCCCGGTGGCGGTCATCGCCCTGATCGCCGTGCTCAAGCTGGTGCCCGAGTCCAAGAACCCGGCCGGCGACCGCCCCGACCTGCTGGGCGCCCTGCTCTCCACCCTCGGCATGACCGGCATCGTCTTCGCGATCATCTCCGGCCCCGAGCACGGCTGGACGTCCGGCCGCGTACTGCTCTCCGGCGGCCTCGGCGTCCTGATCATGGCCGCGTTCGTGCTCTGGGAGCTGCGCATCCCGTACCCCATGCTCGACATGCACTTCTTCCGCAACCGCCGCTTCGTCGCGGCCGTCATGGGCGGCATCCTGGTGGCGCTCGGCATGGGCGGATCGTTCTTCCTGCTCACCTCGCACCTGCAACTCGTGCTGCACTACGGGCCGCTGGAGACCGGTCTGCGGATGACGCCGCTGGCCCTGATGATCGTCCTCCTCAACCTCACGGGCGTCGCCTCCCGGCTGATGACGAAGCTCGGCGGCCCGCTCACCATCGTCGTGGGCATGACGCTGCTGGCCGCCGGTCTTGCCGTGATCGCGTGGACCGGCGACCACGGGTACGGCGGGATGTTCGCCGGCCTGGTCCTGATGGGCGCCGGCATCGCCTTCGCCTCGCCGGCCATGGCCACCGCGATCATGTCGGCCATCCCGCCGGAGAAGGCCGGCACCGGCGCCGGGGTCAACGGCACGCTCCAGGAGTTCGGCAACGGGCTCGGCGTCGCCGTGCTCGGCGCGGTGCTCAACTCCCGCTTCGCCGCGCTGCTCCCGGCCGTCGCCGCCGGGGCGGGCTCGCTGCCGGAGGCGCTGGGCGAGGCCCGGACGGCGGCGCAGCGCACCGAGATCCAGGACGCGTTCGCGTCCGGTGTGCAGGCGGGCCAGCTGGTCGGCGCGGCGGCGGTGCTGGCGGGCGGCATCGTGGCGGCGCTCCTGATGCGCCGGGCCGAACGGGCCGACGCCGCGGCGGCCGCCGGGAAGCCCGACGGGACGGACACCGGCACGGACGTCGTGGACGCGGCGGACGCCGGGCCCGGCGCCGCGTCCGGCAGGGCCTAGCATCGGGAACGGGGACAGCGACGTGGTGGAGAGGGAACGCATGGCCGGCGGCAATCGCGCGGAGAACCCGAGGACCAGCATCTGGCTGGCCGAGGAGAAACCCTCCCCGCGGCGCAGGGCGGCCGCGGACCGGGCCCGGGAGCAGCAGGGCTCGCTGGACCGCGACAAGATCGTCGCCGCCGCCGTCCGCCTGCTGGACGCCGAGGGGCTGGCCAAGTTCTCCATGCGCCGCCTGGCCGCCGAGCTCGGGGTGACCGCCATGTCGGTCTACTGGTACGTCGACAACAAGGACGACCTCCTCGAACTGGTCCTGGACGAGGCGAGCGGCGAGATGGCGCTCCCCGACCCGGACGCCGAGGACGCCGACTGGCGTGACCAGCTGCGGCAGCTCGCCCACGAGTACCGGGGCATGCTCACCCGCCACCCGTGGGTGGCCCGGCTGGCCGGCCAGTACCTCAACATCGGCCCCCGGTCGATGCGGTTCGGCGACGCCACGCTGAAGGTGATCCGGCGCAGCGGCGTCGAACCGAGCCGGTTCTCCGGTTCGCTGGGCGCGCTGTTCCAGTTCGTCTACGGCTTCGCGACCGTCCAGACGCTCTACGCGGAGCGCTGCCGGGCCGCGGGCCTCGACCAGCGGCAGTACCTCAAGGAGGTCGCGGACACGCTCGCCGAGAGACCGGACTTCGCCGAGCAGTACAGCGAGAGCGTGGCGATGACCCAGCGGTTCCGCGACGAGCCGATGGAGGAGCTGTGGGCGCGCGACTTCACCGTCGGGCTGGACACGGTGATCGCGGGCATCGAGGTGATGCGCGACCGGGCGCGGGACGAGGTGTCGTAGGGCCCGGAAACGGCGAACGCCCCTGCTCACAGGGATCCTCGTGAGCAGGGGCGTTCGCCGTCGTACGGAAGTACGGAAGTACGGAAGTACGGAAGTACGAAGTGCGGAAGTACGGAAGTCATCCGGCCCCGGAGGCGGTGCGCAGGCCGTCCCCTGCCTTGTGTGCGCACCGCCTCCGCGGCCGTTCGCCCGGGGTCATCGATGCCGTTCGGCCCCGGGCCACCGGCCGGGCGTCTCCGCTCGTGGACGCCCGGCCGGAGCTGTGTGGAACGCCGGCCTCAGGCCGCGTTCGCGGGCTCGGTGTCCTTCGCCGGGGCGGAGGAGTCCGCCGGCGCGCCGGGCCGGCCCTTGAGGGCCACTTCCTTGATGAACAGGGTCAGCAGGAAGGCGATCAGCGCGGTCGGGGCGGCGTAGGTGAAGACGTCGCCGACGCCGTGCCCGTAGGCGCTCTCCATGATCGAACGCAGCGGCTCGGGCAGCTTCTTGATGTCGGGGATGCTGCCGCCGCCGGCGCCCTGCTTGGCGATGGCCGCGCCCTTCGGGCCGAGGGCGGTCAGACCGTCCACGACGTAGTCCTTGACCCGGTTGGCCATGACCGCGCCCAGCGCCGAGACGCCGACCGCACCACCGAGGGAGCGGAAGAAGGTGACGACGGAGCTGGCGGCGCCGAGGTCCTTCGGAGCGACCTGGTTCTGCGCGGCGAGCACCAGGTTCTGCATCATCATGCCCATGCCGAGGCCCATGAGGGCCATGTAGCAGGCGAGCTGCCAGTACGGGGTGTCGTACCGGATGCTGCCCAGCAGGCCGAGGCCGGCAGTGAGGAACACGCCACCGGAGACCAGCCACGCCTTCCAGCGGCCGTTCTTGGTGATGATCTGACCGGACACGGTCGAGGAGACGAACAGGCCGGCGATCAGCGGGATGGTCATGACGCCGGACATGGTCGGCGTCTCGCCCCGGGCCAGCTGGAAGTACTGCGAGAGGAAGACGGTGGCGCTGAACATCGCCACACCGACGAAGAGGCTCGCGGCAGAGGAGAGGGCGATCGTCTTGTTGCGGAACAGCCGCATCGGGATGATCGGCTCCGCCGCCTTGTTCTCCACCAGGACGAAGATCACGCCGAGCAGGATCGACCCGCCGACCATGACGGCGGTCTGCCAGGACAGCCAGTCGTAGTTCTTGCCGGCCAGGGTCACCCAGACCAGCAGCAGCGTGGCGGCGGCGGATATGAAGAACGCGCCGAGCCAGTCCACCTTCACCTGCCGCTTGACGACCGGGAGGTGCAGGGTGCGCTGGAGCACGATCAGGGCGATGACCGCGAACGGCACACCGACGTAGAAGCACCAACGCCAGCCGAGCCAGCTGGTGTCGGTGATGACGCCGCCGAGCAGCGGGCCGCCGACGGTGGCGACGGCGAAGGTCGCGCCGAGGTAACCGCTGTACCGGCCGCGCTCACGCGGCGAGATCATCGCGGCCATGACGATCTGGGCGAGGGCCGACAGGCCGCCGACGCCGATGCCCTGGATCACCCGGCAGGCGATCAGCATGCTGGTGTTCTGCGACAGACCGGCCACCACGGAACCGAAGACGTAGACCACGAGCGCGACCTGGACCAGCAGCTTCTTGCTGAAGAGGTCGGAGAGCTTGCCCCACAGCGGCGTCGACGCGGTCATCGCGAGCAGCGCGGCCGTGACGGTCCAGGTGTAGGCGGACTGGCTGCCGTGCAGATCGTGCATGATCTTCGGCAGCGCGTTGGAGACGATCGTCGACGACAGGATCGCCACGAACATGCCGAGCAGCAGCCCGGACAGCGCGCGCATGATCTGGCTGTGCGTCATGTCGATGCCGGGCGCGTCGGACGGTGCGTGATCGTTGTGGCTGTCCCGCACACCTGGCGGTGTGGTCTTGGCCATGGACTTCCTTTTCGTGATGCTGTCGGGCGGTCAGTGGGGTGTGCGGGCCGACGGGCAGGCCGCGAGGTCGTGCGCCGGGGAGGCGCCGCCGGGGGCGACGGGCCGGTGGCACTCGCCGAAGCTCTCCCTCAGCCGGGCGAGCAGACCGACGATCTGCGTGATCTCCGCGTCGCTCCAGTCACCCAGGCAGTGCGCCAGGGCCTCGGTGTAGCGGGCGCTGACGTCGTCCAGCAGCGCCTCGCCGCTGGGGGTGAGGCGCAGCAGCCGGGAGCGCTTGTCCAGCCGGTCCGGCTGCCGGTCGAGCCAGCCCCGTTCCGCGGCGTACGCCACGTGGCGGCTGGTGACCGACATGTCGACGACCAGGAGCTCCGCGAGCTTGCTCATCCGCATCTCGCCGTACCGCTTGAGCAGGGTGAGCACGATGACCGAGGTGGGCGGGCAGTCGGGAGGGAGGACCCGGGCGAGGCCGCGCTTGATGACGCCGATGGCGCTGAGCTGCTGGGCGAGCTCCTGGTACTGCTCGTGCGCGGCCAACGGATCCTCCCGTTTTAAGTTGCTTAGGGCAACCATAGAGGTTGTTGGTTGCTGAAGGCAAACGAAAAGCGGTAAAGGAGGGGTCAAGTTCAACGATCAAACGATGAGTGAAGGAAGCGTCACGCGGTGCGGCGGCCGGCCGGGTGGCCGGACGTCCTTGGGGCCGGGGGCCCCGGGTGCGCTGCCCCGCGCGCGGGGGCGGGTCCGCTTTCGTTAGGGTCCTGGTCCATGGCCAACCCCCATCAGCAGCGCCCCGAGGGTCCCTACGACCCCGCGGGCAGCACTCAGATGTTCCGTGCCTTCGTCGACGAGGGGGCTCCCGGCCCCCGCGCGGCCGCTCCGGCGAGCCATGGGCGCTCGTCGTCGTCCGGGCCCCGGGTGGGTGTGATCCTCGGCGTCGTCGCCGCGCTCGCGGTCGTGGCGGCGGTGGCCTGGCTCGCGCTCGGCTGAGGCTCGCGCTCGGCTGAGGCGTGGAGGGTGAGGCGTGGCGGCTGAGGCGTGGCGGCTGCGGCCGGCGATGAACTGAGGCCGGCGGTGCCTGAGGCCGACGGAGACTGGACCCGACCGTGACTGAGGCCGACGGAGACTGGACCCGACCGTGACTGAGGCCGACGGAGACTGGGCCCGACCGTGACTGAGGCCGGTGGCGGCTGGGGCTGACAGCGGCTGAGGCCGGCCGCGGCGCCCGTACGCGTCCGCGCGTCACCGGGGTGAACGGGGTGACCGCCGGGTACCCGTTTCCGCGCGGCGCCGCCGATCGCGCCGCGTCTCTGCCGGACGGCCCGGCGGCCCCCGCCGCGACGTACGACGTACGTGTCGCGGCCCGCCGCTGCCGTACCGGGGGTCGGTCGACCGGTGGCCTGTCTTTCCGTGGCTGGGCGAGGTCAGTCGGAGATGAGGCCCTCGCGCAGCTGGGAGAGCGTCCGGGTGAGCAGCCGGGAGACGTGCATCTGCGAGATGCCGACCTCCTCACCGATCTGCGACTGCGTCATGTTGGCGAAGAAGCGGAGCATGATGATCTGGCGCTCGCGCGGGGGCAGCTTGGCCAGCAGCGGCTTCAGCGACTCCCGGTACTCGACGCCCTCCAGCGCCGTGTCCTCGTAGCCCAGCCGGTCGGCGAGCGAGCCCTCGCCGCCGTCGTCCTCCGGCGAGGGCGAGTCCAGCGAGCTGGCCGTGTAGGCGTTGCCCACCGCCAGCCCGTCGACCACGTCCTCCTCGGAGACCCCCAGGCACAGCGCCAGTTCGGGCACGGTCGGGGAGCGGTCCAGCTTCTGCGCGAGCTCGTCGCTGGCCTTGGTCAGGGCGAGCCGCAGCTCCTGCAGGCGCCGCGGCACCCGCACGGACCAGCTGGTGTCCCGGAAGAAGCGTTTGATCTCGCCGACGACCGTGGGCATCGCGAACGTCGGGAACTCCACCCCGCGTTCGCAGTCGAACCGGTCGATGGCCTTGATCAGTCCGATGGTGCCGACCTGGACGATGTCCTCCATCGGCTCGTTGCGGCTCCGGAACCGCGCCGCCGCGTAGCGCACGAGGGGGAGGTTGAGCTCGATGAGGGTGTCACGGACGTACGTACGCTCGGCGCTGTCCCGGTCCAGGGCCGCCAGCCGCAGGAACAGGGAGCGGGAGAGGGTGCGGGTGTCGATGGCTTCGCAGTCGTCGAGCACGGCGTGCGGTGCGTCGTTGGTGAGCACCTTCGCGCTGCCCAGGTCTACGGACATGCCACCCCCTTGAGGTCGCGGACGGATCACAGCACACCCCCGGCCGCGGATCGGCCGAGGGGGCAGCCTCCACCTGAATACCGGAGGCTGCGCTGTGGCAAACGCAGTTCCAGCAGAATGTCACATGTCGGCAACGCGCTGTAGCGTCAAGTCGACATATCTGCCGGGGAGTCCGGCGGGCGTGTCACCCACAAGAGTTAGGCTTCGATACGGTTTGCGGACCTCAGCCGGGCGAAGCTGCGCGAGAGCAGCCGCGACACGTGCATCTGCGACACCCCCAGCTCCGCGCTGATCTGCGACTGCGTCAGATTGCTGTAGTAGCGCAGCAGCAGGATGCGCTGCTCCCGCTCCGGCAGCTGGACGAGCAGGTGGCGGACCAGATCGCGGTGCTCGACGCCGGCCAGCGCGGGGTCCTCGTACCCGATCCGGTCCAGCAGGCCGGGCAGCCCGTCGCCCTCCTGGGCGGCCTCCAGCGAGGTGGCGTGGTACGAGCGCCCGGCCTCGATGCAGGCCAGCACCTCGTCCTCGCCGATCTTGAGCCGCTCGGCGATCTCGGCGGTGGTCGGCGACCGGCCGTGCAGCACGGTCAGGTCCTCGGTGGCGCCGTTGACCTGCACCCACAGCTCGTGCAGCCGGCGCGGTACGTGGACCGTGCGCACGTTGTCGCGGAAGTAGCGCTTGATCTCGCCGACGACGGTCGGCATCGCGAAGGTCGGGAACTGCACGCCGCGGTCGGGGTCGAAGCGGTCGATGGCGTTGATGAGGCCGATGGTGCCGACCTGGACGACGTCCTCCATGGGCTCGTTGCGGCTGCGAAAACGCGCCGCGGCGTACCGCACGAGGGGGAGGTTGGCTTCGATCAGGGCGGCGCGCACGCGGGCGTGCTCCGGCGTGCCGGGCTCCAGGGTGGCGAACTTCTTGAAGAGCACCTGCGTCAGCGCCCGGGCGTCCGCGCCCCGGCTCTCCCGCGTGGAGGCCTCTCGGGGGGCCTCGTGGGGCGTCTCCTGCCGGGGGGCTTCCCGGGGAACGTCCCGGGGGGCTTCCCTCGGTGTCTCCCTCGGCACCTCCCGCGGCACATCCCTCGGCACTTCGCGCGGGGCTTCCCGCGGTGGCGGAGGGTTCTCTTCTGACGCCGAGGTCTCCTCTGACGCTGTACGGGCCGGCACGGTCACACCACCCCTTCGCGGTCAGCTCCAGGTCAACTCATCCGTCAAAAGCGGTCATAGCATCACAAGACATGTCCACTGTGTGCAAGCACCGCATAACGTCGTGTTGACCGCGCGAAAAAGGCCCCCCGCCGTGGTGGCGAGGGGCCCGCGCCCGGGCTCCCGGGGGAGAACGGGGTCAGAACGGATAGTCGGCGATCACCCACGTGGCGAACTCCCGCCACAGCGCGACGCCCGCCTGGTGGGCCGGGTGGTCGAGATAGCGCTGGAGGGCGTCGGCGTCCTCGACGGCGGAGTTGATCGCGTAGTCGTAGGCGATCGGGCGCTCGGAGACGTTCCACGCGCACTCCCAGAAGCGGAGCTCGGGGATCTCCCCACCCAGCTTCTCGAACGCCTGGACGCCGGCGACGACGCGGGGGTCGTCGCGCTCGACGCCGTCGTTGAGCTTGAACAGGACGAGGTGACGGATCATCGGATGGCCGCCTTCCGGTGCGACGGGATGCTGCGGGTGCCTAAAGTGCGGGCGCGCCTGGGGCGCGGATGCCGGGGCTGTCCGCGGGGGCTCAGTTGATCAGTTCGGTCATGAACTCGCCGATGCTCTTGGCGGCGTCCGAGATCCCCTCGAAGCCTATCTGTACGAGTTCGGCCGCTCTGGCCGGCGAGTGGATGATCGTGTAACCGATGAAAACGGCGAGTACCCAGAACGTGATCTTCTTGGCTTGCGCCATGCCGTGCCGCCTCCCCGTCCGCCTTCTTCTCGTGAAGCCCCCGTAGCGCTTGCGAGAGTCTATCCGCACAGATGGACGAGACATTTGCCCGGCGGTCGGGCGGCCGGGGCTCCGGCGCGGGCACTGTTCACCCCACCTTTAAGGACTTAAGCCCCGGCGAAGCGGGTCCTTCGGCCGCCCGTCCGCCGTATTCCGGGACGGAGGATGGGGGAGTGCCCGCCGGATCTGGCAGGAATCCGACGGGCTCGGGACATGGAACCCCTCTGCGGGGTCCGGGCCGCGCGCTTCCCCCTGACTGCGGCCCGTACTCGGGGTCCGTGTCCTCATGGGGGGAAGCGGCTTGTCCCCCCGATGCCGCTTCCCCCCGCCTTCTCTCCCCCCGCCTTCTCTTCCCCTCTCTCTCCGCCGCTCCCTCGTCCGGGCCGGTCATGCCCGTTCAATTCCGGCGATTCCGCCGCCCAAATCCGCGCAACCCTCCCGGTGGTACCGCGGAATTTTCCAACACGGATGAACTCTGGGTCAGTTGAGGTGAGAAGAGCCCGGCGCCGGGGCACCAGAAAGGCACACGGCCCGAGGCGCTCACCGGCTTGCCGGAGCGGCCGTCCCGGTGCGTGGGAACGGGTTCCGGTGTGCGGTACATGAGTGAGGGAGAACGGTGAGGTTCGCATGGGCGGGTACGAGCTCGCCTTCACCATGCGGGAGCGTGTGGCGGGGGGAGCGGTCACCATTGAACTGTCCGGAGAGATCGACATCCTGGCCGAGCAGGAGCTCGGCCCGCGGCTGGAGGCCCTGGCCGGCCGCCGGCGCGCGGACCTCGTCATCGACCTGCGCGGCGTGACCTTCCTGGACGCGAGCGGCCTCCGCCTCCTGCTCCGCGTCCGGAACCGGGTGGCCCGCGGCGGCGGCCGGCTGCGGGTGGTGCGGGGCGGCCCCCGCGTGTCCAAAGTGATCCGCATCGTGCGGCTGGAGCCGGTCTTCCACTGGCTCGACGCACCGCCGGGCGCGCCCGGCGGCTCCGATGCGGGAGTCGGGGCGCCGGTGGCGCCGGGTACGAGAGGGGCTCCGGCCGCTCCCGGTGCGGACGAGGTGGCCTGCGGCCCCCGTGACGGGAGCGTCCCGGCCTGACGAACGGGTGAAGGGTGGACGGGCGGTGGCGCGGCGGCTCGGCGGCTCGGCGACGAGCCGAGGGCGCCGCCGCCCCACCCGTGCTGAGCGCGCCGCCGCCCCACCCCGTGCTTGCTGTGGCGCCACTGCGGTGCCATAGTGGCGCTATGGATCTCACCCCCTACGTCGACACCCTCCGCCAGGAGCTCGCGGTCGCCGCGAACGCGGGCGGGGACGAAGCGCGCGCCCTGGCCGAACGGCTGACCGCGCCGCTGGAGTCGGCCGCCCGGCTCACCCTGCTGAACGCGCTGTCCACCGCCATGGAGGAGGTCACCAGGGATCTGGCGCCCGGCTCGGTCGACGTCCGACTGCGCGGCCTGGACCCGGAGTTCGTGGTGACGCCGCCACCGGGCCAGGGTCCGTACGCCGACGCCGCGGCGCCCGGTGACGGGCCCGGCGCCACCCTGCCGCCGGCTCCCGCCCAGGGCGACGGTGACGAGGGCGGCACCGCCCGCGTCAACCTGCGGTTGCCCGCTCACCTCAAGGCGCGGGCCGAGGAGGCGGCCGGCCGGGAGGGGCTGTCGGTGAACGCCTGGCTGGTCCGTGCCGTCGGCGCCGCCCTGGAGACCGGCGAGCGCGCCGGCCGCCCGGCCGGCCCCTCGCGGCACCGGGGGCAGACCTTCACGGGCTGGGTCCGCTAACCCGGTGCGCGCATGGCGCCACAGTGGCGTCACGCGCGACCCCGCCCCCTCTTCGTACCCCGCCCCCTCTTCGTACCCCCGCCCGTCGGCGGTCCGCGTCCCACCCAGCCATGAGGACGGCACAGCCATGCCACTTTTCGCAACGCCCGAACCGGTCAGCGCCACCGTCGAGTTCGACATCGGGGTGCTCCGCGTCATCGCCGGCGACCGCGCCGACACCGTCGTCGACGTCCTGCCGACCGACCCCGCCGAGGAGGCGGACGTCCGGGCGGCCGAGCAGACCCGGATCGCCTGCTCGGACGGCGCCCTGCTGGTCAAGGGCCCCCGGCAGCGGTCCCTGTTCGGCCGGACCGGCTCGGTGGAGGTACGGATCGGGCTGCCGGCCGGGTCCGAGGTGCGGGCCACCACGCTCGTCGGCGACCTCTTCTGCGAGGGCAGCCTCGGGGACTGCCGGCTGAAGACCTCGGTCGGCCACGTCCAGGCCGGAGAGACGGCGACGGCGCGGCTGAGGACGGGCCACGGCGGCATCCGGCTCGACCGCGCGCGGGGCGACGCCGAACTCGTCGGCGCAGGCCCGATCGACGCCGGAGCGATCGGCGGCGCCGCGACGGTCAAGAACCTCAACGGCGAGACGGCGCTCGGCGAGGTCGGCGGCGATCTGCGGGTTAGCTCGTCGAACGGCGCCATCTCCGTCGGCGTCGCCCACGGGGACGTCGACGCCCGGTCCGCCAACGGCGGCATCCACCTGGGCCAGGTGATCCGCGGCCGGGTCACGCTCCAGTCCTCGGCCGGCGACCTGGAGGTCGGCATCGGCACGTCCACCGCCGCCTGGCTGGAGCTCACCACCCGCCTGGGCAGCGTCCGCAACGCGCTCGGCCTCTCCGACGGTCCCGGCGACGCCGAGACGACCGTCGAGGTCCGCGCCCGCACGGGGATCGGCGACATCGAGATCCGCCGCCCGTGACCCCCTTGGAAAGCCATGCGTGACCCCCTGGAGAAAGGGCAGAACGGCATGACCACACCACCCACACCACCGGCCCCGCGCGACACGGTGGCGATCAGCGTCACCGGCCTGCGCAAGTCCTACGGCGGCCGGCCGGTGCTGGACGGCATCGACCTGCGCGTCCCCGAGGGCACGGTCTTCGCGCTCCTCGGCCCGAACGGCGCCGGCAAGACCACCACCGTCCACATCCTCTCCACCCTCGTCGCCCCCGACGCCGGCGAGGCCCGGGTCGCGGGCCACGACCTGCTCCGCGAGCCCGACGCGGTCCGCGCCGGCATCGGCGTCACGGGCCAGTTCTCCGCCGTGGACGGCCTGCTCACCGCCCGCGAGAACCTGACGCTCATGGCGGACCTGCACCACCTGGGCCGCCGCGAGGGCCGGCTGCGCACCGAGGACCTCCTGGACCGCTTCGACCTGACCGACGCCGCGGACCGGACCGCCGCCACGTTCTCCGGCGGCATGCGGCGCAAGCTGGACCTGGCCATGACGCTCGTCGGCGCACCGCGCGTCGTCTTCCTCGACGAGCCGACCACCGGTCTCGACCCGCGCAGCCGCCGCGTCATGTGGGAGATCATCCGGGAACTGGTCGACGACGACGGCGTGACGGTGTTCCTGACGACGCAGTACCTGGAGGAGGCCGACCGGCTCGCCGACCGCATAGCCGTCCTGGACCGCGGCGGGCTGGTCGCCGAGGGCACCCCCGAGGAACTGAAGCGCCGGGTGCCCGGCGCCCACATCAGCCTCCGGTTCGCCGGCCCCGACGGACTCGCGGCGGCCACCGCGGCGTTCCGCACCGGCACCGCCGACCCCGAGGGCCTCACCCTGCGCATCCCCGGCGACGACAGCGTGCCCACGCTCCGCGCCGTCCTCGACGTCCTGGACCACGCGGCGGTCCACGCCGAGTCGCTGACCGTGCACACGCCCGACCTCGACGACGTCTTCCTCAGCCTCACGGGCACGGGCACGGGCTCCGGCACCGGCACCGGCTCCGGGAAGGAGCCCGCACGGTGACCCCCTTCACCCACACCCTCCCCCACACCGTCGCCGACTCCCTGACGATGCTGCGCCGCAACCTCAAGCACGCCCGGCGCTACCCGTCCCTGACCGCCTCGGTCGTCATGACGCCGGTGCTGATGCTGCTCCTCTTCACCTACGTCTTCGGGGGCGCCCTCGGCGCCGGCGTCGACGCCCCGGCCTCCGGCTCCGGCGGGGAGTACGTCGACTACCTCGCGCCCGGCATCATCCTGATGGCCGCGACGTCCGGCGCCCTGGTGACCGCCGTCGGGGTCTGTGTCGACATGACCGAGGGCATCGTCAACCGCTTCCGGACGATGGCGGTCTCCCGGTCCGCCTTCCTCACCGGCCATGTCGTCAGCAGCGTCATCCAGACCATGCTGAGCATCGTCTGCGTCGTCGCCGTCGCCCTGCTCGTCGGCTTCCGGCCGCACGCGGGCCCGGTCGAGTGGCTCGCCGCGGCGGGGCTCATGACGCTGCTCACCTTCGCCCTCACCTGGATCGCGGCCGGCATCGGCCTGGTGGCCAGGAACCCGGAGTCGGCGAGCAACATCCCCCTGCCCCTCCAGTTCCTCCCGTTCCTCGGCAGCGCCGTCGTCCCCCCGGAGTCCATGCCCGCGGGCCTCCGCTGGTTTGCCGAATACCAGCCCTTCACCTCCGTCAACGAGACCCTGCGCGGCCTCCTGACGGGCACGGAGATCGGCACCAACGGCATCACCGCCCTCGCCTGGTGCCTCGCCCTCACTCTCACCGGCTACCTCTGGGCCCGCACCGTCTTCCACCGCGGCACGGCCGCCGACCGGCGGGCATGACCGCGGCCGCGTGGGCCTGCCGGGCAGGGGTGGCGCGACGTCCGGTCCCAGGGCCGGCCGTCAACGCGGGAAGCGTTCCGTCTTCGTCCCGGTGAAGAGGGCGCGCCGGCGGGGTGCGTCACCCCATTCGGCGGGAGGCACCGCGGGGCGGGGGTGATGCACCTCATCGAGACGGCCCTCGGTCGGCAGGGCACCGGCAACTTCGGTCTGGACGGCAAGAGCGGCAAGTTCGGGCACCCGGGGGCCGTCGACAACGACCGCCACGACACCCAGTTCTGGAACGGCACGCGCACCCTCATGGCGGAGGTCGCGCAGAGCCACGTCGGGGCTTCGGGGACCGAAGGGCACGCGGGGGAAGGCGGCGGCATCAGCGGCGGCAAGGCCACCCCCAGGCCGTACCCCGGCCGGTGCACTGACGGCACGAAGGTCGCCTCCGCGCTCGGACGCCCCGGCAAGGCCGGTGGGGACGGTGAAAGGGGCAGAGCGGGCGAACACGCGCTCACCTACGGCGGCGGCCACCAGGGCGCGTACGGAGCCGGCGGGGCGTCGGCCATGACGGAAGGACCCGACGGCCTGAAGATCCCGTCGGGCAGAAGCGTGGGCGGCAGGGGCGGCGAAGGCGGCCACGGCGGCTGGGGAGGATCCGGCGCCCCGACCGAGGTCCACCACGCCACGGCCGGGGACGCGGGGAACAAGGGCGAGAACGGCAGGCCCGGCGGCAGGGGCTACATCATCATCACCTGGTAGCCGCCGGCGCGGAAGCCGGACGACCCGTCACCCGCACCCGCCGGCACACCGGCCCGACACGGCCGGAAACCGAGCCGGAGCACGACGAGGGGCCCGACCTGGATCAGGTCGGGCCCCTCGTCTGAAGAGCGGTAGCGGTGGGATTTGAACCCACGGAGGAGTTGCCCCCTCACACGCTTTCGAGGTCTCCACTGTCGTCTGGACGATCGCTGCCACCTCCGCCCGGGGTGGTACATCCACGTCCATCTCCTGGGCGGGGGTATGCGAGCGCGTACCTGCGGACGTAGCTGTGAACGGTGGCGGACGGGGGTGAACGAGACGGAAAACGAGACGGGCGCGGCGAGGCGTCGACTGTGCTGAAAGAAGAAGACGTCCAGACGGACCGCATCATCCTCCCGCGCCTGGGCCCGTAGCCTTGCTGGCGTCTCGATGATCAACCTGCTAGCTCCGTGTGCGCGGGGGCCACCCGATCCACCCGCTTCCGCCGCAGTCCTTGCAAGGACCACCCCCGCTAGGCGGGGACCACCTGACGGCGGTCACCCTGGCGAGCGTCTTGGCGGGACCACCCCTGCGTGCGCGGGGACCACTCTCGGCTGCGGACGAGGAATCGCAGCGGCTCGGGACCACCCCCGCGTGCGCTGGGACCACTTCAAGATCGGCACGGCCGGTCTCGCGGACGCGGGACCACCCCCGCGTGCGCGGGGACCACGTACCGGGCCTTCCGCTCGGCCGCGGCGGCCTGGGACCACCCCTGCGTGCGCGGGGACCACCCTCCGCACAGGGCCTGACCGCCGACCTCGCGGGGACCACCCCCGCGCGCGCGGGGACCACCAGGGCGTACCCCGGCTGCGGCAGATGGGGGCGGGACCACCCCCGCGTGCGCGGGGACCACCTCGGCGGCGGCTCCGGCACCCGGTACTGCGCGGGACCACCCCCGCGTGCGCGGGGACCACCCCAGGTATGTAGTGGACCCGAGGAGCGACGCGGGACCACCCCCGCGTGCGCGGGGATCACCCTGCGGACCCCCCGCACCAAGGCCGTCGCCGAGGGACCACCCCCGCGTGCGCGGGGATCACCCTGCGGACCCCCCCGCACCAAGGCCGTCGCCGAGGGACCACCCCCGCGTGCGCGGGGACCACCCCAGGTATGTAGTGGACCCGTGGAGCGTCGCGGGACCACCCCCGCGTGCGCGGGGATCACCCTGCGGACCCCCCGCACCACGGCCGTCGCCGAGGGACCACCCCCGCATGCGTGGGGACCACCTGCTCGCTCACGTGGTGTCCCCTCCCGGCGGGGGACCACCCCCGCGTGCGCGGGGACCACCAGATCCCGGACTGGTCCTGATCCACCATCAGGGGACCACCCCCGCGTGCGCGGGGACCACTGCCAGTCGCCGGCGTACGCCCGCCGGGTCTCGGGACCACCCCCGCGTGCGCGGGGACCACGCCTCCTACGACGAGGCCACAGGCCGCGCCCTGGGACCACCCCCGCGTGCGCGGGGACCACGCCCGCCTCGCCCGGGCCTGCGGGAAGGGCGAGGGACCACCCCCGCGTGCGCGGGGACCACACCTTGGTCTCGGTCGCCGCGCCACCGTGGACGGGACCACCCCCGCGTGCGCGGGGACCACTGCGGGACGTCCAAGACGCTTCCAAAAGGGTCGGGACCACCCCCGCGTGCGCGGGGACCACAGGGCGCCACCTGCGGGTTTAGCGGCGGAGGGGCCAGTTTTTACTTACTAGTTGAGATTCCGGCAAAGCGATCATTGTGGGAATTTTGGTTTCAGTGGTGCTGGCGGTTGGTTAGTGAGGCACTTCATAGGTCACTCTCGTCTGCGGGCGGGCGGTAGCAGCAGGTCTCGCTCCGGGTGGCTGTCGCCGGTGACGCGGCCCTTAACGCCGAGGTCTTTGCGGGCTGCTTCGTGGAAGGCGTTGATGGCCTTGAAGGTGGCGCGGTGGAGGGCGCGCCAGTCTTCCAGGGTGCCGGTGGTCTCGCCTGTGGCCTGCCAGTCGATTTTGAGGGCGATGGCGTTGAGGTCGTGGGCCGCTTCGACGACTTCGTCGCCGCCCAGGAGCATGACGCGCTCGAAGGCTCGGCCGCGGAGGCGGCCGGCCTCGGACATCTCTGCTCTGATCTCCGGCTCGGGCTGGTCGCTGGGGCGTATGCCCTCGCGGTGGTGGTAGAGGTGGACGGCGATGAAGATGCAGGCGCGCATCTGGTCGATGTAGTTCGCGTAGGCGTCCAGCTTCTTGGCGTCCCAGCGGGTTTGGAGGGTCTGGCGGTGTCGCTGCCTCTCCATCCTGTGGTTGGCCAGGTGGGTGGTGGCCGCGCCCAGGAGCACAGCAGCGATCGTCACGAGCTGCTCGTTGAACTCCACCTCGCTGGCCCCCTGGTAAGTCGTCCGAACGACTTGAGGATCATTGCAGGGGGAGAGCGAGGTGTTGTGGCTGGGGCTGTAAACGGCTGGAACACGGCGGGGGTTGGCGCCCTGTGGGTCGCCGCAGTTGAGCCGGGGTGACTGTGACAGCGTGACCGGTGTGACACCCCCCGGCTGTTTCAGCTGCTCATGCCTTCATAGGGGGAGAACGTCAGCGTTGACGGGTGACAGCACGACGTCCGTTTGAGCCGTGATCGGGCCTCGGATCCGGACAGGGGCGGGCGGTCGGCGCAGCATCGTCGGGTAGTCCTCGGGCATGTACGAGTTCACGAGGCGGTAAGGGTGCAGGCTGTGGCTGAGGAACGGGGCCAGGACTTCGTCGACCGTGCGCCCGCCGGCTGCCAGGCGGTCCGGGCTGATCTCGACGACTATTTCGCAGTCCGGGCGTTGCAGGTCCAGGAGTTCGGCGAGGCTGTCGAGGACCATGCCCTCGGCTCCCTCCACGTCCACCTTGATGATCCGGGCCCGTTCGAGCTCCGTGGTGGTGACGATGTCCGCCAAGGGGAGCCCGGGGACAGTCAGTCGGCTCTCGTGTTGCTCGGGCTTGACCATCGTCGTGGCGCCGAGGTTGCCCTTGTGGGGGACGTAGAGGACTACCTCGCCCGGGGAAGTGGTGACGGCAGCGCGTACGGGCCGGACGTTCTCGCACTGGTTCAGGGCGGCGTTCGCCTGCAGTTCGGCGTGGAGCGCCGGCGCCGGCTCGATGGCCACCACGACGCCGTCCGGGCCGACGAGCCGTGAGGCCATGGCGGTGTAGTAGCCGAGGTTCGCGCCGATGTCGAGGAAGCCGTCGCCGGGCTTCAGCCGTGATGCGATGAAGGCGGAGACGACCGGCTCCCAGCACCCGGACGTGTAGAGCGACCTCATGATGAGGTCTTCCGTCGTGCGGATCCGGATGCGGAATCCGTAGCGAGTGGTGACCACCTTGGCCGTGGCGGGGTTCTGCCGGAGTCCGACATCGAGCCATTCCCGCAAGAGAGCTCGCTTTAACGCGGTGCCCGGTCCGTACCGGACATGCCAGCGAGCTGCTGTCAGCAGCGGACGCCAGGGCGGCGGTGTCAGGCGAGTCTCGGACGGTGGACGGCGCGTTCTTGTGGAAGAGCCCATGCACGCGACCGTACGGTGTCGAGCCGCCCAGATACAGAGCTTGATCGTCGAGGGGCGTCAGGCCGGCTCGCGAGTCGCGTCACCGAGCGCATGGCCGTACCGACGGAGCGGGCCGACTCCGCAGGGAGCCGGCCCGCTCATGCGGCATGACGTGCGCCTACCTGCTCATGGGGTGGCGGTCCACGGGCGTGAGGGTGAAGGTCTCGGAAACCGTCACCGTGAAGGTGCTGTCACCCGTCGACTCCGCGTGCCGTACAAACCAGGAGTGGGCGCGCCTGGCGCTCGGGACGCCTTCCGGCTGCGTCGCGCCGCAGTCGTCGCATGCTCCCCGGAAGCGGTTGGAGCTTGCGGCGGGAGCCCTCATCTCCCAGCGCTCCTCGTCCGCGGGAACGGCAGTCGCTCCTCCCTCCTGCGCTCGGGCAGCGAGGCGTACTCCCCGGCTGACCGCCACCCGGAGGACGTCGCGCAACGCCATCGCCAGTGGGCTCACGAGGTAGTACATCCGCTCCGTGTCGTCATCGGGGTCGTTCGCCGCGTGCTCCACGCTGCCCAGAAGATCGTCCGCCAGAGCCAGTTGCTCTTCCTCGACCACGTCGGCCATTCGGGAGAGGACGCTGTTGTGCGAGCTCCCGGACAGGTAGAGCGGCTTGTTCCCGAAGCTCGCCCAGGGCAACAGCCGGAGGTCGGTCCCGGCGCCGTGGTCCCTCGGTGAGTCGGGCCTAATCGGCATCGCCATCGACGGTTCCGTCATCGGCGGCCTCCTCATCCGGGAAGAGTGCGGGCGTGGTGAACACGGCTTCGGACCGTTCACCGCGAAGCACCAGGTGTGCGGCCTCCACCACCCGGCCCCCGGCGTCGGTGGAGACGCGCTCGATGGACAGGACCGGCGTCCTGATGGTGATCTCCAGGAGCTTCGCTTCCTCGGCCGTGGCGAGGCGGGCCGCCAGGCGTTGCGCGGTGGTTTCCACGTGCACGCCGGCCCTGAGGAGGAGTCGCAGGACGTCTTCCCCCCAGGGTGAGCGGACCTCCCGGATCTGCCGGAGATCCCTGTCCGCCACGGACTGGGGTACGTGGACGTGGGCCACGCTGTGCGCCACCTCCCCTTCCCGGTTGAGGTAGCGGTACTTGGCCACCGGGGTGCCGCCCGGGACGTGCAAGAGGGATGCCAGCTTCACGCCGGCCTTGATGCTGGTGACACTCAGCGTCGTACGGATCTTGCTGTGTACGGCAGCATCCGGCTGTCCCGTGCGGGCGCCGGGGGCGTATCGGACGGGCGGCTGCGGACGCGTCACGTAAGTACCGCTGCCGTGGCGCTTTTTGAGGAGGCCCTCGGCCTGGAGCACGTCCAACGCGTCCCGGAGGGTGGGCCTGCCGACGTCGAGGAGGGCGGCGAGGGCATCCTCCGAGGGAAGGCGTTCACCGAGCTTGTACGTCCCCGTGGTGATGCCGCGGCGCAGCTCGTCGGCGATTTGCTGGTAGCGAAGGGACAATGTCACCACTTCCTCAAGGCGCGCATGGCGAACAAGCGGGTCCCCCGGCGGAAGACGAACGCCTCGCCGGAGCCGAAATAGACGCGCCTGCCGCCACCAGGCACGTCGACGAGGTTTCGCACCTTGAACTGTTTGCTGCCGATCTCTATGAGGTCTCCGCGCCTCACCGTCGCCGCGGTGACTTCGAGGAGCGTGTACACGGTGTTCACGCGGCGCCCTCCTCGCCGGGCCCGTGGCCGAGCGCGCGGTGGCATGGGCAAGCGCAGGTCTCGTACCGAATCCCGGCCGCATGGCGTCGCTTCGGCACCGACGCTTCCGCACACCTGCTGTGGCGGCCGAGCCGGCAGTCAGTGGAACGGTAGAGGGTGGCCTGTGGGTGGTCGGGTGTCGTCATCGGCAGACCTCCGGTGCGTTGTCGCACCGCCCCGCCAGCAGCGTGCCGGGGTACCGCTTCAGTCTGGGCTGGGCGCAGCCGAGCGTGGTGGGGAGGAAGGGGCGGGCGAGGACGGCCTGCCTGGTGCAGGGCACAGCGGGGATCGTCGCGCCGGGCGGCGTTTCGAGGCCCGCCGGAGCGTTTCCCCGTTCCTCGGCCGGGCCGGGGGGCCGGGTCGCGGCGGGGAGGGCCGGCCGTAACAGGCGTTGTCGGGCTTGCCTGCAGGCGGCGTGGAAGTGTTCGAGCACGCTGTCAGCTCCTTACAGCTGATCGCGGTGGGAGCCCCGGGCGGTCTTGGCCGCCGGACGGGGGTCTTTGAGGACGGCGGCCCAGGCGACGAGGCCGCGTCGGCTGCTGGCGAGGCCGAACCAGTCGGCCGTTTCGAGCAGCGTCAGGAGTTCCTGCCAGGACTGGCGAGAGCGCGTCGCCGAGTCCGGGACCTTCATCTCGATGCGCGTGTGGTTGCCGCGGTCCCTCTTGCGAGGCGCGAGGCCGGCGGCGGTGAAGCGGCGTACGAGCGCTTCGGCACGAGCTTCGGGTGAGGGCACAAGGCGGTCCTCCGTCACAGCGAAGTTACACGGCGTGATGCTGGTTAACTAGGTTAGAGCTAGTGGACTAGATTTCCAACATGCGTGAGCAGCCGCCTTACCTCCGCATCGCCGACGTGCTTCGGCAGCGCATCGCGGATCAGGAGTGGACTCCTGGGACGCGCCTCCCCTCCCGCGCCCAGATTGCCCAGGAATGCGGTGTCGGCGAGAACGTCGTCCGCCGGGCGCAGGAACTCCTGATCTCGCAGGGCGTCCTGGAGGGGCGCGCAGGCTCGGGCACCTACGTGGCGAAGCCGCGGGAGCGGGCCCGCCTACTGCGCTCGGGGTGGCGGGACGGGCAACCCGGTGACGGCTTCGGGCTCGGCCCACGAGCCACCTGGGAGAGCCAGAGCGAGGCGAAGGTGCCGGCGCCTGCCCACATCGCCGGCCGCCTGGCGATCGACGTCGGCGAGCTGTGCGTGCGCACCGCCTACGAGTTCATGGTCGACGGCCGGCCCGCCCAGCTCGTGACCAGCTGGGAGCCCTACGTCCTCACCGGCGGCACGATCGTCGTGTTGCCCGAGGGCGGTCCGCTGGCGGGCAAGGGTGTCGTCGCTCGCATGGCCGAGATCGGCATCACCGTCAGCCACGCCGAGGAAGCGGTCGAGGCCGGGCAGGCCACCGCCGAGGAGGCGAACCTCCTCGGCGTGCAACGCGGAGCGCTCGTCACCCGCGTCCGGCGAACGTACTACGGCGACGACGGGCGGCCGGTGGAGACCGCCGACATCGTCGTCCCCGTGTCGTTCGGCGAGATCGTGTACGAGGTGCCGGTCAGCCGGTGACCGGGTAGCGCCAGTTGGAGTACGACAGGGCTCGGGCGCGAGCCTCGATGACGGCCATGCGGGCGTCGCGTTCGCCGGCGTCGGTGTGGGTCGCCTGGCTCGTCGCCTGTCCGGGCCACTTGCGGTAGAGCAGGCCGACCTCGCGCGTGAAGTAGCCGCGGGCCACGCTGTTGAGGGCGAGCAGGAGCCCGGTGTCCTCGGAAGCCGGCAGGGCCATCCAGCCGCCGAGAGCGAGCAGCAGATCATGGCGGATGAACAGGGTCGCCGGGTGGACCTGGGCCCGGTAGTTGTGTGCCTGCCAGTGCTCCAGCACCTCGCCGCGCTCGATCGGCCCTTCGTCCGGGTCCTGGTCGAAGCCGAACGTCGAGCCGTCGGGCAGCAGGTCCAGGACGCGGGACGTCGTCCACCCGAGGGTGGGGTCGCCTTCGAGCACGGCCAGGTCGCGGGCGAGGGCGCCCGGCGTCAACTGGTCGTCGGCGTCGAGCACCTTCACGTACTCGCCGTCCGCGTGCGCCAGGGCCATCATCCGGGCGACGCCCGGGCCGCCCGGCCGGCCCTGCTTGAAGGTTACGCGCGGGTCGTCCGGTATGTGCGGGGCCACCGCGTCGCTCGTGCCGTCCTCCTGGATCACCCAGTGCCACTCCCACCCGTCGGGGAGTTCCTGCGCGCACAGCGACTTGTAGGCGTCCGCCAGGTACGGAGCGGCGGGCTCGTGGACGGCCGTAATGATGACGAGCCGGCGCACGGCGGTCACCACCTTTCCAGGGGAGTGGTGAAGAGCATTTCCGTGCGGTCGCCGGGCAGGACGACGTCGGAGATCTCCACGGGGCGGTCGTCGATGTCGATCGACGTCTTGCGGAGGACCAGGACGGCGGTCCCGGGCGGGAGTTCGAGCTCCTCCGCCTCCTCCGCGGTCGGGGGGCGTGCCGTGACGCGTTCCTCTATGCGCCCGAACTCGATCCCCACCGTGAACAGCTGGTTCTGCGTGCCGCCTGGCCACGGCTCGTTCGCCGCGTCAAGGAGGGCCGGGTTCGCCGCCACCATGTCGCGGACGAGGTAGGAGGTCACGAGGGTGAAGGGAGCGCTCTCGGCCCGGTAGCGGGTGCGGTACGTGCGCTCCAGGAGGGTTGTCCCCTCGGCGACGCCGAACGCCTCCGCGAGCTCCTTGTCGGCCGGGATCTCGCGGTACGCCGCGTGGAAGACGAGGTCGGGGAGCTCCAGGCCGGTGTCGTGCTCGGTGGCGCCCGTCTCCGCGCGCTTCTCCTCCGGCTCGCGTACCCGGTCCTTCTCCCACTGGTGCCGCAGGTTCGAGCGCTGCACCAACGTGCGCGGGCGCCGGACGAAGTTGCCCCGGCCGTGCTCCTTGTCGATCAGCCCCTCGGCCTGGAGGAGGCGGAGGGCGTCGCGGACGGTCGGGACGCTCCGGCGGTAGCGCTCGGCGAGTTTCGCCTCGGAGGGCAGCCGGTCGCCGGGGGCGAGTTCACCTGCGCGGATGGACTGGCGGAGGTCGTCCGCGATGCGCTCGTACGCCTTGGCCATGTGGTGCTCACCCATCCCGTCGTGCGATGGCCCTCAGCATACGAGTCATCAAGAGGTCTTGACGAGTCTGGGAGCATCCGCCATAGTCAACGCAACTCATAAAGAGGAGTTCTCCTCAAGACCTCCTGATGAGTTGCTCGGCCTTGATGACGGCTGCCCGCGGCGGGCGCATCAGGGCGACGAGTGATCCTCTTCGGCTTCGTCGCCGCCGGCGGCGGTCCCGGAGAGGCGCGGCTCCCTGCGTTGCAGCCGGCGGGCCGCGGTGGAACCGCACCGGTGCGGCACGTACCGCCCTCCGGTTTCCGGCCTCTGATCCCATGGGGGGACCCAGATGAAGCGCGCGATCAAGCTCTCGATCGGTGACGTGGTCCGCGACCGCGGCAGCATGACGCTCGGCACGGTGTCGGGCATCGCCGCGCAGCCGACCGGCAACCTCGTGGCCCTGCAGGTCACCGGCGGCGTCCGGCTCGTCGAGCCCGAGGACGTCGAGGTGGTAGCCCGCCGGTCCGAGCCGATGACGACCGGGCAGGCCGTGGTCGCCGGGACCGTCTTCGTTCTCGCCCTGCTCGTCGCGTACCTCGGCGGGAACACCGTCCGCGGTCTGGGCGCGGACTGGCTCGTCGTCGGCCTGACGAGCCTCGGCGGCTACATGGCCGTGTCGTACCTCTACGGGTTCGCGCGCCGCCTGGTGCGGCCCCGGCGGTTCCGCATCTGACCACCCCACCCCCCCGGCCGGCGCGGTGATCGACGGGTCAACGGAGGCTCACCGCCCGGCTCTCCATCCCACCGACGCCCACCGACGGCGCAGGAGAGACGATGCGTTCGTACGTAGAAGATGAGCAGGTCAGCAAGGTTTTACGGGACCGGACGTCCGATGGGAGCCGGGTGTCCCCGGAGGACTTCAGGGAGCTTTTCCACGGTGTCGCGGGGGAGACCGCCGAGGAGCGGGCGGCCCGCCTGGCGGTGGCCGAGTCCGTGCTCGCGGAGCTCCTGGAGCTGAGTGAGACGGACGAGGTCGCGGCGGAGGACGCGTTGTACGCCGCCTACCTCAACAGCACCGCCCTGTGGAGGGTGAAGGTCGACACGTGGCCGAACCGCCCCACGAGGGCGGCGTGATGGTCATGTCTATGCCCACCTGGGCTCCCGCCGTCGCCCTCCCGGCGGTCTGGCTGATGTGGCGGGGGCTGCGCGGTCGGCGGGCCGGCCGAAAGCGGGGTTCGGCCGCCGTGGGCGTGGCCGCGCTGGCCGCCGCCGGCTGCACGGCCTACAGCGCCGACACCAGCTGGCGGTTCGCCGCCGACTATCTCGACATGGGGAGCGCGGCCGAGCGGGCCGCGATGTTCGCGGCCGCGGAGCTCGCCCTCTTCGCCACCGCGCTCATGGCCCGGCAGAACCTGAACGGGCCTGCCGGAGCGCCTGGCGCCCCCGGAGTGCTCGTCTGGTTGATCACCGGCGTGCAGGTCATCCCGGCGTACGCCGAATCCGGCGTGGTCGGCGGGACCGTACGGGCCTTCGTCGGGCCGGTCATGGCCGCGATGCTGTGGCACCTGGCGATGGGCATCGAACTCCGCCACCGCCGTCCGGAAGCGAAGTCCCACGGCCTTGTCGCGGTGTTGAGCAAGGAACTGCGGGAACGGCTCCTCTCGCACCTCGGCGTCGCCGAGCGAAACCGCGACGCGGCGCAGATTACCCGCGACCGGGCCACCGCGAGGGCGGTCGCACTCGCCGCCCGCCTGGCCGACACCTCGCCGGAGAAGCGCGCCACGCGGCGCGGCCGGCGGCTCAACCGGCGGCTCGCGGTGGCGGTGGCGCGGGCATCCGTGGGCGTCGACGCCGAGCAGCGGAGCCGGCTGCTCGACCAGCTCGCCGCCCGGCGGCACGCGGCGGGGCTGGCCACCGTCGAACTCCCGTCGCCGTGGGCCGCGTCCGCGCCGGACCCCGTGGCGTCCGCCCTGGCCGCCCAGGTGCGCGACCAGATGCGGCAGGCGACGGAAGCCGTGCGCCGGCAGGGGTATCCGCACCTGATCCGCACCGCGGAAAGCCCCGCAGCTCAAGAGGTGAACAGCCCGGACCGTTCACCTGAACGCGCCGAAGAGACCGAGGCCGCCGAGTCGGCCGCGAAGTTGAGCACAGCCGACGCTCAAGCGGTCATCGAGGACGGATGGGCCGCCGGCCTCAGCGTCCGCGAGACGGCCAAGCGGGCCACCCGCGCGCCCAGCTACGTGCACGGCGTCTTCGTGAGGCTCGACAACGAGCGCGGACGACGGCCGGGCGCCGGACAGCTCGCCCTCGTGGACGGCCGCGGGGAAGCCCTGCCCGACGCGGCCGACTCCTGATCCACCCGCACGTCGCAATCCCGGGCCGGCCGCTCGTCGGGCCCCGCTCCATCCCTCAAGGAAGGACTGTCAGTGCGACACGAGAAGGACGACGACAGAGATCAGCGCACCGGGGACGAAGGCACGGTGCACCACCTCGACGACGTCCGCGCCACCCACGCCCAGGCGGCGACGCAGAACCCCGGCACCACGGTCATGGTCGACGGGCCGGCCCCGGCGGCCCCCGGCTTCATGGCAAGGATCACCGGCGCCAAGCGCCGCCCGATCGTCCCGTCGTGGATGCGCGACCGGGCGGAACTGAAGACCGCAGCAACCTGGGCCGCTGGCCACTACGGCCACGTGACGGCCTACCACCTCTGGCGCTCCCCGGTGTACGCCGCCCGCCTCACCCTGCAGGCGCCGCGCGGCGCCGCCCGCTTCGTCGGCGGAGCGATGCGGTGGGTGTCCGACGCCGAAGGGGAGCCGGTCCGGCTCGCTGCGGTACGGCGGGAAGACGTCGGCGAGTACCTCAAGCTCTGCCGGCAGCGGGACGGCCGGGTGCGGCTGCGGACGCTCACCGCCGTCCTGGCCTCGCTCATCGGTCTCGGGGCCGCGCTGGCCTTGTATGTGCTGGCCCCCGGCTGGCTCCAGGCCGTCTCCCTCGGCGTCTTGGCGCTGGCGCTCGGCCACCTCGGCACCCCGGCGGACGCCCCGGTGATCACCCGCGCCGTGGAGACGCCGAAGACGCAGAAGCTGACCAGCGACATCGTGCTGCGGGCCCTCGGCGCTCTGGGTATCTCGGCCATCGGCCAGGCGCAGAGCAAGGGACAGGACGGCTTCGTCTTCACGGCCCCCATCACGCGGGACGGCCCCGGCTGGCGGGCCGAGGGCGACCTGCCGTACGGCGTGACCGTCACGGACGTGATCGACCGCCGCGACCGGCTCGCGTCGGGTCTCCGCCGGCCGCTCGGCTGCGTCTGGCCCGAAGCCGTTCCGGAGGAGCACACCGGCCGACTCGTGCTGTGGGTCGGGGACCAGGACATGTCGAAGGCCAAGAAGCCGGCTTGGCCGCTGCTGAAGGATGGCGCCGTCGACCTGTTCAAGCTGGCTCCCTACGGCACGGACCAGCGCGGCCGTTGGGTCGACGTCACCCTCATGTACATCTCGGGGATCATCGGCGCCATCCCGCGCATGGGCAAGACGTTCCTCCTCCGGCTGCTCCTGCTCGTCGCCGCCTTGGACCCGCGCGCCGAACTGCACGTCTTCGACCTCAAGGGAACCGGCGACTTCGGCCCGCTGGAGCGCGTCGCCCACAGCTACCGCGCCGGCGACGAGGACGAGGACATCGACTACGCCCTGGCCGTGCTCCGCAGCGTCCGGGAGGAACTTCGCCGTCGGGCGAAGGTGATCCGCAACCTGCCGCGGGACCTCTGCCCCGAGTCCAAGGTCACCAGCGAACTGGCCGACAACAAGTCTCTGGGCCTGCGCCCGATCGTGATCGGCGCGGACGAGTGTCAGGTGTGGTTCGAGCACCCCAAGCACGGCCGGGAGTTCGAGGAGATCTGCACGGATCTGGTGAAGCGGGGGCCTGCCCTCGGTATCACCCTCCTCCTCTCCACCCAGCGGCCGGATGCCCGGTCCCTGCCCACCGGCATCTCGGCGAACGCGTCCAACCGGTGGTGCCTCAAGGTCATGGGGCAGTTGGAGAACGACATGGTGCTGGGCACCTCCGCGTACAAGCGGGGCGTCCGGGCGACGATGTTCGCGTGGGGTGACAAGGGCATCCACTACTTCGTCGGCGAAGGCGCCGACGCCCGGATCGTCAGCGCGGCGTACGTCGACGCCCCGGCGGCCGACGCGGTAGCGGCCCGCGCGTACGCGCTGCGCGAAGCGGCGGGCACCCTCACCGGCCACGCCCTCGGCGCGGACCCCGTCGCCGAAGCCGTCGCTTCGTTCGACCTCCTCCGCGACATCCTCGCCGTCGTCCCCGCGAACGAGCCGAAGGTCTGGAACGAGACGGTCGTCGGCCGCCTGGAGGAGCTGCGACCCGACGCCTACGCCGGCTGGGCCGCCGAGCAACTGACCGCCGCGCTCAAGCCCTTCGGGATCGAGACCGTGCAGATCGGCCGGCGTCTCAACGGCAAGGTCGTCAACCGGCGCGGCATCGTCCGGACCGACATCGTCGAAACCGTCGCTGACCGTGACGGAAGGCAAGAAGCGGGATGACCGCCGGGGCCGCCGGCGCTAGCAGCGCACCCCGCTAACGTTAGCGGCCCCGCTAGCGCCAGAAACCTGCTGTGACCAGGCCGCTAGCGGTTAGCGGCCCTCCCCGAGCACGTCCGTGAACCGGCCCGGGAGGCCCCTGATGAGCTCCGCCCTCTCCGCTATACCCGCCTTGCTCCTCATCACCCTGTGCTACGCCGCGCTCTGCGCCGTCAGCCCCCTCGGCACCTGCCGGAAGTGCCGCGGCTTCGGCTTCCAGGTCCGCAAGAACCGCCGCGGCCGGATCTCCCGCGGTCGCGACTGCCGCCGTTGCCGCGGCCACGGCAAGCGCGTCCGCGTCGGACGCCACCTCTACAACCTCGCCTCGCGGGTCCACCGCGACGGCACCCGCTGACTCCGAAGGAGCTCACCGTGTTCGTGTCGATCTCCGCCCTCGCGCTGTTCGGCGTGCTCCTGGCCCTGCTCCTCCGCTTCAAGGCCCTGGGCATCGGCGCCGCCGTGGTGGCCGTCCTCTTCGGCTTCTACCTCTCCCGGACCGGCGCCGCCGGCTCCATCGACCAGATCATGACCGCCCTGAGCGGCGCGGTCCGCGACTTCGGCAAGTGACCACCACCGACAAGGAGACGACCATGTGCGAGTGCCGGACGACCGTCCCCCGCATCTCCCTGATGGCCGCGGCGGAACTCCGCGACGTCCTCAGCGCCCTCGAACGGGGTAAGGGGCCGGTCGCCATCGCCGCCCTGATGGCCATCGACCCCGAGTCCTGGCAGGCGATCGAGCACCGCCTCGCCGCGGTCGGCGGCGACCTCCGCGCCCTGCTGGACGCGGCCGGCGAGGGCGACGCCGCGCGGTACGCCCTCCGCTGACGGCCCCCTGTGCGGCCTCAACTCCCGTTCGCCGGAGGTGAGGCCGTGCGGAGGACCGGACAGCCCGGCCCGAACGAGCAGGGAGGACCATTCGTGACCAAGCCTGCTGTTGCCTGGTTCCAGAGCCTGACCGAGAGCGTCTTCGCGCTCGGCGCGGCGGCTCGGGAGCTGCGCATGGCCAACAACACGGCGACGACCGTCGCCTGGAGCGTCGAACCGCACCGCCTCCTCCCGGTGGACGGGGTGCTGAGCGTCCCCGGGGAGCCCTTCTTCCGCCCGCACGACGTCGCCATCTGGCAGGTCGCTCACGCCTACCGGCGGCTGGAGAACTCCACGAAGCGGCTGTACGAGAACACCGCCCTCGCCTACGCCCACGGAGCGGCTGCCGCGGCGCTGTCCGTACTCGTCGGGGAGCGCCCCCGATACGCCGAACTGCGGCGTGATGACGGTTGGTACACGTTGCCGCCCATCCACTTGCCCGATCCGGCCGGCCACTTGGGGCAGTGGGATGGCGCCTCCCGGCTGGCGGAACTCCGCAGCGCGCTCCTTCAGCGCCTGGACGAGGTCGAGGACACCGCGACGAAGCTGCGCTGCTCGGCGGACGAGTTCTCCGTCGCCTTGGCCGACGCCGCGTACGCCTTCGGCGAGCAGGCCGAGAGCGCTCTGCACTTCGCCCTCATGACCCGGACGAACGAGGACGACGAGGAGAACCGATGACCACGGAAGCGCCCACCTCCGACCCCGCCACCGCCTACGTGAACGCCCCCAGCATCATCGCCGAGATCGGCTGGGTGGCAAGGCAGCGGGCCTCGGAGCCGGATCGCGAGTTCTGGCTCCGCAAGGCCGCCGTGTTCGACCGCATCGCGATCAAGGAGGCGGCGAACTACGCCCCGGAGGTGGCGGCGTCGGCGATCGAGGCCGCCGGCGCCGCGGCGCTCCAGCTGGTGCGCTACGACGCCATGCACGAGGGGCTGAGCCCGAGGGGCTTGGAGCTGGTCACCGCGGACGACCACCGCGAGTACGTCCGCCACGCCTACCTGGCCTGGAGCCGTTCGTAGGACCGCGTATCCCGGGGCAGCGGTCGACGGGTCAAGGACGCCCGCTGCCCCGGCCTCCCATCCCAACCAAGACACAGGAGGTGTCACCAGCATGCCTCAGAACAGCCTTCGCCCGCTGCTGGACGCCGCTCTTGCGGCGGCCGAGCGCGGCTGGAAGGTCTTCCCGATCCGGCACGGCGGCAAGTGCCCGGCGGTGCGCGCGTGGGAGCGGCGGGCGACGACCGACGTCACGCGCATCTCCCGCTGCTGGACCGCGTCCTCCTTCAACGTCGGCATCGCCACCGGCCCGTCGAAGCTGGTCGTGATCGACCTGGACGTGCCCAAGCACGGCCGGGACCTGCCGCCCGCCGGAACGCCGTCGAAGGTGACCACCGGCGTGGACGCCCTGGCCCGCCTCGCGGCGGAGCACGGACAGCCGTTCCCCACTGACACCCACATCATCCGGACGGCCGGCGGCGGAACCCACCTCTACTTCGCCGCGCCGCAGGACGTCGAGCTGCGCAACACCGCGGGCACACTCGGGTGGAAGATCGACACCCGGGCGACGGGCGGTTGCGTCGTAGGCGCCGGCAGCATCGCCAACGGCAAGTTGTACACCTGCGTCAGCGACGTCGACCCGGCCCCGCTGCCGCGCTGGCTGCTCGACCTCCTTCGACCGGCGAACCTTCCCCCGCAGAAGCCCGTGACCGTGACGCTCGGCTCCGACCGCCGCAGCGGCTACCTCAAGGCGGCCGTGAACGGCGAGCTCGCCAAGGTCGCCAACTCCCCGGCGCACGGCCACAACAACGCCCTCTACCTCGCGTCCGTCGCCCTCGGGCAGCTCGTGGCCGGGGGTGAACTGAGCGCTGCCGACGTGACCGAGTGGCTGGCGGTCGCCGCGCTCCGCGTCGGCCAGGGCGACCGCGAGGCCCGACGCACGATCGCCTCGGGCCTGAAGGCCGGCGCCCGCCGCCCGCGAACCGTGGCACGGAGGGCGGCATGACCGAGCCCCCGCTGCACCTCTACTCCACCTCTGCGGAGCCGCAGCCCCTCCAGCCCGCCCAGCAGCGCATCCGCACCGCATGGACCGCGGACGAGCTGATGGCGGCGGAGTTCCCCGAACCGCGCTGGGCGGTGCCCGGGATCATCTCCGAGGGCGTGAACCTCCTCGCCGGTCCGCCAAAGGTCGGCAAGTCCTGGCTGTCCCTGGGCCTGGCCCTCTCCGTCGCCGCCGGCGGCCAGGCAATGGACACCGTCCCGGTGGAGGGCGGCCCGGTGCTGTACCTCGCCCTGGAGGACACCCCGCGTCGGCTCCAGACGCGCATGCGGAAGATCCTCGGCGGCGAGCCGGCGCCGGCCGCTCTGACGCTGGCCACCTCCTGCCCGCCTCTCCCGCAGGGCGGCAACGAGGCCATCGCCCAGTGGGTGGAGCGCAACCCCGACGCCCGGATGGTGATCGTGGACGTCTTCGCGAAGATGCGCGGCCCGTCCGCCCCGGGCACCTCGGCCTACGACGCCGACTACGCCGCGGTCGGCCATGCCAAGCGGATCGCGGACCACTACGGCATCGCCATGGTCCTGGTCCACCACGTCCGCAAGGCCGGCTCGGACGACTTCCTCGCCGAGGTCTCCGGCACCAACGGCCTGGCGGGCGCCGCCGACGCCACCCTCGTCCTCAAGCGCTCCCGCGGCCAGGCCGACGGCGTCCTCCACGTCACCGGCCGCGACGTCGACGAGGCCGAGTACGCCCTCCGCTTCTACGCCGAAGCCGGCGCCTGGCAGCTCCTCGAAGGCCCCGCCGCCGCCCACACCATCGGCGACACCCGCGCCACCGTCCTCCGCTACGTCCGCGACAACCCCGGCGCCAAGCCCAAGCAGATCGCCGAGGGCACCGGCCTCGACCCGGCCCTCGTCCGACAGACCTGCTCCCGGATGGCCAACGACGTCCAACTGATGCGAGACGCCGGCGGCTACGCCGTCCCTGGCGCGGGTGGAGACGAGACATGAGCCGCGTGTCACAGCTGTCACATCGTCACGGAAGTCACGCACCCGCCGAGGAGGCCGTTGTGATCGTCAACCAGTCCGAGGGCACCGACGAGACGCTGGCGGCTCTCACCGTGGAGGAAGCCGCCCGGCGGCTCAGCATCGGTCGGACGCTGATGTTCCGGCTCCTCTCGCAGGGTGCCGTGAAGTCCGTCGTGATCGGCCGGCTGCGCCGCGTCCCCGTGGAGGCGCTCCGCGAGTACCTCACCGCACTCTCGACGTCCGACATGGCCTGAGGAGGCTTCTCATGGGAACTCGTCGGCCCAACGGGGCTTCGAGCATCTACAAGGGCAAGGACGGCAAGTGGCACGGCCGGGTCACAGTCGGGGTGAAGGACGACGGGAGCCCGGACCGGCGCCACATCGAACGCAAGACCCAGGCCGAGGTCATCAAGGCCGTCCGGGAACTGGAGAAGCAGCGCGACGCGGGGGCCGTCCGCAAGGCGGGCAAGGCGTGGACCGTGAAGGCGTGGCTCACACACTGGCTCCAGAACATCACGGCCCCGCCCGTCGTAAAGGAGTCCACGTACTCCGGCTACCGCGTCGCGGTGAACGTGCACCTCATCCCGGGAGTCGGGGCCCACCGGCTGGACCGGCTGGAGCCGGAGCACCTGGAGGGGCTGTACCGCCGGATGCAGCTCAACGGCAGCGCGCCGGCCACCGCCCACCAGGCCCACAGGACGATCCGGGTGGCCCTCAACGAGGCCATGCGCCGGAACCACGTCGTGCGGAACGTGGCTTCGCTGGCGAAGGCACCCCGTCTCACGGACAAGGAGGTGGAGCCGTACACGGTCGAGGAGGTGCAGCGCCTCCTGGCGGAGGCCGGCCGGGGGCGGAACGGCGCCCGCTGGGCCCTCGCCCTCGCACTCGGGCTCCGGCAGGGTGAGGCGCTCGGCATCCGCTGGTCGGATGTCGACTTCGCCGGACGGGCGATCCGCGTCCGCCGGAACAGGCTCCGACCGAAGTACGTCCACGGCTGCTACGGGAACTGCGGGCGGAAGTACGCGGGGCACTGCCCGGACCGCGTCCGCACGAACAAGGACACCGACGACACCAAGTCCAAAGCCGGGAAGCGGGTGATTGGCCTGCCCGAACCGCTGGTCGAACTCCTGAAGGCACACCAAGGTCAACAAGCCGCCGAACGGGAGGTCGCCGGGAGCTCCTGGCAGGAGGGCGACTGGGTCTTCGCCAGTGAGACCGGCGAACCGATCAACCCGCGCACCGACTACGACGACTGGAAGCGGCTCCTGAAAGCGGCGGGCGTACGCGACGGCCGCCTCCACGACGCCCGGCACACGGCGTCCACGGTGCTCCTCATCCTCGGAGTCGCCGAGCGCACTGTGATGTCGGTCATGGGCTGGTCGTCCACCGCCATGGCCGCCCGCTACCAGCACGTGATCGACCCCATCCGGCAGGACGTCGCCCGGCGGGTTGGTGGACTCATCTGGAAGCCGGCGGCGGACGAGGCGCCGGAGAAGCCGCCCATGGACCCCGGAGAAGCCAAACGAGACGGAATCTGAGACGGAGCACGACGAGGGGCCCGACCTGGATCAGGTCGGGCCCCTCGTCTGAAGAGCGGTAGCGGTGGGATTTGAACCCACGGAGGAGTTGCCCCCTCACACGCTTTCGAGGCGTGCTCCTTAGGCCGCTCGGACACGCTACCGAGAGAGAGCTTAGCGGACGAGTGGCCGTGGTCCGAAATCGGTTCTCCGGAAGCGGGGGCGGAGGGGGCTCAGCGGGTGCGGAAGAAGGCGGTGAGGAGGGTGGCGCACTCGTCGGCGAGGACGCCGGCGATGACCTCCGGGCGGTGGTTGAGGCGGCGGTCGCGGACCACGTCCCAGAGGGAGCCGACGGCGCCCGCCTTCTCGTCGGCGGCGCCGTAGACGACGCGGTCGAGCCGGGAGAGGACGATGGCGCCGGCGCACATGGTGCACGGCTCCAGGGTGACGACCAGGGTGCAGCCGGACAGCCGCCACTCGCCGACGGCGCGCGCGGCCTCGCGGACGGCGAGCACCTCCGCGTGGCCGGTGGGGTCGCCGGTGGCCTCGCGCTCGTTCCGGCCGCGGCCGATCACCGTGCCGTCCGGGGCCAGGACGACGGCCCCGACCGGGACGTCACCCGTGCCCGGGGCCCGCGCGGCCTCCTCCAGGGCGGCCCGCATCGCGGGGAGCCAGGGATCGCGGACGGGGTCGGGGACGGGGTCGGGACCGGGCGGGCGGCCGGGGGCGGCGTGGTTCATGGGACCAGTGTGGGCGAGCCCCGCCGGGCCGCACGCCCCGCGGCTCCCGTGGCCCCGTTGGCCCCCGTGGCCCCCGCGGCCGTCAGCGGACGGCCTCCAGGACGTCGGTGCAGCCGAGGGCGTCGGCGATCTCGCTGAGGGCGTCCCCGTCCAGGGTGAGGAGCCGGCGCCCGTCGATGCCGACGTCCTCCAGCAGCCGGGGGTCGCCCAGCGGGCCGCTCGGCACCGCCGCCGCGGTGTCGGCCTCGTCCTCGGCGGGCTCCGGCTCGCCGTCCTCGGTGCCGTCCAGGTCGAGGGTGTCGAGGTCGTCGGCCCCGTCCTCGTCCCGGCCGAGGAGCTCGTCGATGAGCATCGAGCCGTAGGAACTCCGCTTGGCGAGCGGGCCGTCCGAGAGGAAGATCCGCGGGTCGTCCTCGCCGTCCACCCGGACGATGCCGAACCAGGCGCCTTCCTGCTCGATGAACACCAGGACCGTGTCGTCGTCGAGCGCGGCGTCACGGGCCAGGTCGACGAGGTCGGACAGGGTTTCCACGTTGTCGAGGTCTGTGTCGCTCGCTTCCCACCCGTCGTCGGAGCGCGCGAGCAATGCGGCGAAGTACACCGTGACTCTCCCACTGGTCATAGGCGGTGCCGGGCCGGACGGGGACAGCACCCCGCCCACTCGGAATCGTGGCAGAAACCCGGCCGTTGCGAGAGGTCTTCCGCGCTGCGTCGTGCAGTAGTCCGAGAGATTCCGGGGGACGTTCCGGGGGATACGGCGCCGTCGGGGTGGCCCGGACCGCCATCCGGGGTGCGTTCGAGGCCGTCCCGGAGCGCCTTCCGGGATTTCCCGGAAGGGCTCCCCTCGCTTGGACCCGGGGAAATCCCGGATTCGGGAGCGGGGTGCGGAGCGGGGCGGGGAGTGGGGTGTCGAAGTGACGGTCGTCACCATCGGAAGGTGCGCATGCGCATCTGCTGGCGCATGCGCGCCGCCCGCGCCCGGCGCGGCTGCACCCGGTCGCGGAGCTCCCGGGCCTCGTTCAGCTCACGGAGGAACTGGGCGCGCCGGCGCCGCCGCTCCGCGTCGTCGTCCAAAGGGGTGCCCGGGCCCACCGGGCGTTCGCGGGCCCGTTCCGCGGCCGGGTCCGCGCCTCGTTCGCCGGTCCGTTCACCGGTCCGCTCGCCGTTCCGTTCCGCCGGGCGCTCCCGGGGCCGCTCCCTGGCCCGTCTCCCCGGAGCAGCCCGTTCCGCCGGGCCTTTGGGGCCCGTACGAGCTCCGGCATCGCGTTCGTCACGGTCGGCCATGCGCAGCACCACCTCGTGCCGAGGGTCTCGCCCGGCGGTGCGGGCCGGGCGTACGTGCCCACTTTCCCCCTAGGTGGCGGGGTGATGCCACCGTGCGGCATTCCGGGGCCGGGAGCCGGTGTCCGAAAGCTCGGTTAATGTCGATGTCATGCGGATCCACGTCGTCGACCACCCGCTGGTGGCGCACAAACTCACCACGCTGCGCGACAAGCGCACCGACTCCCCCACGTTCCGGCGGCTCGCCGACGAGCTGGTCACCCTGCTCGCCTACGAGGCGACGCGGGACGTGCGGACCGAACAGGTCGACATCGAGTCGCCGGTCACCGCGACCACCGGCGTCAAGCTGTCCCACCCGCGCCCGCTGGTGGTGCCGATCCTCCGGGCCGGCCTGGGCATGCTCGACGGCATGGTCCGGCTGCTGCCCACGGCCGAGGTCGGCTTCCTGGGCATGATCCGCAACGAGGAGACCCTCAAGGCGGAGACGTACGCGACGCGGATGCCGGACGACCTCTCGGGCCGCCAGGTGTACGTGCTCGACCCGATGCTGGCCACCGGCGGCACGCTGGTCGCGGCGATCCGCGAGCTGATAGAGCGTGGCGCCGACGACGTCACCGCCATCTGCCTGCTCGCCGCGCCCGAGGGCGTCGAGGTCATGGAGCGCGAGCTCGCCGGCACGCCGGTGACCGTCGTCACCGCCTCGGTGGACGAGCGGCTCAACGAGAACGGCTACATCGTGCCGGGCCTCGGCGACGCGGGCGACCGCATGTACGGGACGGCCGGCTGAGCCGTCGGCTCGTCAGGCGTCCCGGCCGGGGCTCGGGGTTCCGTTCGGGCCCGGGCGTCCGGTTCGGGCGCAGGCGTTCCACCCGGCCCAAGCGCCCCGACCGGGCCCCGTCCCCGCTCTCAGCACTTCCCCGCGCTCTTCGAGGGCGCGGGGGACGGCGGGGTCGGCCGGGGCGCGGCCGGGGCCCGGCTCGCGTCCGGCGCGGGCCTGAGCTCCTTGAAGCCGGTGCCGATGATCAGGTCGATGTCCTTGTCCTTGCGGACGTCGCTCTTCACCGCCGCCTCGCCGACCTGCTCCTCCAGGACGCGCAGCGCGCCCTCGGTCTCCTCGGGCGAGCCCAGCAGCAGCGCCGTGCCCTCGACGTTCTTGTCGTAGGGCGCGGGGGCGTTGCCCACCTTGCCGATGCGGAAGCCGCGCGCCTTCAGCTCGTCCGCGGTCGTCTTGGCCAGGCCGCTGCGCGGCGTCGCGTTGTAGACGTTGACGGTGATGTCGGCGGGCCGGGGCAGTGCCTCGCGGGGCACCGGGTGCCCGGCGGCCCGGGCGTCCGTCTTGTCGCCCTGCCCGTCCCGGGCGCAGTCGGCGCTCTTCCGCGCCGCCTGCGGGGAGCCGCCCCCGCCGCCCGAGAAGACGTCCACGAGCTGGACCGTCCCCCAGCCGCCCAGCCCCAGGACGGCCACCGCGGCGACCGCGGCGAGCACGACCCTCCGCGGATTCCTCGGCCGGCGCATATGCGGGAACCGACGGCCCGTGACGCGGTACTTGCCGCCCATGCCAGGAGGGGTGAGCATGCTCATGGGCGCAGCGTAGTGCGGGCGGGAGCCGGTGCCTACTAGATGATCAACGGTTGCGCCGACCCCAACCCAAAAGGGCCAATAACGGCCGGAAACGGCCGTGAACGAAGAGACCGGAGGGGCGGCAGACCCCTGCCGGGACGCCGTCCGGCCGGCGCCGGGGGCTCAGTCCAGTTCGAGCACGCGGGCGTGCAGCACTTGGCGCTGCTGGAGCGCGGCGCGCACGGCGCGGTGCAGGCCGTCCTCGAGGTAGAGGTCGCCCTGCCACTTCACGACGTGGGCGAAGAGGTCGCCGTAGAAGGTCGAGTCCTCCGCCAGCAGCGTTTCCAGGTCGAGCTGCTGCTTGGTGGTCACCAGCTGGTCAAGGCGTACCGGGCGCGGGGCGACGTCCGCCCACTGGCGGGTGCTTTCCCGGCCGTGGTCGGGGTACGGCCGACCGTTTCCGATGCGCTTGAAGATCACACGGAAAGCCTACCGGGCCGGTGGTGCCGAGCGCAGCCATGGCACGGGAGTGGGAAGGCGACAATCAGCCGCATACCGGGAGCCGCGGTCCGTTCAGCGCTTCGATGCCGCCGTCTTCGCCCGTTCCTTCTCCCGCTCCCTCTCCTGTTTCGCCTTCTGTTTGGCCGCCTGCTTGAAGGCGCGGACCTCGCGGAGGGAGTCGGGGCCGGTGATGTCCGCCACCGACCGGTGGCTCCCCTCCTCGCCGTACGCGCCCGCCGCCTCCCGCCAGCCGTCGGGGCGCACCCCGAGCCGCTTGCCCAGGAGGGCGAGAAAGATCTGCGCCTTCTGGCGGCCGAAGCCCGGCAGGTCCGTGAGGCGGCGCAGCAGCTCCGGGCCGGTGGCGACGTCCCGCCAGACGGCGGCGGCGTCGCCGTCGTACCGCTCGGCGAGGTGGGCGCAGAGCCGCTGGATCCGCCCGGCCATGGCGGACGGGTAGCGGTGGACGGCGGGTTTGGCGGCGCACAGTTCGGCGAACGCCTCCGGGTCGTACGCGGCGATCTCATGCGCGTCGAGGTCGTCGCGGCCGAGCCGGCGGGCGAGGGTGTACGGGCCGGTGAAGGCCCACTCCATCGGGATCTGCTGGTCGAGCAGCATCCCGACCAGGGCGGCGAGCGGGCTGCGGGAGAGCAGCGCGTCGGCGTCCTCCTGCTGGGCGAGCCGGAGGGTGTGCTCGTGCTCCATGGGACCGATGGTCTCGCGGGGGCGGGTGCTTCGCATGTGGGGCATGGGGTCTGGGGGTGACTGCGTGGACGCGGGTCACGTCATGGAGGTGGGTCGGGCCGTGGGGGCGGGCCGGGCCGTGGAGGTGGGCCGAGCCGTGGGGGCGGGGCATGCCACGGCCACGGGTCACTCCATGGAGAGGAGCAACCGCTCCACCCCCTTGGGGTCCGTCCGCAGCCCCTCCTGGATCTCCCGGGCGTACGGATCGGGGAAGATCTCCTCGTCGCCGGCCTCGATGCCGTCGGCGATGGCCCGGGCCGCGTCGGCGGCCGACGCCACCGGGATGGCGTCGATGTCGTGCAGGTGGCCGGCGGCGTAGCGCAGCATGTCGGTCTCGACGGGGCCGGGGAAGACGCCGTGCACGGTGATCCCGCGCGGGGCGAGGTCCACCCGGACGGCCTGCGTCAGCAGGGCGAGCGCGGCCTTGGACGCGGGGTAGGGGCCCATCGCGGCGGTGCCGCCGAAGGCGCCGATGCTGATGAGGTTGGCGACGGCCCCGCCGCCGTTGCGCTCCACGACGGGGGCGAAGGCGCGCAGGACGCGGAGGGTGCCCAGCCAGTTCGTCCGCATGACCTCCTCGACGTCGGCCAGGTCCATGTCGAGCAGGTGGCCCATGGCGTGCCGGCCCGCGTTGTTGACCAGGAGCGTCACGTCGGGCGCGGCCTCGGCGGCGGCGGTGACGGCGGCCGGGTCGGTGATGTCGAGGGCGAGCGGGACGATCCGGTCCGGGGCCTCGGCGACCAGCGGTTCCAGCGTCCGCGGGTCCCGCGCGGCGGCGTGCACGCGGGCGGCGCCGCGGGACAGGAACTCGGTCACCAGGGCGCGCCCGATGCCGCGGTTGGCGCCCGTCACCAGGGCGACGGCCTCGTTGATCCGCACGGTGGCTCCTTCGCGTCGGCTGCCTCACTCGCTACCCAGGAGGTGGCGGGATCCACACCCTCGGGGCCGTTCGGGCGAGTGTCCGGCGGATGTCCGGGGGATGCCCGGGGGATGTCCGGGCGGGGGAAAGAGTTGAGTAGAGCGATCGTTCCAGAGGGTGCTACTGTGACTCGCGTCTGAATAGAACGTTCGTTACAGGCGTGCGTTCGTTGGTCGTGAACTCCGTGGGGGAAGAACGTGGAAACCAAGCGCATCACCGTGAACGGCGTCGAGCTCGCCTACGTCGAGCAGGGCGAGGGGCCGCTGGCCCTGCTCCTGCACGGGTTCCCGGAGACGCCCGGGATGTTCCGGCACCTGATGCCGGTGCTCGCGGCGGCCGGGTACCGGGCCGTCGCGCCGTACATGCGAGGCTTCGCGCCCAGCCAGGTGCCGGCGGACGGCAGCATGCTGATGAAGGACCTGATCGCGGACGCCAACGCGCTGCACGAGGCGCTCGGCGGCGACGGCGACGCCGTGATCATCGGGCACGACTGGGGCGGGTTCACCACCTGGGGCGCCGCCGCGCACGCGCCGGAGCGCTGGTCGCGGGTGGTCGTCGCGGACGTGCCGCCGGTGCGGTTCTACGAGCGGAGGGCCGCCGTCCCCGAACAGATCCACAAGAACAGCCACTTCTACTTCTTCCAGATGGGCGTGGCCGACCAGCTCGTGCCCGTGAACGACTTCGCCTACCTCGACTGGCTGTGGCAGCACTGGAGCGGCGACGTCCCGGGCTTCGACTCCGCCGAGGACCGGCTGGCCGGCAAGGACGCGCTGCGCGACCCCGCCAACCTCCGTATGGGGCTGGGGCTTTACCGGCAGAACTTCCCGTCGGACGCCTTCGGGACGGAGAACTGGGAGATGGGCCGCGTGCTCGCGGAGCTGCCGTCGCAGCCGACTCTCTACCTGCACGGCAGCGAGGACCCGGTCGTCGACGAGGAGATCCTGGCCGACATCGTCGCCGCCCTCCCCGAGGGTTCCGACGGGGCTCTGCTCCAGGGGGTCGGCCACTTCCCGATGGTGGAGGCGCCGGAGGAGGTCAACAAGCGGATTCTGGCGTTCCTTTCCGAGTCTGCCGGGAAGTGAGCGCCCCTTCGCCGGTGTTCCGCCCTCTTGGAGGGGCGTGCCGTCCTCGTGGAGGGGAGAGGACGGCACGCCGGCGGGGCAGGCCCGTAGGGGGTGCCCCGGAGCGGGCGTGAGGGGCTCGCACGGGATTACCGTGCGGGCTCGGACGCCCCTGTCAGGGGCGCCAAACCGGCCGGGAGCGCCCCTGAGTGGACGACCCCGAGACGCTGGGTGGCCCGTGTCAGGGCCACGTACAGGTCGCTGGTCCCGAGTCCGCCCGGCTCGGCGAGGACCACCGTGTCGAACTCCAGGCCCTTGGCCTGCCGAGGGTCGAGCAGCACGACCGGCCGGGTCAGGTCGGGGGTGGACCCGGCGGAGGCGTCGGGGAGCGCGGCCAGCAGCGCGGGGTGCAGGGAGCGCGGCGCGATGACGGCGGTCCGGCCGTCCTCCTGCTCCGCGACGGCCGCCGAGACGGCCTCGGCGACGGCGGCGGCGATCGCACCCGGCACGTCGTCCGTCCGCCGCGCCCAGGGCCGGACGCCCGTGGAGCGGACGGAGCGCGGCGGCCGGAACTCCGGAGCGCCGGACGCCCGGACGACCTCCGCCGCCACCTCCATGATCTCGGCGGGCGTACGGTAGTTGACGCCCAGCCGGACGTGCTCCCAGCGGTCGCCGACGTACGGCGCGAGGGCCGCCCGCCACGATCCGCAGCCGCCCGGCTCGGCGGTCTGGGCCGGGTCGCCGACCAGGGTCATCGACCGGGTCGGGCAGCGGCGCATCAGCAGCCGCCAGGCCATCGGGGACAGCTCCTGCGCCTCGTCCACGATGATGTGGCCGAACGCCCAGGTGCGGTCGGCCGCGGCGCGTTCGGCGGCGCTGCGGTGGTCGGCCTCCTCCTGGCGCTCCGCGAGCCGTTCGGCGTCCACAACGTCGTGGGCGGCCAGCACCTCGGAGTCCTCGTCCTCCAGGTCCTCGAACTCCTGGGTGCGGGAGCCGTAGGACATGTCGAGCACGCCCTGCGCGTAGGCGATTCGTTCCTGCCGGGCGGCCTCGGCCGCGGCGCGGGCGGCCGAGTCGTCCTCGCCGAGCAGTTCGGCGGCCTCGTCCAACAGCGGTACGTCGGCCGGCGTCCACGGCCCGGCCTCCCGCCGGATCGCGTCGGCGTCCGCCGGGGGCACGTGGCAGGGGTCGGCGAGGAAGTCCGCGACCAACCGGTGCGGGGTGAGCGCCGGCCACAGCGCGTCGATGGCGGCGTGCACCTCGCGGCTGGCGGCCACGGCCTTGCCGAGCTGGGCGGCGTCGTCCGGGCCGAGGAGGTTCGGGCCCCCGTAGGGGTCGGCCCCGATGCGCTCGACGAGCTGGGTGGTGAGGGCGTCGATCACGGCGAACGCGAAGGTGGGGCGCGCGAGGTTGTGCGGCAGCTTCGTGGCGCGCGCCCGGTCGCGGGCGGCCCGCGCGATGGCCTCGTCCAGGACGAGGTCGCCGTCGTCGTGCGGGATCACCAGCTCCGGGTCGGGCAGCGTCTGGCGGTCCCGCACGTACGCGGCCAGCGCGTCCGCCATCGCCGCGGCGCCCTTGACCGCGGCGGCCCGCGGGGTGTCGGTGCCGGTGGCGGTCACGCCGGGGAACAGCTCGCCGGGCGTGGCGAGCAGGACTCCGGTCTCGCCGAGGGACGGCAGCACCTCGCCGATGTACCCGAGGAACGCCGGGTTCGGGCCGACGATCAGCACGGCGCGGCGGGCGAGTTGCTCGCGGTGGGCGTAGAGCAGGTACGCGGCGCGGTGCAGCGCGACGACCGTCTTCCCGGTGCCGGGGCCGCCCTCGACGACCATGACGCCGCGGTGCGGGGCGCGGATGATGCGGTCCTGCTCCGCCTGGATGGTCTGGACGATGTCGTGCATCCGCCCGGTGCGGGCGGCGTCCAGCGCGGCGAGGAGGACGGCGTCGGCGTCGCTGCCCTCCAGGCCGGTGCGCTCGGGGTCGGCGAGGTCGAGGATCTCGTCGTGGAGAGCGGTGACGCGGCGGCCCTCGGTGCTGATGTGGCGCCTGCGACGCAGGCCCATGGGGGTGTGGCCGGTCGCGAGGTAGAACGGCCGGGCGACCTCGGCCCGCCAGTCGATGACGAGGGGCGTCCGGTCGGCGTCGTCGCGGCGGATGCCGATCCGGCCGATGTGGTGGTCGCGGCCGTCGCGGAACGCCAGCCGGCCGAAGCAGAGCCCGTTCTCCCCGGCGTTGAACGCGGCCAGCAGCCCCGACCGCTCGGCCACCAGCACGTCGCGCTCCAGCCGGGCCTGGAAGGTGCCGCCGCCGGAGGCGCCCGAGGCGAGGGCGGCGTTCATGCCGGCTTCCGCCTCGTCGCGGAGTTCCGCGAGGCGTGTGTGAAGGTTGTCGATGAATTCCTGCTCGTTCCGCAATTCCTGGGCCGACGCATTTGACACTGTGACTCCCGCCCCGATATCATGGCCTTACAAAGCTTCTCTACGCCTCGCTTTCGGTGAGGCATAGAATCGATCAATATACGCGAGGAAATGCCCCGGCTGTCAATACGCCGGGGCATTTGTTGTTTTGGGCGCCGCCCTGAATGCGCCTTTCCGCTTTCTTCTCGCGGGTGTGGGTTCGGGTGTGCGTTCGGGGGTGGGCGCGGGTGCTCCGGCGGGCGCGCCGTGTCGGTGCTCGCGTCAGCGGTTGCGGCGGCTGCCGGAGCGGGGGCGGAGCAGGGCCGCGGTCAGTACGGCGGGCGTGGTGAGCAGCAGCGTGAGCGTGACCACGGAGGTGTGGGGTACGGGGGGCTTGCCCCGCGTCGTCGCCGCGTTCCGGTAGAGGCGGTGCGGCCGGAGGGGATTCCGGGCCGGCGGGGTCGGCGGGGCTGGCGGGGTCGGCGCCGGAGGGTTGCTCCTTGCCGGGGGTGGCGTGGCGGGTGTTGACGGTGTGGACGGCGAGGGTGGCGAGGCCGGTGCGGGCCGTGCTGGAGCCGCGGGGGCGGGCGCGGGTGCGGCAGGTGCGGCGGGTGTCGCAGGCCGGTTCGCCGTGGCCGGGGCCGCCGGGCGGGCCGGCTGCCC
>NZ_JAIQLH010000103.1 GCF_020037025.1 Streptomyces huiliensis | reverse complement strand
CGTCACCTTCGTCCTCGACCGGGCGGGTGTCACCGGCACGGACGGGCCGTCCCACAATGGCATGTGGGACATGTCCGTCCTCCAGGTCGTCCCCGGGCTGCGCATCGCCGCCCCGCGTGACGCCACCCGGCTGCGCGCCCAGCTGCGCGAGGCCGTCGACGTCTCCGACGCCCCCACCGTCGTCCGCTTCCCGAAGGCGACCGTCGGCGCGGACATCCCGGCGGTGGAGCGCGTCGGCGGCATGGACGTCCTGGTCCGTTCCGAGACCCCGGACGTGCTGCTCGTCGCCGTCGGCACCATGGCCGAGGTCGCGCTGGAGGCCGCCGACCTGCTGACCGCCCGGGGCACCGGCTGCACCGTCGTCGACCCCTGCTGGGTCAAGCCCGTCGACCCGGAACTGCCCGCCCTCGCGGCCGGGCACCGGATGGTGGCCGTCGTCGAGGACAACAGCCGCACCGGCGGCGTCGGCTGGGCCGTCGCCCAGGCGCTGCGGGACGCCGACGTGGACCTGCCCGTCGAGGCCATCGGCATCCCGGAGCAGTTCCTGGCCCACGCCAAACGCTCCGAGGTGCTGGCCGACCTGGGCCTCACCCCCGCCGAGATCGCCGGCCGGATCAGCGCGGTCCTGGCCCGCAAGGACGCCGGGAGG
>NZ_JAIQLH010000102.1 GCF_020037025.1 Streptomyces huiliensis | reverse complement strand
CGCCGAGATCGCCGGCCGGATCAGCGCGGTCCTGGCCCGCAAGGACGCCGGGAGGGGCCCGGGCCGGGCCGCCGTCCCGGCGCGTAAGGAGAACGCATGACCGTCGAACCCGCCGAGGACGCGGTAGGTACCAAGGGCTTCGACCTCGCCCGGCTGCTCGCCGAGCGCGGCGGGGAGCGGTACGAGCTGCACGCGCGGCACCTCAACCACCAGCTGCCCCGGATGCTGCACACCATCGGCTTCGACAAGGTGTACGAGCGGGCCGAGGGCGCCTACTTCTGGGACGCCGACGGCGACGACTACCTCGACATGCTCGCCGGCTTCGGGGTGATGGGCCTCGGCCGCCACCACCCCGTCGTCCGCAAGGCCCTGCACGACGTGCTCGACGCCTCGCTCGCCGACCTCACCCGCTTCGACTGCCCGCCGCTGCCCGGCCTGCTCGCCGAGAAGCTCCTCGGGTACGCGCCGCACCTGGACCGGGTGTTCTTCGGCAACAGCGGTACGGAGGCGGTCGAGACCGCGCTGAAGTTCGCCCGCTACGCCACCGGCAAACCGCGTGTCCTGTACTGCGCGCACGCCTTCCACGGCCTGACCACCGGGTCGTTGTCCGTCAACGGCGAGAGCGGCTTCCGCGACGGCTTCGCCCCGCTGCTCCCCGACACGGCGATCGAGCTGGGCGACCTCGACGCGCTGGAACGGGAGCTGCGCCGCGGCGACGTCGCCGCCTTCGTCGTCGAGCCGGTCCAGGGCAAGGGCGTCCACCTGCCGCCGCCCGGCTTCCTGCGCGCCGCCCAGGAACTGCTGCACCGGCACAAGGCGCTGCTCATCGCCGACGAGGTGCAGACGGGGTTGGGACGTACGGGGAAGTTCTTCGCCTACCAGCACGAGCAGGGCGTCGAGCCGGACCTGGTGTGCGTCGCCAAGTCGCTGTCCGGCGGCTACGTGCCGGTCGGGGCCACCCTGGGCAAGGACTGGATCTTCAAGAAGGTCTACTCCTCCATGGACCGCGTCCTCGTCCACTCCGCGAGCTTCGGCTCCAACGCCCAGGCGATGGCGGCCGGGCTCGCCGTCCTGTCGGTGATGGAGGACGAGCGCGTCGTCGAGAACGCCCGCGTCACGGGGGATCTGCTGCGGTCGCGGCTGTCCGCGCTCGTCGACAAGTACGAGCTGCTGCACGACGTCCGGGGCCGGGGCCTGATGATCGGCATCGAGTTCGGCCGGCCCAAGTCGCTGGCGCTGCGGGGTCGGTGGACGATGCTGCAGGCCGCGCGGAAGGGGCTGTTCGCGCAGATGGTGGTCGTGCCGCTGTTGCAGAAGCACCGGATCCTGACGCAGGTGTCGGGGGACCACCTGGAGGTCATCAAGCTGATTCCGCCACTGATCGTGGGGGAGCGGGAGGTCGACCGTTTCGTGGCGGCGTTCACCGCGGTGATGGACGAGGCGCATGGCGGCGGCTCGCTGATGTGGGACTTCGGGCGGACGCTCGTCAAGCAGGCCGTGGTGAACCGGTGAGGTGCCCCGCCGGGCGGGGAGAATGAGCCCCTCCGGCATGTGACACGGTCATGGCCGAAAATGCTCTCCTCAAGCCTTCACACAGGCCATTGAATGCGGCCAACACTCTTCAGGCTTGGGAGACACCTCATGAGACGACTCCGCACCGCGGGTCTGGCACTGCTCGGCGCGACGCTCGTCGCCTCCATCGCGGCGAGCCCCGCCCAGGCGTCGCCTGGCGAGACCCGCACGGTGTGCGCCGACTCGATGACCCCGGAGGGCTGGGTCGACGTCAACTGGGGTACCAGCGCCTCGTGCCGCGTGATGAGCGGCTCCAACATCAAGATGATCAAGCAGCTGGACGGTCTCCCCGTCGGCACCCAGGTCAACGCCTGCGCTTCCGCGCAGCCGCCGAGCGGCTGGGTCAAGGTCCAGACGTACTACAGCGGTGGCTGCGTGGTCTTCGTCAACTCCTCGTTCACCCCGAACTCCTGGCTGCTGAAGAAGGTCTCCTGACCGGAGGGCGGTGAGCCCGTCAGGACGAGGTCGGCCGCGTCGCCAGGTGGTCCCGGAGCCGGGCGTGCCGGAACTGGTAGACGGGGCCGACCTGGCGGAGGATGCCGAGGCGGTGCGCGTCGGACAGGAACGCCTGGAGCCGCCAGGGGAGTTCGCCGCGTGCGGCGAGGAGCAGGCGGGCGAGGGTGTAGTGCGGCCAGGAGTGGGCGGCCAGGGCGAGGAACGAGCCCCAGACCGCGCCGTGGACGAGGCCGACGACGGCCGCGAACATGGTGGTGCGCAGCGGGGTGGACGGGACCCAGGGCATCGCCCGGAAGACGGCCTCGGGCAGGACGAAGACCACCGCGCAGGCACCTGCGCCGATCAGTGAGATCAGGCGGTCGGCCCGGATGGAGGACGCGGCGGTCGCCACCTCCTCGCCGGTGGCCGGGGCCCGTATCCAGTCCAGGGCCGCCAGGCCGGTGCCCGCCACGCCACCGATCAGCAGGCCCCACGGGACGGATCCGGGGGGAAGGACGGACTGGTAGCCGGCCATCGTGTACCCGGCGAAGACGGTCTCGCTGATCGCGGTGACACTGGTGACGAGGACGAGCGCCCGGACCAGCTGTCCGCGCCAGTGCCGCGGGGCGGGGCGGCCGAGGCTTGGGGTACGAGGAGGGGTCGGCAGGCCGACCCCCAGCAGCACGAGCCAGACGGCGAAGCAGAAGAAGCCGATGGAGGCCAGCAGCACCGAGGCGGGAGCGCCGCGGTAGTAGTACCACGACGACGGCGGCAGGGCGAGGCCGCCGGCCAGGGCGACGGCGGCGGCCAGGGCGGCCGTCCGGGGCAGGGTACGGTCCCGGCGGGTGATCAGGCCACTGAGGACCAGCATCGGGGGAAGGGCGAGGCTCTCCATCGCCGACTGGGGGAACCAGCGCAGGGCCTCCGTCCGGGAGGGCGCGTCCAGAACGGCCATCAGGAACACCGTGACCAGCAGGAACTCGGCGCAGGCGAGCGAGGTGAGCGTCGCCGCCCGGCGCCAGGGGCCGGCGAGGGCCGGGATCCACTGGTGCAGCTGCCACCACGCCAGGTCGTCACCGCCCTGGGCGTGCGTTCCCGCCGCGAGACGCGTGAGGTAGTCCCGGGCCTGGCGGGGGTCCCAGGCCCGGGTGGGGTTCTGCTGCCGGGCGCGCCGGTAGAGGCTCGGGACCAGCGCGTCGAGGAGGTGGCACTCGATGTCGGCCGGTGTGGGGAAACGTTCCTCGTCGACGAGTTCGGCGGGGTCGCGGCCGTGGTCGCCCCCGTCGCCCTCGTCGGCGGTGCCGGCGTAGACGGACCGGGCGAGGGCGACCATCAGCGGGCTGCGCAGTGCCTCGGCGGCCGGGCACCGCGGCTCGCGGGCGAGCCGCTCGGCCACGGTGCTCCAGCCGTCCTGACGGGACCCCGGCGGCGTGGCCCGGCCCAGGAAGGCGAGGGCGTCCTCGGCGCGTACGGGCGCGGGCTCCAGAACCGCGGCTCCGGACAGGAAGCCGCGTTTCCGCGCCGCTTCCGCGTAGTCGTCGGTACGGCAGGTGAGGACGAGCGGGGCGTCGGCCGGCAGGGTCCTGTCGAGGGAGGCCAGCGCCGCCGCCCGGCTGCGCTCGGGGAGTTCGTCCAGGCCGTCGAGAACGGGGACGAGACGGTGCTCCGTGAGGAGGTCGTCGATGACGCCGGTCCCGTAGGTCTCGGTGTCGATCATCGCCGGGTAGTCCGCGGCGATGCGGCGGCGCAGCCAGTTCCCGGCGCTCTCGCGCTCGGGGTCGAAGGAGGAGAGCGAGAAGAGGACGGGGACCGGGTCGCCGGCGGTGCGGGCGCGCAGCAGCGCGAGGACGAGCAGGACGGCGAACGTCGTCTTCCCGGACCCCTCCGTTCCCAGCACCACCAGGCGCCGGCGGGCCAGCGACCCGAACGCCTCGGTCAGCGCCCGGGGTTCGTCCGCCCGGCAGACCACCGCGGTGCCCACGAGCTGACGGCGGTCGGACACCTCCGGGCAGGCGCAGTCCGACCAGACCAGCGGCAGCGGTTCCGGACCGTACAGCTGCCGGAGAATCGCTTCTTCCTCCCACTGCCGGCGCACCGTGCGGGCCAGCACCTCCGCCGCGTCCGCGACCTGCGCGCTGCCGGCGCGCCGCCGTCCCCCGCCGGCGCGCCACGCCCACGCGGACACCACCCCGAACAGGGCGACGACGGCGCTCACCACCGCGGCGGCGGCCGATATCCGCGCCGGGTCGCGCAGCGGCCACACCCACAGCAACCCGCCCCCGACCGCGGCGCACAGCGCCCAGGCCACCGTCCATCGCCCACGCATACCGAGTGAAACGACGTGTGTTCGGCGGGAGTTACAGCGGTCGCGGCCCGGTCTTCTGTTCCCACGGACCGGGGGAGCGGACGGGGGTCGCCCCCGTGCCGTCAGTCCGTCAGCAGGCGCTCGCGCAGCCGTTCGCGGTCGGTCGGGGAGAACCCCAGCCCCTCGGAGAGGTACCGCTCCACCGTCCCCCACCCCTCGTCGATCGTCGCGAACGCCTCCGCCAGGTACTCCGCCCGCGCCGCGAACAGCGGTGTCAGCAGTTCCAACGCCTCCGGCGGCAGCGGCGTCGCGCGGCGGACGGGGAAGCGCCGGTGCGGTGCGTCGGAGAGCAGGTAGTCCGCCTCGACGGCGTCGCGGGGGACGCCGAGGGCGAGGAGGGTGACGGCGACGGCGAGGCCGGCGCGGTCCTTGCCGGCGGCGCAGTGCATCAGGGCGGGGACGTCGCCGTCGGCGAGCGCGCGCAGGACGCCGCCGTGCTCGGCGGTCCGGTGGGTGATGATCGACCGGTAGGAGGCGGTCATGCGGGCGGCGGCCCGGCCGTCGGAGAGGAGGGCGTGCAGCTGCTCCGCGCTGCCCTGGTGGACCATCCGCCAGAACTCGTCGCCGTCCGTCTGGTCGCTCATGGGCAGGTTGACGTGCCGGACGCCGGGCAGGGGCACGTCCGCGCCCTGGTGCGCGATGTCGGCGGCGTTGCGGAAGTCGAAGACGGTGTGCAGGCCGAGCGAGCCGAGGAACGCCGCGTCCGCCTCGGTGGCCCGGGCCAGGTGGCCGCTGCGGAAGAGGACTCCGGGCCGTACGCGCCGCCCGTCGGCGGCCGGAAGGCCGCCCAGGTCGCGGAAGTTGCGGACCCCCGCGAGCAGGGGGTCGGTCGTGGGGACCTGCGGCGTCTGGGTCACGGGCGCTCCTCCGGTCGTCGGCGGCGCCGAGGGGCACACGGCGCCGGTCCGACCTTACGTCCGCCCTATTCCGGATGAGGTGACTCAATCGGGGTGGGATACATCACGGCACGTCAACCCCTGGTTACGGTGGCGTAGGTCACTTGGGAGCAGGAATGATGTGCTGACGTGGCAGACGATTCGAATTCAATGAGCAAGAGCGCGATCGGGTCGTACGCAGCCGTCGGGGACAGCTTCACCGAGGGCGTCGGCGATCCGGGGCCCGGCGACTCGTTCATCGGCTGGGCCGACCGACTGGCCGTACTCCTGGCCGACGAGCGGGAGGAGCACACCTTCCGGTACGCCAACCTGGCGGTGCGCGGCAGGCTCCTCGACCAGATCGTCGAGGAGCAGGTGCCGCGGGCGAAGGAGCTTTCGCCCGACCTGGTGACGTTCTGCGCGGGGGGCAACGACATCCTGCGGCCGGGCTCCGACCCGGACGACGTGGCCGAGCGGTACGAGGCGGCGGTCGCCGACCTCCGGGCCTCGGTCGGCACGGTGCTGGTGTGCACCGGCTTCGACACCCGGGACGTCCCGCTGCTGAAGCACCTGCGGGGCAAGATCGCCACGTACACGGCGCACGTCCGCGCCATCGCCGACCGGCACGACTGCCCGGTACTCGACCTCTGGTCGCTGCGCTCGGTGCAGGACCGGCGGGCCTGGAGCGACGACCGGCTGCACCTGTCGCCGGACGGGCACACGCGGGTGGCGCTGCGCGCGGCGCAGGTGCTGGGTCTGGCGGTGCCCGCCGACCCGGACCAGCCGTGGCCGGCGGAGGACCAGCGGACGCCCGCCGAGGTGCGGCGGGACAACATCCACTGGGCGCGGGAACACCTCGTGCCGTGGATCGGGCGGCGGCTGCGCGGCGAGTCGTCGGGCGACCACGTGGAGCCGAAGCGGCCGGACCTGCTGCCGCTGTAGCGGTCCCGGACGTCGCATGGCGTACGGATCGGGCCCCGGTTCCATCCCTCTCGCGGGGATGGGACCGGGGCCCGATCCGTCGGATGCGGTCCTTTTTCGAGCGAGGGCGGGCGTCCCGCCTAGGGACAGAGCCGGCGGTGCGGCAGGTCGGCCCAGACGACCCGGCCCCTCCCGGCGTCGTCCGGCCGTACGCCCCACGCCTGTGAGAGGGCGCCGACGAGCAGCAGTCCCCGCCCGCTCTCCTCGTCCGTCCCGCTGCAGCGCGCCCGTGGTTCGGTGGAGGCGCGGCCGTGGTCCGCGACCTCTATGCGCACCAGCGCCTCGTTCACCCGCAGATGGCAGCTGACCTTGTCGCTGTCCGTGTGCCGCACCGCGTTGGTGAAGAGTTCCGACACCACCAACCGGGCGTCGTCGCACGCGGTTTCGTCGATGCCCCACTCCCGCAGCCGGGTGAGGACTCGTCTTCGCGCCTCCGCCACCGAGGCGTTGAGGGCCGGGAAATTGAACCCGTAGGCATGGGCGACCTGCGGGCGCCCGCCGAAGCAGCCGCCGCGGCGCCCCAGCAAAGGTGCGTCTTGGGAGGGGACCACTCCGCAACTATGTGCGATGCGAGTCAGATGTGGCAAGCTTCAGTCTGTAAATTGCAGAATCGAAAGCACAGCCTGTCGGCTTTGCGAACTGCATGGCACACTGCTGGTCACAGACGGCAGTTGGCGCGGCAGGAGGAGGGGACAGTGGGGGACGCGCGGCCGGCAGGGGCTCCGACCGTGCTGCGTGTCGTACTCGGCAAGCGGCTGCACGACCTGCGCGAGCAGGCCGGGCTCTCCTTCCAGGAGGCGGGCCGGGCGCTCGACGTCACGCACGCCACCATCCGCCGGATGGAGAAGGCCGAGGTCGGCCTGAAGGTCCCGTACGTGGAGAAGCTGCTGCGGATCTACGGCGTCGAGGACCCCGCCGAGGTCGAGGGCTTCCTCGCCCTCACCCGGGAGGCCAACCGGCCCGGCTGGTGGCACCGCTTCCGGGACGTGCTCCCCGAGTGGTTCAGCGCCTTCGTCAGCCTGGAGGGCGAGGCCAACCTCATCCGCGCCTACGAACCGCACTACGTCCCCGGGCTGTTGCAGACGGAGGCGTACGCCCGGGCGGTGCTCCGCGCCGGGCAGCCGCACGCGCCGGACGCCGAGATCGAGCGGGCCGTCACCGTCCGCCGCGAGCGGCAGCACCTGCTCGTCCGCGAGAACGCGCCCCTGCTGTGGGTGGTGATGGACGAGACGGTACTGCGCCGCCCCATCGGCGGCCCCGACGTGATGCGGGCCCAGGTGGACCGGCTCATCGAGGCCACCGCCCTGCCGAACGTGCGGCTCCAGGTCATCCCGTACGCCGCCGGGCCGCACCCGGCGATGTACGGACCGTTCCACATCTTCCGGTTCCCCATCGAGGAACTCCCGGACATCGCGTACGCCGAAAACCTCATCGGCGCCTCCTATTTCGACCAGCGCGAGGACGTCTCGGCCTTCCTGGAGGCACTGGACCGGATGTGCGCGCAGGCCGCGCCGGCACACACCACCAAGGCATTCCTGGGTGGCATTCGTAAGGAGATCTGAACCATGGATCGCATATACAACGGCATGCCCGCCACCGACCTCGGCACCGAGGGCTGGCGCAAGCCGTGGAGCGGCGGCAACGGGGGAAGCTGCGTCGAGGTCATGCGCCTGCGGGACGGCCGGGTCGCCCTGCGCCAGTCCACGGACCCGGAGGGGCCCGCGCTGATCTACACGCACAGCGAGATGGAGACGTTCATCAGGGGCGCCAAGGCCGGCGAGGCGGACTTCCTGCTCGCCGGGGCGGCGGAGGGGCCGCGGGCGTGAGCGGCGCGGCGGTGGCGGGCCCGCGGCCGGCCGGCGCGGGCCGTACGGTGGCCGGCGCGCGCCGCCGACGGCAGTGAGCCGCCGACGGCAGTGAGCCGCCGACGGCAGTGAGCCGCCGACGGCAGTGAGCCGCCGACGGCAGTGAGCCGCCGACGGCAGTGAGCCGCCGACGGCAGTGAGCCGCCGACGGCAGTGAGCCGCCGACGACAGTGAGACGTCCCGCTCCGCCGGTGCCGCGCACCGGGCGAGGGGTCCGCACGACAGGGACCCAGGTGTCGCCCGGAACCGCGGCGCCCGTACGGTGAACCGCGGGTCACGGGGGTGCCGGCGGAGACCGGCGGGTACGGCGGAGTGGGGCTCAAGCAGGAGTTCGTACAGCAGGAGTTCGTGCAGGGGGAAACGGCACGGCCGTCGGCCGGTCCGGGGGAGGGGGACCCGCCGGACGGGACACCGGGCGGGCGGGCCGCCGTAACAGCCGAAAGGGGCAGGGAGTGACGGAGCAGGGCACGGGCGGCGGGGGATTCGCGGCCGAGGAGATCGACACCAGCAGGCCGCACCCGGCCCGGATGTACGACTACTACCTCGGCGGCTGGGACAACTACGAGGTCGACCGCGCCGCGGCGGAACGTTTCATCGAGGTGATACCCGACGTGCGCCCCGGCGCCCGGGCCAACCGCGACTTCCTGCTGCGCGCGGTGCGCAAGGTCGTCCAGAGCGGCGTACGCCAGATCATCGACATCGGCACCGGCATCCCCACCTCGCCCAACACCCACGAGGTGGCGCAGGAGGTCGACCCCGACGTCCGCGTCGTCTACGTCGACAACGACCCGATCGTGGCGACGCACGCCGGGGCCAAGCTGACCAACAACGGCAACGCGGGCTTCCTGCTGGCCGACGTGCGCGAGCCGGAGAAGATCCTGGCCCACCCGGAGCTGCGCCGCCTGATCGACTTCGACCAGCCGGTGGCCCTGCTGCTCGTCGCCATCCTGCACTTCATCACCGACGAGGAGAACCCGGCCGGGATCGTCGCCACCCTGGCCGAGGCACTGCCCGAGGGCAGCTGCCTCGTCCTCAGCCACGGCACCACCGACTTCCACAGCGAGGCCGCCCGGGCCGCCGCGGACGCGTACAAGAACGCGACCGCCACGGTCACGCTGCGGACGTACGCGGACGTCGTGCCGTTCTTCGACGGCTTCGAGCTGCTGGACCCCGGCGTCGTCCAGGTGCCGCTCTGGCACCCGGACGGCGAGCCGCCGACCCCGGCGGAGCTGGCCAAGGTCGGGTTCTACGGCGGGGTGGGGATCAAGGGCGGCCGGTGACCCGGTTACCGGCGGGGCTTCCCGACGATCCTTCCGCCGGGATGTCGCAGCTGTCCTTGAAGCCCTGACTGGTCAGCCCCAGCGCCGCGTTGGTGCGGGAGCGGAGGTTCTCGACCGAGATCATCTGGGTCAGTTCGACGAGCTGGGCGTCGTTCAGGTGCTTCCGCAACCGCCCGACCAGCGCGTCGTCCACCGTGGGCGGGGTCGCCGTCACCGCCTCGGCGTACTCCATGACGTCGCGCTCCAGCGGCGTGTAGACGTCGCTGTCGCGCCAGCGCGGCACGTCACGCAGCTTCTCGTGCGCGACGCCGTGCTGCCGGTTCTCCCAGTAGCCGAAGTCCATGCACCACGAGCAGCCGATGGACGCCGCCGAGGCCATCACGGCCAGCGCCTTCAGGCCCGGGTCGAGCCGCTTCCAGCGGCCCACGGACAGTTCGAGGACGGACGTGGCGAACAGCACCCCGCCGTGGTGGCCCAGGGCCGACAGCGGGTCGATCACCCGGCCGTAGGCCCGGCGGGAGTACCGGGCGGCGAGCCGGGTGAGCAGGGTGGCGGGCGGGTTCAGGGAGATGCGGGCCATGACGGTGACCGGTCCTCTCGGGTCGCTCGGACCGGCGGCATGCCTGGCTGGTGCTCGGGTCGCCGCCGGTCGGGGATCTTCTTGCGGGGGCAGGACGGGTGAGCGGGTGCGGATGTGACGGGTTCCGGGAAAAATCTTTCTCCGGCTTCCCTCCTCACCGGGCGGCGGCCGGTCCTCCTTGTCGGCCGGTCCTCCTCGTCGGGCGGTCCTCCTCGTCAGGCGGCGGCCGGACGCGCCTAGCCTGGACCCATGCACGACGAACTGTTCCCGCGGGCGCCGGCCGAGGTGGCGCCGGGAGCCGTGCACGTCCCCGGCTGGCTGGACGAGGCCGCCCAGCACCGGCTGCTCCGCGCCTGCCGGGACTGGGCGAGGCCGCCCGCCGGCCTGCGGACCGTCCGGATGCCGAACGGCGGCGAAATGTCCGTCCGGACCGTCTGCCTGGGCTGGCACTGGTACCCCTACGGGTACGCCCGGGCGGTCGTCGACGGCGACGGCACCCCGGTCAAACCGTTGCCGCGGTGGCTCGGCGCGCTGGCCCGGGAGGCCGTGACGTGCGCGTACGGGACGCCGGCCGGCCCCGAGCCGTACGACATCGCGCTGGTCAACTTCTACGAGGCCGGGGCCAGGATGGGGATGCACCGCGACGCGGACGAGAAGTCCGGCGCGCCCGTCGTCTCGCTCAGCCTCGGCGACTCCTGCGTCTTCCGGTTCGGCAACCCGGAGACCAGGTCGCGGCCGTGGACGGACGTCGAACTGCGCAGCGGCGACCTGTTCGTCTTCGGCGGACCGGCCCGGTACGCGTACCACGGCGTGCCCCGGACGTACCCGGGCACGGCGCCGTCGGGGCTGGGGCTGACCGGGCGGCTGAACGTCACGCTGCGGGTGAGCGGGCTGTGAGGGGCCTGCGGGTGAGCGGGCTGTGAGGGGCCCGCGGGGCAGCTCGCCGTCCGCGATGTGACTCGTGGTGACCGGTGGTGTGACCTGCGATGTGACCTGTCGGACGTCGGAAAACGATCAAGACCGATACCGAACCGGCCATGTCGGACCGATAATGGGACGGCCCACTCCTTACCCCTGGAGGTGCCGTGACCGGCTTCCGCGTCCCCAGAATCCCCCTCGACGCGCTGCGCCCGGCCGCCTTCGGCGCCGATCCGGCGGGGGAGCGGATGGCCCGCATCCGGCGCTCGCCCCACTTCGCCGGCGGCGCCTTCGTCAACCCGCCGGGCCCCGAGCGGACCCCGAGCACCCGCTCGATGCTGGGCTACCTGCCCACCTACTTCCGCAAGGAGGAGCGCGTCCGCCGCGCCCCCGCACACCCGATCCCGGTGCACCCCACGACCGTCGCCGACCTGGCCGAACCCGCCGCCTCGGGGCTGCGGCTCACCTGGATGGGCCACTCCAGTGTGCTGACCGAGATCGACGGCCACCGGGTGCTGTTCGACCCCGTCTGGTCCGAGCGCTGCTCTCCCTTCGCCTTCGCCGGCCCCCGTCGGCTGCACCCGGTGCCGATCCCGCTCGCGGAGACGGGACGGGTGGACGCCGTGGTGATCTCCCACGACCACTACGACCACCTGGACATGCCCACCGTCCGTGAGCTGGCCGGGACGGGAACCCAGTTCGTCGTACCGCTCGGCGTCGGCGCCCACCTGGAGCACTGGGGGATCCCGGCGGGCCAGATCACCGAGCTCGACTGGCACGAGACCACGCTCGTCGGCGAACTCACCCTCACCGCCACCCCCGCCCGCCACTTCTGCGGCCGCGCGCTGCGCAACACCCAGCACACCCTCTGGGCCTCCTGGGTCGTCGCCGGCCCCCGGCACCGCGTCTTCCACAGCGGTGACACCGGCTACTTCCCCGGCTTCGCCGGCATCGGCGAGCGCTACGGCCCGTTCGACGCCACCATGATCCAGATCGGCGCGTACAGCGAGTTCTGGCCTGACATCCACATGGAACCGGAGGAGGGCCTCCGCGCCCACCTCGACCTCCAGGGCTCCGCCCCCGCCGAACGCGGCATCCTCCTCCCCATCCACTGGGGCACCTTCAACCTCGCCCCGCACCCCTGGGACGAGCCCGCCGAACGCACCGTCACCGCCGCCCGCCGGGCCGGCGTCCGCTGCGCCGTCCCGCGCCCCGGCCGGCCCTTCGAACCGGCGGCGGGGCTGGAGCCGGACGCCTGGTGGCAGGCGGTCGCGGCGGACTCCCCCCAGGAGCGGGGCGCCGGCCGGGCACCCGCCCCGGCGGCGCGGCTCGACCTGGCGACGGAGCGCTGAGGCGGGCTTTCCGCGTGAGCAGCTTCACCGTCCACCTGCGGCGGGTCCACGACGAGCGCCTCCCGGCCCGGACCCGCCGCTCCGACCTGCGGTCCTGCCTGGTGAACTTCGCGCCCTACGGTTTCCGCGCCACGTACCACCACCTGACCCTGAGCGCGCGGATCCCCGGGAACCCGGAACAGGATCCCGCCGCGCTGGTCCGCGCCGCCGAGGAACTCCACGCCGCCCGGCGCCTCTGGCTGGCCCACGTACGCGCCCACGCGGCGCACCGGAGCGCGGCCAAGGCGCGGGGACGACGCCAGGATCCCGCCAGTGACGCCTGGCCCGCCGCGTACGGACAGCGGCTGGGCTGGCAAGGCATCGCCTTCTGCCCCGACTGGACCGTCCACCCGACCGACCCCCTGCCGGCCGTGATCGAGCGGGTGATCCGCTGGACCCGGGCGCCCGGCGGGATCCGCACGCTCACGTGCCGGGCCTGCGGCTACGACGCCGGGCCCCGGATCGAGCCCGGCACCGGCCCGCCGGCACCGGTGTGCGGGCGGTGCGGCGTCGGGAGGCTGTGAGGGGGCGTTGAGTCACGCTGCCCGTCAGGCGAGGGAGTGCTCCCACCGCAGCACCGGCTTGTCACCGATCCAGGGCGACGACGTTCGAGTGGTGATCCGCCGGCCGCCGATCCAGTACGTGTGCGTGCTGCTCGTGATGTGCAGCCGTACGGCGGTGATCTCCGGCGTGCCGGCGTCCTGCCACGCGGCGAGAGCCTGCTCGATGTCGTCCCAGAGGGGGTAGTTGGATCATCGGCCGCAAAAACAACGGATATGGCTGCGACGGCCTCTGACCAGCCGTGATCCCGTGTCGTGTACGGGAGCCGGATCGTTCACCGCGCAGTGCGGTAAGCCGTCCATACGACTGGACGCCCGCGTGTGAGCGACGGTGGGGGTCTGGTGGCGACGCGAGTGTTCGCGGATGACGATCTGACGCGGCTGCGGGGCTTCCCGGAGATCAATAAGGAAGAGCTGATTCGGTTCTTCACGCTGACGCCGGTGGATGTGGGGTTCATCGATCCGGGCCGGGGCCGGAGTCCGAAGGACCGGCTGGGGCTGGCGGTCCAGCTGTGCACACGCTGCCGTGGCTTGGGTTCGTCCCGGAGGATGTCGCCTCGGCGCCCCCGGTGGCGGTGGCTCGGCTCTCTGAGTGCCTTCAGATTCCTGTGGGTGAGCTGCGGTTCTACGGTGAGCGGAAGCAGACCCGCACCGGGCATCTGCGTGAGGTGACCCGGTATCTGAGCTGGAGGCCGGCGAAGACGCTGGAGTGGAAGGAGCTGGACGAGTTCCTGCTCGCGCGGGCGATGGAGCACGATTCCCCCTCGCTGCTGTTTCGTCTGGCATGTGAGCATCTGGCGTCCTCGCGGGTGGTGCGGCCGGGCGTGGTGAAGCTGCTGGAGCGGGTGGCGAAGGCGCGGGCGGAGGCGGGGAGGGAGACATTCCAGCGGGTGCGGCTTCTGCTGACGCCGAAGCTGACGAGCGAGCTGGACGGGCTGCTGTCCGTGGACCCTGCGGTCGCGGCGACGCGGCTGAACTGGCTTTCCAAGGGCGCGACCGGGGACTCGGCGAACGCGGTGAAGGCTGAACTGGACAAGCTGACGTTCCTGCGCGGCCTGGACGCGCACACCCTGCTGACGGGCCTGCCCGCTGAGCGCCGTCGGTTCCTGGCCGCCCTCGGGCGTCGCCTGACCGCGCAGTCGCTGGACCGGCGCGAGCCGCAGCGCCGTCACCCGATCCTGCTGACGGTGCTCTCGCAGTCCGCCGCCGACGTGCTGGACGAGGTCATCGGCCTGTTCGACCAGGCTGTCTCGGCGCGGGAGAGCCGGGCCCGTCACAAGATGCGCGACGCGCCGGCGGCCCGCGCCGCGGCCGGGGAGGGACGGCAGGCGCTGCTGGACGAGATTCTGCCCGTCCTGGTCGACACCGCCGTCGAGGACGAGCTGGCCGGCGGGATGCTGCGGAACACCATCGGCATGGACCGGCTGCGGGCCGCTCTCGCCCAGGCGAGTGGCAGGCTACCGCGCGACAACGGTCACCTGGCCATGCTGGAGAACTCGTACGCCTACCTGCGGCAGTTCACCAAGGGCAGGTCGACGACGGCGCGTGCCATGAAGAAGTACTTCGCCGGACAGGGCCTGTCCACCTACACCACGTCAGCGACCAGCACACCACATTCGGCACGAAGGTCATCGTCGTCACCCGCCGGGAGGCGCACTACGTTCTGGAGGAAATCATGGGCAACAGGACCGACCTGCCCATCATCGAGCACGCGACCGACACGCACGGCGTGACCCTGGTCAACTTCGCGCTCTTCGACCTTGTGTGCATGCAGCTCTCCCCGCGGATCAGGGACCTGGGGAAGATCACCCTGTACCGGATGGATCCCCAGCCGGACGTGAGCGCGACCTGGTCGGCCAAATAGAGGAGCACCGATTTCTGTACGATCCGGAGCCATGCAGCCGCCCCGCGACCAAGCCGACGACGACTTCCTCGCCCCCGTGCCAGCCAGACGGACCGGCGCCCTCGTCGGGTACGCACGGGTGTCCACGAAGGGGCAACTGCTCGACCGGCAGATCCGCGCCCTCACCGACGCCGGGTGTGAACGCACCTTCGCCGACAAGAAGTCCGGCCAGAACGCCGAGCGCGAGGAACTGTGGAAGGCCCTCGACTACCTCCGGACCGGCGACACCCTCGCCGTCCCCTCGCCCGCCACGCACGTGATCTGCTGACCCGGCCCGGGAACACCGTCACCTCCATCGCCCGGCTCCTCGGCGTCTCCCGGAACACGGTGTACAAGTACGTGCCCGAGCTGAAGGGCGGACGCGTCGCGCTCGCCGAGGCGCCCGCGATGCCAGGACTGCCCAGTCCTGCGCGACCTGTCGAGTAGGGGTGCCGTTGACGAGCAGCGAACCAAGTGACAAGTAACCCGCCGGTAACCTTCGGGTCGAAGGAGGCTCTGTTTTACGGGTGGTTTGCTGGGGTCTGCGCTGTGCGGGTGGTGGGCTCGCACCCTCGGTGTGGCGGGGTCGTTGGTCGGCTGGGGGCTGATCGGCGAGGGGAACCGCCTTGGGACGGGAAGCGAAGCGCGCGGGCGGCAACAGCGTCGGGATGCCGCCGTTCCCGGAGGCGGAGATCGAACGCATCCGGCACGCCTGGAACCGGGCGATCGCGGCCGGGCCGATGGAGAACGGGGCGGAGACGAAGTACCACTTCACCCCGGACGGGAAGGTGCTGTCGGGCGCAGTGGGCAAGAGCGGGCAGGCCTGGCGAAGGGTGAGCGGCTGACGCCGTCGGTGGCCGAGCGGCTGCGGCGCGAGATGCCGTTCCTCGCCCCGATAGTGACCTTCTTCGAGAACAACCAGGCGGTCGGCCGTGGCCTGGAGGGCGCTCCCGCGGACGGCATGATGCATCTGGCACCGCCGCGTGGCCCGGACCCCATGCCGCCGGTCGACCCGGCCGCGATGGACTGGGCCCAGCGGTCGTCCGCGGTCTTCTGCTCGCTGCGGTGGGTCTTGGAGGCGCCGGAGAACGGGAGCGCTCGCCTTCCGAGGAATGAGGCATGCCAAGAGGGTGAAAAAGGGAATTATGTGCCGGTTGGGGAGTAATGGTGACTAGTGGTGCGGATCGGTGAGCACTGCTGTCCCGTCCGACGGCAAGGAGCGTGATGGAGAACAAACCCCCGGAGGAAAGGACGGCCGAGGGCGCGGCCCCGGATGCGCCGATGCCGCTGGAGGAGGTGGACCTCACCGAACTCGGCCGGTTCGTTGACGGGGTCACACCGTGGCGGATGTTCCACACACTGCGGCGAGAGGATCCGGTGCACTGGCAGCCGGAGCCCGAGCCCAACCGCGGGTTCTGGGCGGTGACCCGGCACGAGGACATCGCCCATGTCGGCCGTGACCCGCAGACCTTCACCTCCGCCGGCGGCGTCAACCTCGAGGAGCTGGACGACAGCCAGATCGCCGTCCGCGCCTCCATGCTGGAGATGGACGGACCGCGCCACCGGGCGCTGCGGCAGCTACTGCAAAAGCGGTTCACCCCGCGGGCTCTGGCCGTCTACGGCACCTACCTGCGCGCCCTGACCGCCACCACCCTCGATGCCGCCCTGCCGAAGAAGCACTTCGACTTCGTCCACGAGATCGCCGCCGACTTCCCCATCACCGTCCTGGCCCGCCTGCTCGACGTCTGCGAGGAGGAGACCCGGCAGATCATCGACTGGGGCGATCGGCTGCTGGGCAACACCGACCCCGACTACGCCGACGTGCTCCTCGACAGCCAGGAGAGCGAGCGGTACCGCGATCTGCCCTTCCGCAGCCCCGCCGCCGCCGAGCTCTTCGCCTACGGTCGCGAGCTCGCCGCCGCGCGACGAGGCGGCAACGGCACCGACCTGGTCAGTGCCCTGGTCAACCAGACCCCGTCGGACGGCATCGTGATGTCGCCGACCGACTTCGACAACTACTTCCTGCTGCTGGTCGTCTCCGCCAACGAGACCACCCGCCACACCCTCACCCACTGCGCTCTCGCCTTGATCGACCATCCCGACCAGGCCGCCCGGCTGCGGGAGGAGCCTTCACTCATCCCGGGCGCGGTGGAGGAGTGCCTGCGCTGGGCGTCGCCGGTCTACCACTTCCGCCGAACCGCCACCCGCGACACTGAGCTGGGCGGCAAACGCATCCGCGCGGGCGACAAGGTGGTGCTGTGGTACGCCTCCGGCAACCGCGACGAGGAAGCCTTCACCAACCCCTACACCTTCGACGTCACCCGGCAGGATATCGACCATCTCACATTCGGCAAGGGCGGCCCCCACTTCTGCCTCGGCAGCACCCTGGCCCGCATGGAGATCCAGACCGTGCTGGAAGAACTCCTGCCCCGGATCGCGGACGTCCGCCTGACCGGCGACGTGCCGCGGGTGCGTTCCAACTTCCTCAACGGCATCAAACACCTGCCGGTCGAAGTGACCCTCGCCTGATCCGCGACCGCCTGCCACAGACCGGCCGCACCAGGGATGGCTGAGCTCGCAGGTGCTTACCTCAGCGATCCCACTCCGAGGGCGATGAGCGGGGCTTCGTCGCCCTCCAGCCATCCCTTGAGGTAGGGCCGGAAGTCGGTCACCGACATAGGACCCTCCTCAACCCTCTCGTCCGTGAAGACGATGCGTTCGTTGTCCTTGACGAAGACGTACCTCCACCCCCCGTCCTCCCGGTCGAGCACCATCGCGGCGTCGATGTCCGCGTGGAATCGCTCAGGCAGGAAGCACCATTTCGCCTTGATCTCCGCAGGGCCCTCCTGGACACCGGCCTCGCCGAACACCACGTACTCCGAGCCCGACAGCGCCAGGTGTTTCCAGCCAGCCGCTTCCCGGACACCGGCCACAGCTTGGATCTTTTTGCTCACCTTCTCCTCCCGGAAAGAGCGCCAACGGCCGGTGCCGCCGACTGGCCCCATCCCCTAGAGTGCAACCTCCCCGCTGGCTCCGCACCTCCACGAGCCCGTCAACGGTGGACGGCCTACACCGGCTTCCAAGAATGCAACACCTTGTCACGTCAACTTGATCTCTGCCTGGCTTCTCGCGCATCCGGCTGACCATGACTTGCGACAGCTCGATCCCGTCCACCCGTACCCCGGCTGTTGACCTGCGAGCTTGGCCAGGATCTCGACCGTCTCGGCCTCATCGCCGCGAGGATCGTCGTCGTACCGCTGGGACACCTCATATCCGAGGCTCGTCTTGGGATCGAACCCCTCCACGTAACCGGGGGTGGGTAGTCGGGGTACGGGAAATCCCAGCGGTATTGATCTGTTGTTTTCGCGGCGATTACTGCGGCGACCCCCAGAGGGCCACGGGGCCGCCCTGGCGGACGGTCCAGGTGTCGCCCTCGGCCGTGAACTCCGCGAAGGACTCGCGGACCGGGTCGAAGACGTAGCGGAGCTGGGCGCCGTTGCTCGCCGTGGCGCGAACCAGCTGTGCACCGGGGGCCGCGAGCTGGGCGAGGAAGACGGGCATTCACTCTTCCAGCATGAGCGGCGAGAGCTCTGTCCGGCGTTCGCTGTCGGGGTAGGCCGTGCGGGCGGACAGGTTGCCGGCCACCGATGCGGCGGCTTGCGATCGGGCCTGCATGAAGGACGAGCGGCCGATGATCCGGCCCTCGGCGGTACCGTCGTCGTTGACCGAGACCTTGGCGAGGCCCGTGCCGTAGGGCCAGGAACCGACGGTGGCCAGGATGACGCCGCCCGGCTTGGTCTGCCTCACCCAGGTGTACGGGATGCGCCGGACGGCGCAGGTCGCGATCACCCGGTCGTCCACCGCAGGGTTTTGTAGATCACCTGATCGTGGGCGGCGACGAAGTCACGGGCCCACCCGGGTCGTTGGTCACAAGTGTCGGCGGCACACTGAGGCCGAGACGCTGGGCGAGCGCGAGCTGGGCGGGCTTGTAGTCGGCAACGGCGTTGTGCAGCGGGTGGTTCACCCACAGTGGCCTGTCGAGGGCGTACAGCGTGCCGTTCTGGGCGGGCAGAGGGAGCTGTGCTCGGTACGCTTCCGCAGCGAGTGGGTCGGCCCGGGGTGGATGAGACTCCGGGGCGGTCCGCTCGTCAGCGCAGGCGCCGCCGCTGGGCGTACGCGGTGCCCCACCGGACGGTGTCCGCGTCGATGCAGTCCCACCTCGAAGGGCGGGCCTTCGCGTGCAGGTGCCGATACCGGTAAGCATTCGGTGCACCTTCCGGTGCGTAACCTGCCGCCCCCAGAACTCGCGAGCCAGCGCCCCAAGTTCGGCGATCCGTTCACGCAGCGTGGGAACCGACTCGCAGAAGATCAGAACGATGTTCCGCTCCTCCTGCGAAAGCGCTGCCATCGGGCGGCGCAGCCTGTACTTGGGCTCCCTCACCACGTCATCACCTCGCGGATGTTTCGCATGCACTCGCTCTGACGGCCGACGTGCATCTCGTCGTAAACCGGCCGGCCGACGCCGGGGGAGGAAGGAACCCGTGCCCAGAGCACTCCGTGGTCGTCCCGCTCACCAGGCAGCGGGTCCTTCCACGTCCGTGGAGAGGGGGACCACTCCATGGTCAGGGCGTCCTCGAAGGCGCTCAGCTCGCTGGTCCGACGGACGACGTACGGCACCACGGTCGGACGGGGGATCATGCGGGGAACCAGTTGACGAGTCACGGGCGGCCCTCGACGGGGAGCTCGGCCCAGACGGTCTTGCCCCAGGCGCGTCGGGCGTACACCCACCGCCGGCTTAGGGCCTTGACCAGCCCCAAGCCGCGGCCCCCCTCTGCGGAGGACGATTCCGTGAAACGGCGCGCTTTCTCATTGGGGGCTGCCGCGCTGGCCGCTGCCCCTTTGAGTGGAGGGCGACGCGTTGTCGAGGCTCTGGACGTGATGAACCAGGACAGCCCTGGTGCCGTGACGGATAGCCTGAACGAATTGATCGAGCACTATTCTTTGACGATTTGCGCCGTATCCCCCGATGTTGCGTACGGGGAAGTTCTCGCCGTGAGGTCCTTTGCGAACGGTGTGCTGAAAGGTGTAGGGACGGGCCCGCGGTACAAGGATCTTTCGCTCGCTGTCGGCTGGTTGTCGTGCCTGCTCGGCATCGCCGCCTGCGACTCCGGAGCGCATGGGGCGTCGCATGTCTGGTGCACTGATGCCGAGCGCAGGAGCGCGGAGGCAGGGCACCCAGAGTTGGCCGGATGGGCGGTTCTGACCCGCTCGATGATTTCTTTCTACCAGGGGCAGCCGCGGCAGTCCGCCCTCCTGGCCTCGAGAGGTCAGGCCATGACGGCAATCGGCACGACGGCCCATGCCAAACTGGCCGCGCAGGAAATGCGGGCGGCGGCGATGTCGGGCGATATCGCCAGTGTGGAAAAAGCCAGGCGGCGTGCTACGGAGGCGATGTCCCGCCTTCCTTCGGACGGCTTGACGGCCGGAGCCTTCTCCATCGCTTCAGGGGAAGAGCCGCCTTACACGGCAACATCCCTCATGCTGCTGGGGCGGTTCGAGGAGTCCGTGGCCGCGACAGAGCGGGTGCTCCGGACCTGTTATCAGCCCGAGGCGCAGCAGCGTGGTGAGCACGCGTCCGGCTACGCACGTGCCCTGTTGATCCTTGGCCTGGCTCATGCCGGCAACGGGGACCTTGACGAGGCAGTCGCCGCCGGCCACGCCGCGCTCGCCGGGAAGCGCACGGCCTGGCCCACGCTGACTCTTGCCGGAAAGCTTGACCAGGCGCTGGAACGAAACTTCACCAATGCTCACCAGGTCAAGCATTACCGCGCCCGGTACCTCGAAGCGTCACACCGCCTTCGACTTCTCGGACCGTCCGGAGGGTAAATGAGCACTGACAACCTCACTGATGAGGAGATCGATACATGTACGGCGTTCGTGGACATCGAAGCGCCCCCGCCCGGCAACGAGCCGACCGCTCACCTGATCTTCGGAACGAACCAGACCCAGCCGGTCGACGTAGCAGCCGAGCGGTACCACAAAGGGCTGGCGCCCCTGATCATCGCCACCGGTGGCGTCAACCGCCACAACGGAATCATCGAAGGCCAGGAATTCCGCCGACTCCTTCTCGAACGCGATGTCCCTGAGGCCGCTATCAGGTGCGAGGACAAGTCCTCCAACACCTGGCAGAATGTGGAGTTCTCGTTGCCGTTCCTCCGCGAGGCCTTGGAGAGCGGACTGAAGATCACGGCAATCAGCAAGTGGTACCACCGCCGCACCCTCCACTGCCTTACGACGCTCCTCCCCGATATCGGCCCCTTCTACGGCATCTCCTGGGAGCCTTGGTACGCGGGCAGGCTCGTCACGCGTACAGAGTGGCCCCAGATCCCCGACGGCAAGCGCAGAGTGGTCCGTGAATGGGAGGAGGTGTCTCGGCGGGTCGCCGACGGAAGCTTCCGTGCCGCGGAACGTGTTGCCGGCGCATGGCATTGCTGACGCGCGGTGCGCGCCCCCCGTCACCGCCGTGCCCGGACCGCCGTCACCTGGCGCGTCAGTGCCGCCGTGCCCAGTAGGGCGGCGAGGGCGCACACGCCCGGCCAGCCGCACAGGTCGTACGCTCGGGCGCCGGTCCAGGAGCCGGCGCTGCCGCCGAGGTAGGCGCAGGTCATGTAGGCGGTGCTGACGCGGCTGCGGGCGTCGGCGCGGATCGCGTAATTGCGGACGGTGTTGGCGACCATGCCGGACTGCATGCCGATGTCCAGCAGGAGGGTGCCCGCCACCAGGGCGACCAGCCCGGCCGTGCCGCCGAGCGAGCCGCCGCACAGGACGCCGGCCGACGCGACGACTCCGGCCAGGCAGACGAGCCCCACGGCTTCGGGCCCGTGCCGGTCGACCAGGCGCCCCGCCACCGGCGTGCAGACCATCGTCGCGGCGTTGACCAGCGCGAGTGCCCCGACCGCCGACGCGCCGAGGCCGTACCGGGGGCCGGCCAGGAGCAGGGCGACGCCGGTCCAGACGGCGGAGAAGCCGGCGAAGACCGCGGTCTGGTGGAAGCAGGAGCGGCGCAGGGCCGGTTCGGTACGCAGCAGGCGGAGGGGCTCGGCCAGGAGCGCCGGGTAGCGCTGTGCCGTGGCGGCGGGCGCGCCGGCCGGCAGGGCGCGGGCCAGGACGGCCGCGGTGCCCAGCGTCAGGACCGCCGCGAGCAGGTAGGGGGCGCGCCAGCCGAGCCACTCGCCGAGGCTGCCGCCGGCGGTACGGGACAGCAGCATGCCGCCGAGGGAACCGCTCAGCAGCGTCCCGCTGGTGACCCCGCGGCGGTGCTCGGGCACCAGCCCGGCCGCCAGCGTGCCCGCCAGTGGCGCGACCACCGTCGCCGTCCCGACCAGGACGGCCGCCCCGACGAGCGGCGGCAGTGACGGCGCCGCGGCCGCGGTCAGCAGACCCAGGCCGGTGACGCCGAGCAGGGCGGTCAGCAGCGGCCGGTACGGCAGCCGGTCGCCCAGCGGTACGAGCAGGAAGATGCCCGCCGCGTAGCCGAGTTGCGTCGCCGTCACCACCAGGGCGGCCGAACCGGCGGAGACGTGCAGTCCGGAGGCGATCAACGGGCCGAGCGCCTGCGGGAAGTAGACGTTGCCGACCGCCACCCCGCAGGCGACGGCGAGGAGGAGAACGGCGCGGTGGGAAGGGGAACGGGCGGGCGCGCCGGCCCGCGGTACGGCCCGGAGCCCGTCGGTGTGCTGCGTCATACGGCCAAGTCCAGGGCAGGATCCCGGCGTTGCCCAACGATGTAGCGTCCTGCTTAATGGTCCCGTGATCAGCTTTTCGCTCGGTGTCGACGACCTCGCGGGCACGCGGTTCGCGATCTCCCCGTTGCAGGAGGTCATGGGGAGCCTGTGGGTGCTGCGGGATCCCGGCCGGTATCCGTTGCACGGGCCGTGGCGGCGGGAGGCCCTGGGGGCCGTCGCCGGGTTCGACGTGCGGCCGCTGCTCGCCCTGGTGGGGCCGAGCTTCGCGCTTCCGGACTTCCTCACGCCGTGGCCGGAGGGCTTCGCCCCGGCGATCGAGGACGAACTGGCCGTCGTACGGAGCACCCCCGCCGCCACCGTCCGCCGCGACCTGCTCGCGACGTACGCGCCGCACCGGCCGCCGTCCGACATCCTGCACGCGGTCACGGCGGCCGGGGACGGGCCCGTCCTGAGGTACCGCGACAGGGTCTGCGACCTGCTCCAGCGCTACTGGGACCTGGTCTTCCGGCCGGGCTGGCCGTACCTTCGGCAGGTGCTGGAGGCCGACGTCACCCACCGCGCGCGGCAGCTCGCCACGGGCGGCGTGCGGCTGCTCTTCTCCGAGCTCCACCCCAACCTCCGCTGGGGCGACGGCGTCCTGCGCATCGACCGGATGATCGGCCACCACCGCGTCGACGCGTCGGGGAGGGGGCTGCCGCTGGTTCCCTCCCTGTTCGCCTACAAGCCCGTCCCGCCGCTGGGCGCCGACCGGCCGCCGGTGCTGACCTATCCCAGCCGCGGCGTCGCGACGGCCTGGGCGCCCCCGCCCGGTCCGGCCCCGGACGACCTGGCGGCGCTCCTCGGCGCGCCCCGGGCCCTGCTGCTCACCCTGCTCGGCGAGGCCGCGACGACGGCGGGCCTCGCCGGGCGCCTGGGCGTGACGCCGAGCGCCGTCTCCCAGCACCTGCGTGTCCTGCACACCACCGGCCTCGTCAGCCGCGTCCGCGACGGGCGGTACGTGCTGTACCGGCGGAGCGGGCTGGGGGACCGGCTGGTGGGGAGCACAGGGGCGTAGGAGGTCAGTGGCCCGGGTCGCAGCACGAGTCGCGCCGCAGCAGCCGTCCCACCTCCAGCCACTCGCCGTGCGTCGAGCTGCCGTGCCGGCCCGCCGGGGCCGCGTCCCCGCCGTACGCGTCGAGGAGCTTCCGCTGCTCGAACGGGAGCCCGCCGCGGAGCACGGACTCCGTCCGCACCAGCGAGTCGAAGTCGGTGAACGGGTCGCCGTCGACGATCGTCAGGTCGGCGAGCTTGCCGGCCTCCAGGGTGCCCAGGTCGCGTTCGGCGCCGAAGACCCGGGCCGGGATCACCGTCGCCGTGCGCAGCGCCTCGGCGGGGGAGAGGCCGTGGCGGTGCAGGGCGCGCAGGCCCATGTGCAGCGAGAGGCCGACGGGCACCAGCGGGGCGTCCGTGCCGAGCGCGACGAGGCCACCGCCGGAGAGGATCCGCCGGTAGACGTCCGTCTCGGTCCGGAGCGTGGCCAGTTGGTCGCCGGTCGGCCGCTCGGCCGCGGTCTTGCGGACCAGCTCCACGTCCCACGGCGGCATCAGCCGCGTCACCCGCGGGTCCTCGGCGAGGCCCGGCTGCTCGCCGATGAGCGGGACCGAGGTGAAGATGGTCGCGATCATGTGGAAGTTCGTCCGGGTGTAGATCTCCCGCACGTCCTCGTACGCCCGCCCGCTCGCCGACGTCGCGTGCCCGAACTCCAGCCGCTGCGTGGCCTGGAGGTGGGTCGTCAGGTCCTGGCCGAGCTGGACGCCCGGGGTGCAGAGGTGGGAGCCGGTGCGCACGCCGAGCACCTCGTGGGCGTGCCGGGCCGCCTCCTCGATCACCCAGCCGGGCGCGCGGACGTACGTCTTCACGAAGTCCCAGTCCAGGGCCGCGGCCCTGGACAGCGACCGGCGCAGGCCCTCGCGGGTGCGGTGCGCCCGGCCCATGCTGTACGCGACCCGGCCGCCGTCCAGCAGCTCGCCGCAGGTCAGCAGGCGCGGCCCGGCGAGGTCGCCGGCGTTCACGGCCTCGCGGATCCGGGCCTGCTCGTAGGAGGCGCCGCCGAGCGAGACGGCCGTGGTGATGCCGTACGCGAGCTGGAGCGCGGTCTGCCGGCCGCCGTAGGTGATCTGCCAGGGGTGGGTGTGCGCGTCCCACAGGCCGGGGAGCACCGTCCGCCGGGACGCGTCCACCCGGCGCCGCGCGGCGCGCCCCGCCCGGTGCGGCTCGACGGAGCGCACCCGGCCGTCGCGGACCAGCACGTCGACGTCCTCCCGGACGGTGCCCCCGGTGCCGTCCCAGAAGCGGCCGGCGTGGACGACGGTGTCGACGGGGGTCGGGCGACGGTAGTCGAGCCGGACGGGGACGGTACGGGTCTTGCCTGCTTCGGCGTCGAGCAGGCGCAGCTTTCCGGCCGACAGGTAGAGGATCCGGCGCGAGTCCGCCGACCAGGACGGGTGGTCGGCCGCCTCGTCGGTCAGCCGGCGGGGGGCGCCCGCGGGGGTGCCGTCGGGCTTCACCGGCAGCAGCCACAGCGCGGACTCGCTGATCACCGCCATGTGGCGGCCATCCGGCGACCACACCGGGCCGGAGTCGTAGCGGTCGGAGACCGAGGCGTGCGGGGCGAGGGCGTGCAGCCGGGAGGTGCCGTCGGCCGTGTCGATCACGCGGATGAGGTTGTAGCCCTCGCGGAAGCGCTGGTTCAGCCGGTTGCGGTCGCAGTACGCGACGTACCGCCCGTCGGGCGACCAGCTGGGCCGGCCGGGCAGCCCGCCGCCGCCCAGCGGCGCGGCCAGGACGCGGTCGGTGCCGGCGGCGAGGTCGCGGACGAGGAGGTTGCCGGAGAGGTCGAGGCAGGCCAGCCGCTTGCCGTCGGGGGAGAGCGCGGGGCTCACCCGGCCGCCGCCGGCCAACTCGGTGTCCTCGCCCGAGCCGAGGTCGTGGCGGCGGACGGCGAGCAGCCCGGAGCGGTCGTCGGCGTAGACCAGCGCCTTGCCGTCGGGGGTCCAGGACGGGCCGAGGAGGTAGCGCGTGGCGTCCGCGCGCACGATCCGGCGGGGTGCCGCGCCGCCGTCGACATCGGCGATCCAGAGGGCGTTCAGCGCGGCGAACGCGACCCGGCGGGCGTCCGGGGACAGCGCCGGGAGGTGCACCGCCCGCACCCGGCCCACGCCGCCGACCTCGACGTCGTACCGCTTGACGCGGTACCGCGGCCGGTCGACCGGCAGCTTCGCGGTGAACGGGACGGTGGCGACGGTCGCCGCTCCCGGCTCCTTGCCGCCGCCGGCCGCCTTCACCCGGACGACCCGGAACTGGCCCTCGACGGTCAGCAGCAGCTCGTCGCGCGAGATCCAGCGCGGCGGCACCGGCTCCACGTCGCCGTCGACGGGCACGGCCGCGCCGTCGACGACCAGGGTGCAGGACGCGGTGGGGGCGGCGGTCGTCCGCAGGTACGCCAGCCGCCCGCCCGGGCTCACGGCGGGCGTCATGACCTGCGCCTTCGCCGTCTCGGTGTGCTCGACGCGGACCGGGCCGCGGCCGTCCGCGGGCACCGACGCCACCGTCCGGGACGCCAGGGCGTCCTTGGTCACCTGGCCGCGGACGAACAGCAGCCGCTTGCCGTCCGGCGACCAGACCGGGTCGAAGTCCTCCCAGCCGCCGTCCTGCAGCGGGCCGTCCTGGTCCTTGAGCCCGGTCACCCGGGTCAGGACGCCGGTCCGGACGTCGACCGTCCAGATCCGGTACGGGCTGCCGGCCACCGGGTCGCCCTGGCGCTCCGAGGCGAACGCGATCCGGGTGCCGTCGGGGGACCAGGACGGGCCCCGGTCGTCCCAGGGGCCGTCGGTCAGCTGCCGCAGCCCCGTCCCGTCGGGGCGGAGGGTCCAGATGTGGAAGCCGCCGCCCCGGTACGCGCAGACGGCGAGCAGCCGGCCGTCCGGGGAGTGCACCGGCCGCGTCGGCTCCAGGTCCGGCGGCGTGATCGCCACCGCGTCCCCGCCCTTGCGGGGCAGCGACCACAGGACGTTCTGCACCTCGGCCACCAGGCGGTCGCCGTGGAGCGACGCCGAGCCGTTGGTGGCGGCGGTGAAGGACAGCACGGGCGCCCCGGAGCCCGCTCCGGCCGCTCCAGCCGCTCCAGCCGCTCCAGGCGCTTCGGCCGGGGCGGCCGGTGCCGCCTCCGCCGGCGTCGGAACCACCCCGGCCGCCCCGGCCATCCCGGCCACGGCGGCGGTGCCCGCGGTGGCCTGGAGGAATCTGCGCCGGGAGAGCGGGGAGAGGCGAGTGCCCGAGGGGCCCTGGACGTCCAACTGTCCTCCTGGGGTGCGGGAGTTGCACGGGGCACGAGAGAACGATCTCGATCCGATCATCGTTCACGGTGCACGGGCCCCGGTCAACACCACACGGGAGGGAGTGGGCACGGCCGGAGGCCGGTCACGGCCCGGTCGCAGCCCCTCGACGGCCGGTCACAGCCCCTCGACCTTGAACGCGTCCTGCTCGATCAGCAGCTTGTCGAGCCGCGCCTTGTCGACCCGGTTGGTGATCTCGTCCACCTCCTGCCGGTCCCGCACGCACTTGGCCAGCGTGAACGCCGACGACACCACGAAGATCAACCCCAGCCCCAGGAACCCCCGCTCCCAGGCGCCCACCGGCAGCTTCACGATCCCGACCGCCAGCGCCACCAGCGACAGTCCGAAGGAGAGGGCGGCCTGGATGTAGAACGCGGTGGTCGTGGGCCGCTGTATCGAGGGAGTAGTCATGCCCGGCAGCGTCGCGGACCCGGGCCAGGGCCCACATGAGTACCGCTACTCATCTCCGCCCCCGCGCCCCCGGCCCTGATACCCACCACCCACACACCCACACCCCGGCCCCTTGAGCCCCGCCCTCGCCCCTTCCCCGCCCGCCCCCGCCCGTTTCCTGCCGCGCACAACCCGTGCGCGACCACCCCACGCCGTGCGGTATTGTTCTCTTGCGCGGTCGGCAAGGGCACCAGCCCGAGCCGGACGAGCACCGGGACGTGGCGCAGCTTGGTAGCGCACTTGACTGGGGGTCAAGGGGTCGTGGGTTCAAATCCCGCCGTCCCGACACGGTGAAAGAAGCCTCTGATCAGCGGGAAACCGCAGGTCAGAGGCTCTTTTCAGATGGATCGGCGGACGAGCCGCAGGTGCCGCACGGGCGGGGTCTCCGGGACCGGGTTGGGACCAGCGGGTTCCTGGCGGCCTTCGGTGAGATAGCGGCTGAGGGCGGCGCCGGCCAGGCGGATCGAGCGGCGCAGGCCAGGCGACCTGGCCGTAAGCGTGGGCATCCGCCCCCGGTCCGGCACACCATGCAAGCGGAGGCTCGCTGGGCGGGGTACGGCTCAGCCGGGGACTCGTGGACGAAGGGCCCCCGACGCTGTTCAGGGGTGAGCGGCGTCCAGGCTCCTCCGGCTCTCGTCAGGCGGTCGTGAACAACAGGACGGCGTTCTGGCCGCCGAAGCCGAACGAGCAGCTAAGGCCCGCTTTCCCGACCATCGGGCGTGGCTGGTCGGCGACGATGTCCAGTTTGTGATCGCCGTCCTGGCCCTGGAAGTTCGCCACCGGCGGTACCGTCCGATGGCGCAGGGAAAGAACCGTGTAGGCCGCCTGGATCGCGCCCGCCGCCCCGAGGGCGTGACCGATCACGCCCTTGGCGGCCGTCACGGGAGTGTCCGCTCCGAAGACCCGGGTGAGGGCCGCGGCCTCGGCCGCGTCGTTCAGTACGGTGGAGGTGCCGTGTGCGTGGACGAGACCGACATCTCCCGGGGCGCCTGCCGCGTCCTCCAGCGCGGCGCGGATGACCCGTTCCGCTCCGGCTCCGTCCGGGTGCGGGGCCACCGGATGGTGCGCGTCCGCTCCGGCTCCGTAGCCGCGCAGTACCGCATGGACCGGTGCCCCGCGGGCGCGGGCGTCGGAGAGGCGTTCCAGCACGAGGACCGCGGCGCCCTCCCCGAGGACGAAGCCGTCCCGTGCCGCGTCGAACGGCCGACTGGCCAGCTGCGGTTGTCCGCGTCGCCGTGACAGTGCCCGCATTCGCGTGAAGCAGATGGCCGTCATACGGGAGCGCGCGGACTCGCTGCCGCCGGCCAGCACGATGTCGCATGTCCCGGACCGCAGCAGGTCCCGCGCGACCCCGATCGCGGTCGCGCCCGAGGCGCAGGCACTGGAGACCGTGAAGTTCGGACCCCGGGCGCCCAGGTCGATCGCGACCTCGCCCGCGGCCATGCTCGGCACACTGCGCGGCAGTGCGAGCGGCGAGACCCGCTCGGGCCGGTCCGCGCCGAGATGGCCGAACTCGGTGATGTACGTGCTGAGGCTGTTGGACCCGACCCCGAGTACGATTCCGACCCGCTCCGCCGGCCATGTGCCGGTGTCCAGCGCGGCGTCGGCGACGGCTCGTCGTGCGGCGGTCAGGGCGAACTGGATGAACCGGTCCACGCGCCGGGCCAGGGACCGGCCGAGTTCGGCCGCGGCGTCGAATCCGGTCACCTGGCAGGAGAAGTCGACGGGCAGTCCGGCAAGTTCGGGGTCGGGGGTGGCCAGGGAGCGGCCCCGGCACAGGGCCGCCCAGTTCGCCTCCGCCGTGTGCCCCGCCGGAGTCACCAGGCCCAGCCCGGTGACCGCGATCTCAGGCCGCATGCTCGAACGCCCGGGCCGCGTCACCGAGCGTGGAATCCGGGAAGAGGTCCAGCTCGCCCTCGGCGAGGACGATGCCGAACTCCTGCTCCGCCGCCACGACCAGCTCCATCAACGACAGCGAGTCCATCCCGAGGCTCTCGAACGTCGTCTCGGCGGTCAGCCGCTCCGGCGTCACCTCGACATCGAGGTGACCGGTCAGCAGGGCGACGAGCGGCTCGGGCAGTGTCCGTTCCACGTCCCGACCCACGTCCCGTTCCGCGTCCCGACCCGCATTCCGACCCGCATCCGGATCCGCTTGCTGTGTCATGCCGTGATCCTCGCAGCGCGATGGCTGCCGGAATGGCGTGCCCGGGTTGTGGGGCCGAGCCCCGAAGGACACGCCCCGCTCGACACCGGAAGTCCGGCCGGGTCACGGACCACCGGGACGAGAAAGGGCGACGGCGGATTCGGACACGAGATCACCGTGGGGCGCCCGGAGCTCCTCGCACGCGCTCGCCCGTTGGAGTGGCTTTCGGGATGGAATGGTTGTACGCAATCCCGTCAGCGCACGATCTCGGTGAGTCCAGCGAAGGAGCAGCCGAGCGTGACGCGAACCGGAGCCGTGTTCACCACCCCGTGGCCCCTGCGGGTCAACCCGCATCTGGACCAGGCACGTGAGAGCGCACTTGCCTGGATGCGGAGATCCGGCCTGCTGGACGGCGAGCAGGCCGAGAGGGACTTCGTCGACTGGCGACTGGCCGATGTGGCCGCCTTCTTCTACCCCAATGCCAGTGCCGAGGAATGCTGTACGGCGGCGCAGATGATGGGCTGGTACTTCCTGCCGTTCGACGACCAGCTGGACGGCGAGATCGGCCGTCGCCCCGGCACAGTGGCGGCCGTCTGCAACGCCCTGATCGGCATCGTGCACGGAGCGTCCGGGCCGGAGGCGTACGATACGCCGACGGTGCGGGCCTTCGCCGATCTGTGGAGCCGGATGGTGCGAGGGATGTCCCTGCCGCTGCGCACGCGCCTGGCGTACCACTGGACGTCGTACTTCTCTTCCCAGGTGACCGAGGCAATCGACCGCACGACCGGGTTCGCCCACCGCGACCTGGCCGACTACTTCTCGCTGCGGGCCGCCACCACGTGCGCCTTCGGTCAGAACGACCTGGGTGAGAAGTGGGGCGGCAGCGAGGTCCCGCCGGAGCTGTGGCACCACCCTGTGCTGCGGCGCATGCGACAACTCGCCGCCGACGTCGTGGCGTTGCGGAACGACTCCATGTCGCTCCCGCACGAGGACGTCACCAGTGGGCTCAACGCGATCCATCTCATTCAGCGCAGCCGCGGGTGCACCCGGCAGGAGGCGCTGGCCGAGGCGTCCCGTCATGCTCAGGAAAAGGTCGACGAACTCGTGGAGCTGGAGGAGCGGGCATTGTCACGACTGGTACGGGCCGTCGAGCGGGGTCAGCGTGGGGCGCTGACCGGATACGCGGACATCATCCACGACTGGATCCGCGGTGACTACGAATGGGAGCAGATCACCACGCGCCATGACCAGCACCGCGTCATGCCCGACTGGGCGTCCGGTCTGCTCGTGGGCGCGGGGGCTGAGCGATGACGACGACAAGCCTCCCGGCGTCCCTCGTTCCCGCCCCGCGCGCACCCGGTGCCCTGCCCGGCGTGGGCCACCTGCGGCAGCTGCTCGTCGACCCGACCCGGTTCCTGACCGGCCTGCCGTCCTACGGCGATCTGGTGGAGATCCGGCTCGGCCCCCGGCCCACCTACGTGGTCTGCGGTCCGGATCTGGTCTCCGAGGTCCTCGTGCGCCGCCACCGCGACTTCGACAAGGGCGGCCCCTTCTTCGACAACATCTCCGTGTTCTTCGGAGACGGCCTGGCGACCTGCCCCAACGCCAAGCACACCCGGCTGCGCCGGATGACCCAGCCCGCGTTCCACCCGGGCAAGCTGCCGGGCTACGCGGAGCTGGCCGGGCGCGAGGTCACGGCTCTCACCCGGGAGTGGCGCGAGGGACAGATCCTGGACGTGCGGCGGCTGATGCAGGAACTCGCGATGCGGATCACCGTCTCGACGATGCTGTCATCATGGTTCGACGACACCGGTGCGGACGTCGGCGAGGTCCGCCGCACGCTGGGTGACGTGGACGTTCTGGTCAGCGGCGCGTTCCTGCGGATGGTCGCGCCCGGCCTCGCCCGCCTGCCGCTGCCGGCCAACCGGCGCTACGCGCGGGCCCGGGACTCCTTGTACGCGCACATCGACGCCACCGTCGCCGCCTACCGCCGCGCCGGTGCCGACCGGGGCGATCTGCTGTCCATGTTCCTGGCCGAGGACGGCGACGGAAACGCGCTGTCGGACACGGAAGTGCGCGAGCAGGTGATGACCATGTTCATCGCCGGTATCAGTACGACCGCCGCCATGCTCGCCTGGACCCTGTACTACCTCTCGCTGGACGACGACCTCGACGCGGCCGTCGCGGCCGAGGCGCGGAAGGTCTGCGGCGGCGGCCCCGCCCGGCACGAGCACCTTCCCCGGCTGACGACCCTGATGGCCGTGGTGACCGAGGCATTCCGGATCAGGCCCTCCGCCTGGCTGTTCAGCAGGACCGCCGTCACGGACACGTCCTTGGGCACCTACCGCGTGCCGGACGGTGCCGACATCCTCATCAGCCCGTACATCATTCACCACCGGCCCGACCTCTTCCCCGACCCCGAACGGTTCGACCCCGGGCGCTGGACCGGCGGCACGAACAGCTGGGCCAAGGCCGAGCGGACGATGGCGATGGTGCCCTTCGGAACCGGGGCCCGTAAGTGCATCGGCCATGACTTCACCATCATGAACGTCATGCTGCCCCTGGCGACCGTCCTGGCCGACTGGAAGCTCACCCCCGCCACGTCCCGCCCGGTCACCCTCGTCGGACGCAGCATCATCGAACCCCGCAATCTCGACCTGCGCCTGCACCGCCGACAGGTGTCCTAGCGAGGACCGCACCTCGGTCCACCGTGCCGCTGTCCACCGGGCCTACTCGCGCAGCGCGCGGTGGACGGCCTCCTCGATGGCCTCGGCCAGGTCGTCGGCCTGCCGTGCGGTGAACCAGTCCGCGGCCATGACCAGGGTGATATCGAGGCCGGCCGTGCCGTCGTGGCCGCCGGTGAGAAAGACCGAAGGCAGGGGGCCGGGAGGAAGGGTGCACCCGTCGATGGGGCCGGAGCTCAGATCCGGAGGGAGGAGCAGCGGTGGGGTCTTCGTCATCAGATCGCTGACCAGCACACTGATAGGCGTGTGCGCCACTTCGTCCATCAGTTCGGCGGTCGCGGCGATCGCTTTCTGCACTGTGTTGTCCAGGACCGCCGCGCGCAGTTGCTCCAGCACGCGGCGCCCGATGCCGACCGGATGGGAGTCGGGCCCCACCTCGACCACGGCGCGCGAGGCGGTGGCGGCCAGCACCATCTCGTGCATGGGCATGGGCGGACGGAACCGCCGCCGTAGATCCAGCGCGGACAGGCACGTCATGGGGACGCTGTCGTCACGGGAGGGTGTCTGCGAGTGGACGGCGCGCAGCGCGATGCCACAGGCCAGCGCGTGCAGGCTCATGCGTGCCGCCTTGGCGGTGCGCGTCAGTTGATCGACGGACCCGGCGGCCAGTCGTACCCGTCGCCTGTGGACGCCGGCTTGCGTCGCTCGCGCGTCGCGGCCCGCCGCGAGGGCGGGGACGCACGCCGGGACGAGATCTCGGGTCTTCGCCGAGCGGTCCCTGAGGAAGACGCTCAGCTCCTCGGTGGAGAAGCGGGCGCGGAAGTGTTCTTCGACGGGTCGGGGCAACCCGGCGGCCGGGGGCGGGAGGTGCGGCGTGCGGCCGGTGACGCGTGCGCTGTAGCCGCGCCACAGGGTGTGCAGCAGTGCCAGCGCACTGACACCGTCGCTGATGGCATGGTGCACCGACAGCGCCAATCGGTGGCGGTCCTCCGCCTCCTTGGCCACGACGACCCTGAACAGCGGCGTGTCCGGCGCATAGGGCACCCCGGCCTGGTCGATACCGTCACCCACGCCCAGACGCGGACCGGGCACCGACGGGTCCAGCCGCAGGACATGGCCCTGATCCCCGGTCACGATCCGCGCGGACAGCACGGGGTGCAGACCGAGCAGGTCCTCGACTACGGACGCGAGGGCGTCGAGGTCGAACCGGCCGTACACCCGCTGGCTGAAGTGGATCGGCGTACCGAACGGGACGAAGGCGGCCTCGCTGGCCGCGAGCGGGCGTTCCTCCACCGCGGTGGCGTCGGTCAAGATGAGCTCCTCGCAGAGGTCGCGGATCGCGGACCGGCGCTGTGGTCAGGGCCGGGGGCCGGCATGGCCGGTGCCCGCACCACGATGGTGGTGCGCTCGCGGCGCTCAACGCAACGCGGTCCGCTTCCGGTTCACCCCCTCGGGTCTTCGCCCGTCAACAGTCCTCGGCCTGCTTCAGTCGAACGAATCAAAGTTCCACCCGGACGGTGCGACAGTCCGCCGAACAGAGTCACTGCGGCCGTGAGTTGAGTAGAACGGTCTCGGACATCCGGCGTCGCCACCCCGCCTGTGTGCAAGGAGCCCATGCCTCATGAGCGGAACACGATCCGACTTCCGATTCGCGGACGCTTCGGGTGCGTTGCCGGGGCTGGGGCACGCACTGCGCATCTGGAGGACGCCGCTGCCCTTCCTCTGCTCCCTGCCGTCGGAGGGAGATCTCGTACGCGTGCGACTCGGGAGGCAGCCCGTCTATCTCGCCTGCCACCCGGAGCTGGTCGACCAGGTCCTGCGGAACTCCCGCACGTTCGACAAAGGGGGCCCGGCTCACGAGGAGGTGCGCGCGCTCCTCGGGGACGGGATCGTCACCTGCCCGAATGCCGTGCACAAGCGGGTGCGACGCCTGGTCCAGCCGGCGTTCCAGCACACCCGCGTCGCCGGACACATCGCCACCATGGTCGCCATGGCCGACGCGATGACCGGTGCCTGGCGGCCCGGTGTCCCGTTCGACGTGACGCGTGAGATGACGGACATGGCGATGGCGGTCGGCGTACGCGCGATGTTCGCCGCCGAGATCGCGGAGCATCACCGGGACGAGACCCACGCCTGCCTTCAGGCGATCATCAAAGGCATTCACCGCGAGGCGTTCACCTCGGCACTCGGGGCACAGTGGCTGTTCCGCCGTCGTACCCGGCGGTTCCAGCGGGCGCTGGCCCGGTACAAGCAGGTCGTCGACGAAGTGATCCTCGCCTACCGCCGCTCCGGCGCGGAGCACGCGGACATCCTGTCCATGCTGCTGACGGCGCGTGACGATGCCGGGGATCCCATGGCCGACGACGAGGTGCGCGAGAACGTCATCAACATCTTCGCCGCCGCGACGGCACCGGGCCACGCCAGCGCCATGGTGTGGGCCCTGCACCTGCTCGACCGCCACCCGGACATCGCCCGTCGCGTCCTGCGCGAGATCGACTCCGTCCTCGGGGGCGATCCACCCGACGAGTCGGCCGTACGACGCCTGGAACTCACCCGGCACGTCGTACTGGAGACGCTGCGGCTGTACCCGCAGAGCTGGCTTCTCACGCGCTGTGTCGCCGCTCCAGTCGAACTGGCCGGGCGGGCCCTGCCACCGGGGACCAGCGTGGTCGTCAGCCCCTACCTGATGCACCACCAGCCGGGCCTCTTCCCGGACCCCGAGCGGTTCGACCCCGCCCGCTGGGCGGACGGCACCCCCGGCCCGCGCGGGGCGTACATCCCGTTCGGTAACGGCTCCCGCAAGTGCCCCGGTGACACCTTCGCGCTCACCGAGATCGTCGTCGTCCTCGCCCGGGTCCTGCAGAACTGGACCCTCCAGAGGGAAGGCGCGTCGTCGAGCCCCGTCCTGCCCCGGGTCAGCACGATGCTGCAGGCCCCGCCCATGGTGATGACACCCCGCCCGCGCGGCTCCCGCCCCACGGCCACGCATGTCTGAACGACCACGTACACACACGAGGAACCATGCCCCTTCCTCCGCCCACGCCCGGCAGTACCGCCCTCCGCGCGCGGGACATCCACAAGGCATTCGGCAAGCGCGTCGTCCTGGCCGGCGTCGACCTCACCGTCCGAGCCGGGCAGACCGTCGGTGTCGTCGGGGAGAACGGCGTCGGCAAAACCACCCTCCTGCGCATCCTGTGCGGTGACCTGCGCCCGGACAAAGGCACCGTCACCGTCGACGGCACGATCGGCCACTGTCCCCAGCACCCCGTTCTCAACAACGCCCTTACGCCGCTCCAGCACCTGCGCCTGTTCCAGGAGGCCTTCCGCCTCCCGGACCTCGACCGTGCCCACGAGCTGGTCGACCGGCTCGCCTTCACCGACCACCTTCACGTCCCCGTCAAAGCCCTCAGCGGCGGCACACGGCAGAAGCTCAGCCTCGTCCTCACCCTCATGAACGATCCGGACGTAATGTTGCTTGACGAGCCCTACCAAGGCTTCGACTGGCAGACATATCTGGCATTCTGGGACCTCGCCGCCGCCCGCCGCGCGGCCGGGCGCACCACCGTCGTCATCTCCCACCTCGCCTACGACACCGGCCGTCTGGACGCCGTCATCCAGCTCGGCCACCAGGCGGCCGGCATGACGAAGGGAGCCGACAGGTGAGGGCCTACCGCGTCGCGGCCCGCTACAACCTGGCCGAACTCGCCAAGAACACCCTCGCCGCTCTGCTGCTGGCCGTCCTCATCCCCCTATGGATCCTCGCCGCACCGCACGTCTTCGCGCCCGCCTCGCTGACCTTCCGGCTGCGCGCGACCGGCCGGACGCTCACCGCGCCGACGGACCACGTGGGCATGGTCCACGGTTGCCTCGGCGTGGTCATGCTCCTGATGGCCTTCCTCACCTTCAGTGCCGCCCGCCAGGCCGGCCCCTTCGACCGCCGGCTCACCGCCGCCGGCTACCCGCGCACCCCACTCCTCCTGGCCAAGGCGACCTCGCTGCTCTCGGCCGCCGCACTCGTCGCCCTGTACACCACCGCATGGACGCTGGCCGTATGGTCGCCCCACCACCCGGTGCTCCTGTGGCTCGGGCTGTTCACCGCGTGCATGGTCTATGGCGCGCTCGGACTCGTCCTCGCGCTCTTCCTGCCCGGTGAACTCGAAGGCATGGTCGTCATCTTCGTCACCAGCAACCTCGACCTGTTGCCGCAAAGCCCCCTGGTCAATCCCGACCCGCACGGGTTCCTGAGCCCCTTGCTGCCGATGTACGGCCCGATGCAGACCTGCCTCGCCGCCGGCCTTGCTCCCACGGCCCCGGTTCGGCCCGTAGGCGCAAGCCTCACCTGGACAGGGGCCCTCACCCTCATCGCTCTTCTTGCCTTCTGGATCCGCACCCGCGAGCGGAAGTTCAGTAACAAACGACAACCGGAACCCGCTGAACGTGACCGCTGTTCGTGAACACGCGGAAGTGCCCGCGAAACCGCGGAACCTGGAGCAGAGGTCATGGCAGGGGCGGCCGGGGCGATGGCTTCGTTCACCGGGGCGGCGGTGATGGGTCAGGTGGATCAGGCGTTGAGGTAGGTGAGGACGGCCTGCACGCGCCGGTGGGTGTCACTGGTGGGCGGGAGGTCGAGTTTGGCGAGGAGGTTGGAGATGTGTTTCTCGACGGAGACGGGGGCGAGGACGAGGCGTTCGGCGATGGCGGAGTTGGACAGGCCCTGGGCCATGAGGGCGAGGACTTCGTGTTCGCGAGGGGTGAGCCGGGCGAGACGGTCGTCCTGGCTGTGGCGGGCGAAGATCTGGGCGACGACTTCGGGGTCGAGGGCGGTACCGCCGGCGGCGACGCGTTCGAGGGCGTCGAGGAAGGCGTCGATGTCGGTGACGCGGTCCTTGAGGAGGTAGCCGACGCCGCCGTGGCCGTCGGCGAGGAGCTCGGCGGCGTAGGTGCGTTCGACGTACTGGGACAGGATGATCACCGGTGGCGGCGGGGTGTGGCGCGCGCGGATCTCGATGGCGGCGCGGAGTCCTTCGTCGCGGAAGCCGGGCGGGAGACGGACGTCGATGAGGGCGAGGTCGGGGCGGTGGGTGTCCACGGCGGCGATCAGGTCGGGTCCGGAGTCGACGGCGGCCAGGACGTCATGGCCGGTGGCGGTGAGCAGGCGGATGAGTCCTTCGCGCAGCAGGAGCAGGTCTTCGGCGATTACAAGGCGCATGGGATCTCCGCGTGGACGGTGGTGGGGCCACCGGTGGGGCTGGTCAGGGTAAGGGTGCCGTCGAGGGCTTCGACGCGGCGGCGCAGTCCCATCAGGCCGGAGCCGTCCGGGTCGGCTCCGCCGTGTCCGTCGTCGGTGACGGTGACGGTCAGGGTGCCGTCGGGGCGGGTACGGACGGTGACGGCGGCCGTGGTGGCGTGGGCGTGTTTGGTGATGTTGGTGAGGGCTTCCGCGATCAGGAAGTACGCGGCGGCCTCCAGGGCGGGTGCCAGGCGCCGAGGCAGCCGGATGTCCGGGGAGACCGGCAGGGGGTGATCGGCGAAGAGCGCGGTCAGGGCGCCGTCCAGGCCGCGGTCGGTGAGGATCGGGGGATGGATGCCGCGCACGAGGTGGCGTAGCTCGTCCAGGGCCGCGTTGACGTCGGCGCGAGCCGCGGTGAGGTCGGCGCGGGCCTGGTCCGCGGCCGGTCCGAGGGCCTTGAGGCGCCGCTCCGCCAGGGCGAGGGTCATGCCGAGGGCGACGATGCGGGCCTGGGCGCCGTCGTGGAGGTCGCGTTCGATACGGCGCAGTTCGGCGGCCTGGGCGTCGATGGCGCGGCTGCGGGTGCGGGCCAGGTGGTCGGTGCGTTCGGTCAGTCGCTGGGTGCGGCCGGGCTTGAGCAGCCCGGCGGCCAGCCGGGCCTGGCCGGCGGCCAGGGCACGTACGAGCCACGCGGCGCCCGGCAGCAGGAACAGCGCGGCCAGCGCCGTCACCGCCTGCCTTCCCGGGGTGGTCAGTGTCATGAATCCCGGATCGCCGCGGCGACCCGGTGGAAGGGCCCAGGCCCAGGCCGGTGCGGTGAGGGCCGCCAGGTCCACGGCGAGGACGACCACGGCGAGGACGGCGCAGACCACGGTCAACGGGAAGAGGATCGTCAGCCAGGCGGTATCGCGCCAGGTGGCGGGATGGGCGGCCCGTTGCCGGGCCCGGGCGGAGACGGCGGCCGCTTCGGCGGCCGGGTAGGGCGTGGGAATCCGGGCGGGCAGGACGAGGGCGGCGCGGCGCCGTTCGAGTCCGGCGAGCCGGCGCGCCGTGGAGGTCGTGGCCAGGAAGGCCGGGGCGCCCAGGTGGGTGACGGCCAGGAGCGCGCAGCCGGTGACCCCGGCCACGACGGTCACCAGCGCCCCGACGCCCGCGACCGGGCCCAGCAGTAGGTAGTGCAGGGACCGGACGGTGCGCTGGACCATGTCCCGCACTCTACGAACCCCCGGCCTCACGACGGCGGCACGGGTTCCGGCCGCCGCCTCGCGTGTCGGCCTCACCGCTCGCTCCGTCCGCCACCGGCCGCCGCGGTGCGCAGGACCAGGCGGGTGGGCAGGGCCGCGGCGGCCAGACCGAGCAGGCCGGTACCGGCGAGGAGCCCTGTGTACCAGAGGGGGTCGACGATGATGCGCCACCGGCCGTCCTGGGCGCTGCTGAACGTTCCCACGACCACCGCGGCGATCCCCGCACCGACCGCGAGGCCGGCGGTGGTCGTCAGTGCCGCTTCCCGTGCGGCCATCGCCCGGACCTGGCGGGCGGTGGCGCCCAGCAGCCGCAGAGCGGCGTACTCGCCGCGGCGGCCGAGGGCGGCCATGGCGAAGGTGTTGAGGACGGCGACGGCGGTGAAGACGACGGAGATGCCGGTCAGCAGGCGCAGCGCCGCCTGCTGGGAGGCGTCTTCGGCGTCCCGGCGGCCGTCTGCCGTGCCGCCGTCCGCGGACAGGTGCGGGAACCGCGCGCGCAACGTCTTCATGGCCGCGGGGCCGGGATCCTGGCCGAGGTACACGGCCGACAGCAGGGGCCGGGGAGTGTGCGCGGCGGCCAGCGGGCCGGGCAGTACGACGTCGCCGAACCCGGCGGAACGGGCGTACAAGGCCACTACCGGCCGCGAGACGCGCGTGCCGTCCGGCAGCCACAACCCGACCGTGTCCCCCACCCGCCAGTGCTGGGTGCCGGCGAGGTCCGTACTGACCGCCACCCCTTCGCCGAGCCCGTTCAGGGCACCGCGGGTGACCTTCAGGTCCAGGACGCCGCCTCCGGTGCGGTACAGGCCCTGGGCGGGGTAGTGCTGCGGTCTGCCGCCCTCGCGGACCATGACCTCGCTCGGCAGGGTCGCGTCCGCGTCCCGTACCCGCGGCGTCCTGGCCGCCTCCTCGTAGGCGCCCAGCGGCAGACCGGGACCACCGGCGGCGGTCAGGGTCTCGCGGGCGGCGGCGACCCGGGCCCGGCCGGTCTGGGCCGTGAGGTCGCCGAGGAGGGTGGAGTTCAGCAGCATGGTGGCGTTCAGGGCGAACAGCAGCGCCAGCGGCATCGCCGCCCCCGCCGCACGCAGCGGGAAGCGCCGGGTGTTGGCGGCGGCCAGACGGCCGGCCGCTCCCGGCAGGAGACCGCCCAGCACGGCACCCACCGCCCGTACCAGCCACGGCCCCAGGGCGGCGGCGGCACAGATCAGCAGAGCGCAGCCGATGAAGCCCATGCCCACACCGATCCCGCCGCGCATCGGCGTGAACACCAGCACCGCCGCCGCGCCCGCGACGAGCACCGCCCCGGTCAGCAGACGCCATGCCCTGCCGCCGGCCGGGGCCGCGGCCGACTCCCGCATCGCCTCCGCCGGCGCGATCCGGGCCACTCGCCGTGCGGCGAAGTACGCCGCCAGCCGCGCCACACCCACCCCTGTGCCGGCCGCGAGCAGCAACGGCACCATGCCGCCGTGCGTGTGCAGGGAAGCGGGGACGGCGCCGGTGGCCACGAAACGGTCACGCATCCAGTGCGCCGACCACAGCCCCAGCGGGGTCCCCACCACGGCGGCGACCACGCCCACCGCCCACGCTTCCAGGCCCATCAGCCGGCGCACCTGGTGCGGCGTGGCGCCCAGGGTACGGAGCAGGGCCAGTTCACGCAGGCGCTGCCGGGCGGCGAAGGCGATGGTTCCGGCGATGACGAACAGGGCGGCGAACACGGTGATGCCGGCCATCGAACCGAACACCCCGACCGCGCCGGTGTAGCTGACCAGCGCGGTCGGAGCGTCGGCCTGTACCCGCTCTTCGCCGGTGAGCACCCGCACGTCCGCTCCGGCGGCCGACCGGACGTCGTCCAGCACTTCGTCGCCGTCAGCACCCTCGGAGAAGTGCAGGGCGAGCGCGGTCGCATCCCCCGGCTGGGCCAGCCGCCCCGCATCCGAGGCGGAGAAGAACACCGCGCCCTGCGAGGGGAGTTGCGGCCCTTGGGCGGTGGCGACGATGCCGGCGAGGCGGAAGGAGGTGACCTCCTGCGACAGGGCCATGCGCACCCGGTCCCCAGGGTGCACGCCGGCGCGCCGGGCCAGTCCGGCGTCGAGCACCACCTCGCCGTCACGGGGTGCGTGGCCGCTGAGGAGCCGGAACGGGGTCAGGGACGCCGACGTCCAGGGATGCCCCATGACCGGCGCCCCGCCCGTCCCGCCACCGACCGGATCGCCACCGGCCCGATCGCCACCGACCGGATCGCCACCGGCCGGATCGCCACCGACCGGATCGCCACCGGCCGTGAGCGGCTGGGCGTGGAACGCCACGTCCTTCGTCACCCGCGCCACGCCGGGCACCGTGGCCAGGCGGTCGGCCAGACCACTCGGCAGCGCGGGCGCACCGGACAACGGGCGGCTCTTGGTCTTGTCCCCGTCGTGCACGCTCACCTGGCGCCGGGCACTGACCACGGCGTCCGCGGCGGCGTACCGGTCGGATCCGGCCGGCGAGGACAGGGCGGAGAACAGCAGCGTGCCGCAGGCGGCGATCAACGCCACCGCCAAGGCGGTGCCGGCGAAGGTCCCGGCGAAGGACCACCAGCGATGGCGCACGGTGGCGAGGGCGAGACGGATCATCGGGCGCTCAGCTCCGTCATCACGGCGGCGACCTCCGCGGCCGAAACGTCCTGGAGGGAGGAATGGACCCGGCCGTCGGCGAGGAAGAGGACCTGGTCCGCCCAGGCGGCGGCGGCCGGGTCGTGTGTGACCATGACCACCGTCTGGCCCAGCTCGTCCACCGCCTCCCGCAGCAGCGCCAACACCTCGTGCCCGGCCGACAGGTCCAGCGCTCCGGTCGGCTCATCGGCGAAGAGCACCTGCGGTCGCCCGGCCAGCGCCCGCGCGACCGCCACCCGCTGCTGCTGCCCGCCCGAGAGCTGGTCGGGGCGGGCGTTCCGGCGCCCCGACAGTCCCACCCGGGCGAGGACCTCGTCCGCCCACCGCCGGTCGGGCCGCACTCCGGCCAGACGCTGCGGCAACAGCACGTTCTGCCACACCGACAACGCCGGGACCAGGTTGAACGACTGGAACACGAAACCCGCCCGGCGACGGCGCGCACGCGTCAACGCCGGCTCCCGCAGCGCACCGATGTCCTCCCCGGCCAGCCGGACCCTCCCGGCGCTGGGGCGCTCAAGACCCGCGGCACAGTTCAGCAGCGTCGACTTCCCGGACCCGGAAGGACCCATCACAGCCGAGAACGTCCCGGCCGACAGCCGTGCGCTCACTCCCCGCAGCGCGGGCGTCCCACCACCGCCGGGGTACGTCTTCGACACATCTTCCAGCTCGACCGCGGCGGCCGCCGAATCACTCGCGAGGTACATGATCCCAGCCTCGCCGGAACGAAACCGCACGCCTACATGGCCCGCTCGTAATGTGGAGGTAGGGATAGCCCTACCACTCTCGAGCCAGGCGGCGGCGGGCGGCGGGCGGCGAACGGGCCGTGGTTCTCGGCGCTACTGCCGTTCGGCGGGCAGCAGGGCCTTCAGGATCTGCGGCTGATTGCCGAGGTAGTCCGTCGAGATCTTGAAGTTCCGCCCCCTCGCGCTGTAGTCGGGGTAGAAGAGGAAGTGGCGCGCACCGGTGGCGAACGGTGCCTCGTCGGTGAATCTCCTCAGTAGTGGGTGAAGGTGTGCCGGCACCTCGTCCGGTGTGCAGCGGGTGGAGAAGGAGATGCGCGAGGGCGACGTGCCCTCGCGGCCGTAGGGGTAGGTCTCGTAGACGCTGAAGGCGTGGGTGGCGCAGGCCAGTTCCGCTGCCGTCGGGGAGGGGAAGCCGAGTTCGGCGACGAGGTCGTGCATACGGCGGGCGGTCAGGGTGCCCTGCGGGAAGACCTGCGCGTACACGTTGAGGTAGGCCTTGCCGAGGTGGAATCCGACGAGAGTGGCGCGGTCCATGACCCGCTTCACCGCGGCGACGCCGGCGGGAAAGCCCGGGACGTCCAGGAGTTCGTCGATCGGTACCCCGCCGGGGAATCCGGCCCAGATCTTCTCCAGCGTGCCGTCGACGTCGAGGTCGAGTCCCCAGATCAAGGGGAACCGCTCCTCGAGTGCCTTGAGGAGGCGTTCCATGGGAGGCATTCTCCCGGAGCGCAGGCCGGCCTGCCTCGCCCGCTCCAACGGAGGGACCGGCCGCTGGTGGATGAGGCGCCAGCTCAGCTTCCGTGCCGCTTCCGGGTGCGTCGTCGTGCGCATTCCCATCCAGGCGCTGTCCAGGATGTCGTCGAAAGCCTCGACGGAGCGGCTGACGAAGTCGGCGTCGCAGGCGACTCCGGCGATGTGCGCGCAGAGCCGGATGTCCTGCCTCAGCTTGTCTCGGTCGACGTTCACGGGCAGTCCGCCTCTCTTCGGCCGTGTTCGGCGCTTCCCGTGGTTCGGTGCTTCCCGGGACGGGTGCGGCATACGGTGGTCAGGCGGACGCCTTGGGCGGGGTGGGCCGGGCGAAGAGGTCCTGGAGGGCGGCCGGGTCGTAGGCGTTCTCCCAGTGCTCGACGACGCGTCCGTCCGCGAACCGCCACAGCCCGCAGAAGGGCATGGCGAAGGGGCGCGGGTGTGTCGCCCGCAGGACACCGAGGACGGCCCCGAAGTGGTCGGTGGCCGCGATGTGGGACACGTCCATGGTCAGGGTGTGTGCGGTCAGGCGGACGAGGGCCTGTTCGTGGGCGAGTACGGCGTCGATGCCCCGGCACACCGGTGGGTCCTCGGCACGGCGGTCGGCGCGGTGCAGGACGATGTCGTCGGCGGCGTACTCGGGGAACCGCGACAGGTCGGCGTAGATGGCGCGCAGGATCGCCACGTGCGGGTGCTCGGGAGCGTGGGCGGGGTGGGGAGTGGTCACGCGGGCTCCTTCTCGTCCCGTGCGGGAGCGGCGGCAGGGGCGGGGCACCAGGGCCCGGCCTGGGTACACAGGGCTTCGGCTTCCGCCCACTGGGCGTCGGTGAGCCGAACCCGCGAGGCGTCGAGGTTCTCGTCGAGGTGGGCGATCGAGGTGGTCCCGGGGATGAGCAGGACGTTCGGTGAACGCCGCAGCAGCCAGGCGAGGCCCAGCTGAGCGCCGGTGAAGGGGTGGCGGGCGGCGGCCCGGGTCAGGACGCCGTTCGGTCCGACCAGTTCTCCGTGGCCCAGGGGGAACCAGGGGATGAAGGCGATGCCGAGCCGCTCGGTGTGTGCGAGGGCCGCTTCGCCGGAGCGGTCGGCGATGTTGTAGAGGTTCTGCACCGCCGCGATGTCCACGATGCGGCGGGCCTGTTCCAGCTGCTCGACGGTGACCCCGGGTTGTCCGGACAGCCCCAGATGGCGGATCTTTCCTTGCCGTCGCAGGTCGGCGAGGACGCCGAGCTGGTCGGCCAGGGGGACCAGCGGGTCGATGCGGTGGAGCTGGTAGAGGTCGATGCGGTCGCGGCCCAGCCGGTGGAGGCTGAGTTCGACCTGTTGGCGCAGGTAGGCGGGCCGGCCCAGCGCGACGGTGTAGGGCGCGCGGTCCTTGGCGTGTGCCCAGTCGTCGGGCCCGGTGCGCAGCATGCCGCCTTTGGTCGCGATCACCAGGTCCTCGGGGTAGGGGTGCAGGGCCCTGCGGATGATCTCCTCGTTGTGTCCCGGACCGTAGGAGTCGGCGGTGTCGATGAAGTTGACGCCGCGTTCGTGAACCGCGTGGCGCAGGAGACGGATGGCGTTGTCGGGATCGCCGGGCGGGCCCCATACGCCTGGGCCCGTCAGGTGCATGGCGCCGTAGCCGAAGCGGTTGACGGTCAGATCGCCGCCCAGGGTGAACGTCGTGGGCAGTGAGGTCAGGGAAGTGGTCACGGAGTGTCCCGATCCGCGAGGAGGCGGTGAGCGGCGTTCCGGCCGGCGACGAACCCCGCGCCCTGTCCGCAGGCGGGTTCGAAGTACGCGCCGGCGAAGGCCAGGGTGCTGTCGCCGATGTCGGGCAGTCGCGCCATGGCGGCCGCGGCTCCGGGGGTGACGACGGCACAGCCATGGGTACGGGAGTCCAGGACGCGCCGGGGGTCAGGACGTGCCCCGCCCCGGGTCATGGTGGTGAGGTAGGCCACCGGGCCGGGAATCTCTTGTGCGGCGTTGTGGTGCAGGGTGATCTCGGCACGTTCATCGGCGCTTTCATCGGCGCAGGAACCCATGTGGTACGCGACGCTCGCGTCGGCCCCCCGGAGTCGGCTGTCGGTGTGCAGGATCCACTCGTTGTAGTCGTAGGGGATGGCGCCCAGGGCGGTGGACTGGGCGGGGGTGGGATGGGTGAGCATGCGCAGTGCCCGGTCGGCGGGGACCGCGAGGACGGCCTTGTCGAAGTGGTGCGGGGTGCCGGACGCGTCGCGGATGTCGACGCCGGCGGCGGTGCGGGTGACCGCGTCCACCGGGGTGGACAGGCGGAACGCGGCACCATCGGCGAGCCGGTCGACATAGGTGCGGGTACCGCCGGCCATGCGCATCCAGCCGGAGGACGGCATCCCAGGGGACATGCCGAAGCGGAGCGACGTGCCGAACGCGAGGGCTGCCGAGAACCGTCGTGCGGCGGGAGGCGAGACCGCGCGGGCCACACAGATCAGGGGAACCACCACGTGCTCGATGAAGTAGGGAGAGAATCCCCGTTCCCGGACGAGGTCGTCGACGGTCAGTGAGGTCTGCGTCCCCTCCCGCGCCAGGTGTCCGAACTTCCGGAAGTCCTCGGTGAATTTGGTCCGCTTTGCCGACGGGACGTCAGGCCGCGCCGCCGGCCCGTCCGGCGAGGTCGCTCCCGGCCAGGTGAACGAGAACCCGCACCCGCCGCACCGGATCGCAGTGGCGGGAACCCCTTCCGGGACGGGGACCGGGGACGCGCCGAGCTCCTCGCACAGCCTCAGCAATTCCCGGTCGCCGTTCTCGTGCAAGCGGACGACACCGGTATCGATCGCCAGACGTGTGCCGTCAGGGGCCGGTACGTCGACCGTGTGGGCGTTGCCTCCGCTGTGTGGCCCGGCCTCGAACACCGTGACGTCGTGGGACTTTCGGAGCGTATAGGCTGCCGTCAGGCCACTGATTCCCGCTCCGATCACGGCGGTCTTCACCCGTGCCATGGAATCCCTTCTGCTATGACGAATGCGGTGGCCCGGGCTGGAGAAAGCGCAGCCGAGAGGTTCGGCCGGCGGGTCAGTTCCTGGAGGACCAGCCCAGCAAAGTGGCTCCGGGGCTTGTGCGGTCCTGGGTCAGGAAGATGTCACAAGCGGCCTGGACGGCTTCGTCCACACTGATGCGTCCGTCGCCGTTGGAGTCGACTCGCCGAAACGTCTCGACGTGGTGCGTTTCCTGGATCTCCCACGCCTCGCCGAGCCGCTGGATCTCCTCGGAGTCGAGCAGGCCGTCGCCGTCCGTGTCGGCGGCCGCGATCATCGCGCGGGCGACCCGCTCGAATCGGTCGATGTACTCCTGCCCCCTCTCCACCCCGGATTCGACGGCCGCGAGGAATTCCTGGCGGGTCACCTTCCCGTCACCGTCACTGTCGGCGGCCTCCCGGAAGTAGTTCCACCACGCGGCGACGCTGGTGTCGATCTCCTCCGCCTGGGCGGCGTCGACGTTCGGCAGCATCGCGCACACGCGCTGAGCCAGCCGCTGGAAGTCGTCCTTTCCGATGACACCGTCGCGCGTGGTGTCAAGGGTGGAGAAAACCTGGTCGGCGTTGCTCTGCTGAATCTCCCCCAGCATGTCTGCCTCCCTCCCCGATCCGTTTTCCTTTGACCTCTTGACGGCAACCGGCAACCGGCAACCGGCAACCGGCAACCGGCAACCGGTGACCGGCGACCGGCAATCGACAACCGGGGCATATCCGCTGTGAGCAATGGATGCCGCCTCATCCCCGCGGAAACTACCCGTGGCATGTCCGGTCATCCTGCCCCGCCGGGTGGAACACCCCACCGGGTGATGGCACGCAAGGGCGCCCGCGCCCCCGTCGCGCTCCGGCTCACGACGTCACTGCTCGTCGCCGGGATTGGGGGGGCGGCACCTTCCGCCGGCCCGCTCGGGGCGGTGAAGCGGGCCGGCCGCGGGGCCGGCCGGCACCTCCGTCGTCACAACCGCGTGGCGCGCTTCGTCAGTGACGGCAGAGGCGTCGATCGCGCGGCCCCGTACCGCCAGTGCGGCCGGCCGCGGCGGCGGCCTCGGCTGACGCACCCGTCCCGCAGCCGCGACCACCGCGAGGCGTTCCCTCGCGGCGGTGCGCTCTGCGCTCGTCCCCAGGATGTCCCCATGCCCCAAAGACCCCGCGGCACCGTGCGGCGCGCCCTCGCCGCCGTCCTCGTCTCCTCCCTCGCCCCCGCAGCGTTCCTCCTGTCGTCCCCTCCCGCCTCCGCCGCCTCCCTGGAGATGTGGGAGCGGATGGCCCAGTGCGAGAGCACGGGCGACTGGACCGTCGTCAACCCCGCCGGTCCCTACTACGGCGGCCTCCAGATCATGAAGCCCACCTGGGACGCCTACAACGGGCGGGAGTTCGCCGAGTACCCGCACAAGGCGACCAAGAAGGAGCAGATCACCGTCGCGGAGCGGATCCTCCGGGGTTCCGGGGCGAGCCAGTGGGGCGCCTGCGCCCGTCAGAAGGGCCTGGTGAACGACGGCGTCGACCCGTACCCGCGGGCCACTCCTCCCGTCACCCGGGTCACGGGCCCGGAGGACCGCGGCGTCCTCAGCGGTACGGTCACGCTCTCCGCGTCCGTGGCCGAGGAGGAGGGGAAGCCGACGGAGGCCGTCTTCTTCGTGGACGGCCGCGCGGTCGGTACGGCCAGTGGGTCCGGTCCCTCGTACAGCGTCGGCCTGGACACCACGACCCTGGCGGAGGGGCCGCACACCGTGACCGCCCGTGCGGTCAACGACGCGGGCCAGACCGGGCCGACGTCCTCGGGTGTCTCCTTCTTCGTCGCCAACCGGGGCACGGCCGGGCAGGCCACCGGCGACTTCGACGGTGACGGCAAGGCGGACGTCGCGATCCTCTACGGCTACGACCGGGAGGGCGAGGACAACCACACCGCGCTGTGGACGCTGCGGAGCACGGGCCGGGGCTCGTTCGCCGCACCGGTGAAGGTGTGGGACAACCTGGAGGCCGGGACCGGCTCCTGGGACTGGGCCGCCTCCAAAGTCACCGCGGGGGACTTCGACGGCGACGGCCGGACGGACATCGGCGTCCTCTACGACGAGGGCCAGGACGCCGCCGGGAACAACCGCACCGCCCTGTGGACCTTCACCAGCAACGGCCCCCGCTTCGACAAGCCGGTGAAACGGTGGCGGAGCACCCGGTCCTGGGACTGGAAGCGGTCCAAGCCCGTCGCGGCCGACTTCGACGGCGACGGCAGGGCCGACCTCGGCGTCCTCTA
>NZ_JAIQLH010000101.1 GCF_020037025.1 Streptomyces huiliensis | reverse complement strand
GGGCGAGCGGGGGTCGCCGGCGCGAGCGGCGAGGGGTGACAGCGCGCCGGTCGGCAGCGCCGACCTCGCGGAGGGCGGGGGCGGGTCCGGGCCGCGTCCCCTTGCATGCGGTGTAGAAGGCGGGCCGCCCTGCCGGGCCCGCAGGGGCGGCAGGGGCTGCGGCGGGTGTCCGAGTCATGAGAACCGGCACCGGCGCCGCGGGTACGGACCGTCGCGCCGGCGCCGGACGTCGCCGGGACGGCGCCGCTCTCGCGGACGGCGGGACCGGCCGCAACCGGCTCCGCACGCACGCTCAGGGCAGCGTCGGCAGGCAGCCGGGGAGCGTACGGGCCGGTCCCGCCTGCTCGAAGGCGTACGCGCAGCCGAGGACCGCCGCGTCGCCGCCCCGCGGTCCGACGAACGAGACGCCCAGGGGCAGCACGCCCCGGGCGTACCCGGCGGGCACGGTGACGTGCGGGTGCCCGGCCACGGCGGCATCCCGGGTCACCGCGGCGAACGGACCGTCACCCGTCGTCCCGGCGAGCAGCGGCGCGGGGCCGGCGGTGGGGGTGACGAGGACGTCAAGCCGGTGCCGGGCGAACGCGCCGTCCAGCGTCCGCCGCGCCTGCCGGACCGCGGCGGCGCGGTGCCGCCGGTACACGGGATCGCGGAGATCGCCGCCGGTCCGCTCCGCCCGCTCGAAGACGTCCTGGCCGAAGAGGGCCAACTCCGTGCCGGCGTGCCGGAGGTTGTACGCGATGAGGCCGGCCAGGTCGCGCGGGTGCGAGCCCGGCGTGGCGGCGAGCCAGGCGCCGACGTCGTGCTTGAACTCCGTCAGCAGGGCCGGCTCCAGGTGCCGTTCCGCCTCCTCGTCCGCCCCGGGCGCGTCCAGGCCCTCGACGTCCTCGACGAGGGCGGCGCCCAGGTCCCGGATCCGCTCGACGGCGTCCTCGAACACCTGCTCCGTCCACGGGTCGAGGCCGTCCGGCCGCCGGACGCCGACGCGCCGGCCGCGCAGCGCGCCGCGGTCGAGCACCGCGCGGAGACCGGCGGGCAGGGCGCCGGCGGCACGGGCGGTGACCGGGTCGGCGGGGTCCGGGCCGTGGACCGCCCACAGCACCAGCGCCGCGTCGGCGACCGTCCGGGCGAGGGGCCCGGCGGTGTCCTGGCGGCTGGACAGCGGCACGATGCCGCCGCGGCTCACCAGCCCGCGCGTGGGCTTGAAGCCGACCGTGGCGGTGACGCTCGCCGGCAGGACGATCGAACCGTCCGTCTCGGTACCGATCGCCGCCACGGCCAGGCCGGCCGCCACGGCCACCGCCGAACCGCTGGACGACCCGGACGGGCTGCGGTCGAGCACGTAGGGGTTGCGGGTCTGGCCCCCGGTCGCGCTCCAGCCCGCCACGGAGTCCTCGGACCGGAAGTCGGCCCACTCCGTCATGTTCGCCTTCCCCAGCAGCACGGCCCCGGCCTCCCGCAAACGCCGCACCAGGAACGCGTCCACCGCCGGCCGGGCCCCCAGCAGGGCCGCCGAACCGGCGGTCGTCGGCTGCCCGTCCGCCGTGCCGACGTTGTCCTTGACCAGGACCGGGATCCCCTCCAACGGC
>NZ_JAIQLH010000100.1 GCF_020037025.1 Streptomyces huiliensis | reverse complement strand
TGCCGACGTTGTCCTTGACCAGGACCGGGATCCCCTCCAACGGCCCGCGCGCCCGGCCGGCCCGGCGCGCCGCGTCACTCCGGCGTGCGAGGGCCGGAGCGTCGGGGTTGACGGTCGTCACGGCGCGGAGCAGCGGATTGAGCCGCTCGATCCGTTCGAGGAGGGCTAGGGTGAGGCGCTCGGAGGTCAACGCGCCTTCTGCCATGGCCTGTTGGAGGCCGGCGATGGTGCAGAGGTCGAGGTCGAGGTCGAGGCCCGGAACGGTGTCGGCGGGCCCGACGCCCTCGGTCGGGGTGGGTATCGGTGCTCCTCCGGACGGGCGCACTTGGTTCTCCTCCGCGTCGCGGTCCACGTTCCGTGACTCCGGCCGGACCGGCGCGGACCCCACCCGGCCCACGGCCTTCCCCGACCCGCGCCTGGCCGCGGCGGGTCCGGGCCGACCCTACGCGCCGCCGTGCCGGTCCGCGCACCTCCCCCCTGGTGGCGAGGGACGACCGCCGGCCAACTCGCCTGCCCAGGCCGCCGAACTGTGTGGACCGTCCCGTCGCGCCTGTGCTCCACTGCCCTCATGAGCTTGTCGGTGGATGTCTTCCTGGTGGATGAAGACGGTGCGGTGCACCTGCTGGACGTGCCGGAGGGGTGCTCCGACCTGGCCGGGTTCGAGCAGTGGCGCACCACTGTGTGGGGCTCGGAGGCGGTCCGTGCGTCGGGCGCCCGGTTCCTGCCGGTCCTGGCCGACGGAGACCTGCGGGTCGATGCCGGCCAGGTGCGGGCGTTCCGGCGTGAGTGCGCCGCCCTGCGGGAGAACCTGGAGGAGGTCCTCGCCGGTCTCCGGCCCTTGCGGACGGTCGACGAACTCAGGGACCAGCTCTCCGCCAGACTGGCGAACATCGAGGACGCCGCATGGCGGGCGGAAGAGGCGGGCGGCGGCGTCCTCATCTGGTGAGGCGCCGGTGTCCCGTCCTCGGCCGCCGCCCACGTAGCCCCGGGCCCGGCCCCTACACCTCGCCGTCCTCCGGCGGCAGTTCGTCCGCCGTCGGGTACGACGGCTGCGCCCCCGGCCTCGTCACCGACGCCGCGCCGACGCGTACCGCGAACCGGACCGCGTCCGCCAGCGACGCGCCGCCGGCCAGCCGGGCGGCCAGGGCGCCGGTGAAGGCGTCGCCGGCGCCGGTGGTGTCCACCGGGCGGACGGCGACGCCGGGGACGGGCACCGGATCGGCGGCGTCCGCGTCCAGGGCCAGGGCGCCGTCGGCGCCCAGGGTGACGACGACGGAACGGGCCCCGCGCTCCCGCAGGGTGCGGGCCCAGGCGGCCGGGTCATCGGAGTCGGCGTCGGCGCCGTCTGACGCTCCGGCGAGGTGCCGGGCCTCGTGCTCGTTGACGACGAGCGGGTCGGCCGCCGAGAGGAGTTCGCGGTCGAGCTCCGGCGGGACGGGGGAGGGGTTGAGGACGACCCGCGTCCCGGCCCCGGCCGCGAGGGCGGCGGCCGCACGGACGGTCTCCGCGGGGATCTCCCACTGGAGCGAGACCACCGACGCGGCGGCGACGAGCGGCCGGGCCGCCGCCACGTCGTCCGGCGAGAGGCGCGAGTTGGCGCCGGGGGAGACGATGATGGAGTTGTCGCCGTCCGGGCCGACGACGATCATCGCCGTGCCCGTCCTGGCCCCTCGGAGCACGCGCACGGGGGCGGTGTCGGCGCCGGCCGCCCGCTGCGCGTCCAGCAGCAGTTCGCCGTACGCGTCGTCGCCGACCGCCGCCAGCAGGGCCGTCCGCGCGCCGAGGCGGGCCGCGGCCGCGGCCTGGTTGGCGCCCTTGCCGCCGGCCGACTCGACCAGGTCCGCGCCGAGCACGGTCTCGCCGGGGCCGGGGCGCCGGTCCACCCGGACCGTCAGGTCGGCGTTGGCCGAGCCGATCACCAGGACGTCGTACGCCCGGTCGCCGTTGCCGCCGCCGTTGCCGTCGCTGTCGTTCCTCATCACGTCTCCGGTTTCCGATCCTTCGTGTCTCTCGTGCTCTCGTGTCTCTTTGGCGTGCGGCTGCCCGCCGCGCACCGGCTTCAGCCGCCGAACTCGGCCGCGTTCTTCCGCGTCACCAGCACCACCGGTACTTTCACCGTCTTCGGCAGCCGCTCGCCCCGCGCCGCGCGCAGGGCCCGGTCCACCGCCTGCCGGCCCAGCAGCTCGGGCTGCTGGGCGACGGTCGCCGTCAGGGTGCCGTCGCGTACCGCCGCGATCCCGTCCGGGGTGCCGTCGAAGCCGACGACCTTCACCTTGCCGCCGGCCGACGAGCCCAGCGCCTTGGCCGCGCCGAGCGCCATCTCGTCGTTGGCGGCGAAGACGCCGGTCACCCCCCGGTGCGCCTGGAGGAGGTTGGCCATCACGTCCATGCCCTTCGCGCGGTCGAAGTCGGCGGGCTGCCGGGCGACGACCTCGATGCCGGGGAACTCCCGGACGCCCTCCTCGAACCCCTTGCCCCGCTCGCGGGCGGCCGACGTGCCGGGCTGCCCCTCCAGGACGACGACCCGGCCCCGGCCGCCCAGCGCCGCGGCCAGCGACCGCGCCGCCAGCCGGCCGCCCTCGACGTTGTCGGAGGCGATCGTGGTGCCGACCCGGCCGCCGTTCACCCCGCGGTCGATGGAGACGACCGGGACGTCCGCCCGGTTGGCGACGCCCACGGCGGGCACGGCCGCGTCGGAGTCCACCGGGTTGATGATGGCGGCCTTGACGTTCTGGCTGGTGAACGTCTCCATCTGGTTGATCTGCTGCGTCGGGTCGTTCTGCGCGTCCGTGATGTTGATCTTCAGTCCGCGGGCCTTGGCCTCCGCCTGGGCGCCCTTCTTGATGCCGACGAAGAACGGGTTGTTCATCGTCGACAGGGCCAGGCCGAGGTCGGTGTTCCCGCCCCGGTCGCAGCCGGTGGTGCCCAGGCCGAGACCCAGGACCAGCAGGACGGCCGCCGACGCCGTCGCGCCCCGCCCCCGCCGCCTCACCGCGTGCTCCGCCGGCGCAGCGTGTCCAGCAGCACGGCCATCGCGATGACCAGGCCGGTGGCCACCTGCTGCCAGAAGGCCGACACGCTCAGCAGGTTGAGGCCGTTGCGCAGCACCGCGAGGATCAGGGCGCCGATCAGCGTTCCGGACGCCTTGCCGGAACCGCCCGACAGGCTCGCGCCGCCGATCACGACGGCGGCGATGGCGTCGAGCTCGTACCCCGTCGCCGCCTGCGGCTGCGCGGAGGTCAGCCGGGCGGCCAGCACGATCCCGGCGACGGCGGCGAACAGCCCGGACAGCGCGTAGACGACGAGCTTGCGGCGCTTGACGTCGATGCCCGACAGCCGCGCGGCCTCCTCGTTGCCGCCGATCGCGAACATGGCCCGGCCCGTGTACGTCCGCGCCAGCACCAGTGCCGCCAGCAGCCCCATCGCCACCGTGACCAGCACCGGCACCGGCAGCCACCCGCCGAGCGTGTCGCCGAGGTGGTTCAGTGCCGACGGGAAGGCGATCGGCGAGCCGCCCGATATCACCAGCGACAGCCCGCGGGCCACCGACAGCATGGCCAGCGTCGCGATGAACGCCGGCAGCCGCCCGTACGCCACCAGCGCACCCGACACCAGGCCCGCCACCACGCCGACGGCCAGCCCCAGCGGCAGCGCGGCCACCACGGGCAGCCCCTGCGACGTGGCCGCCCAGGCCGTCACCGTCGCGGAGAGCGCCGCCACCGAGCCCACCGACAGGTCGATGCCCGCCGACACGATCACGAACGTCACGCCGAACGCCAGGACCGCCGTCACCGACGCCTGCACGCCCACGTTCAGCAGGTTCCGTCCGTGCAGGAAGTCCCGGGACAGCACCGCCATCACCGCCACCAGGGCCACCAGCCCGCCCAGCGGGCCGTTGCGCAGCACCGCCCTCGTGAACCACTCCGCCGGGGCCGTCCCCGGCGCCCGTACCGCCGCCTCAGCCGACATCGGAGCCCTCCATCGCGCTCGTGTTTCCCTTGTCTCCGCCGGTTTGCCTGCCGGTCTCCCTGCCGGTTTGCCTGCCGGCCTCCCCGCCGGTTTGCCCGCCGGTCTCCCCGCCGGTCTCCGTGCCCTCCGCGTGCCGGACGGCCAGCTCCATCACCGCGTCCTGCGCGGCCGGCCCCTGGTCGCCGCCCGGCACCTCGCCGACCACCCGGCCCCGCGCCATCACCAGCACCCGGTCGCTCATCCCGAGCACCTCGGGCAGGTCGCTGGAGACCATCAGCACCCCGCAGCCCGCCGCCGTCAGCTCGTTGACGAGCCGGTAGATCTCCACCTTGGCGCCGACGTCGACACCGCGCGTCGGCTCGTCCAGGATCAGCAGCCGCACCCCGGCCAGCAGCCACTTGCCGATGACGACCTTCTGCTGGTTGCCGCCGGACAACGTCCGCGCCGGCTGCTCAAGACCGCTCATCCGCACCTTCAGCCGGCCGGCCATGGCCGCCGCCTCCCGCCGCTGCGCCCGCCGGTCGACCAACCCCGCCCGGGTGTCCCGGTGCAGCCGGGCCAGCGTCAGGTTGTCGTGCAGCGGCGCGTCCAACAGCAGACCCTGCGCCTTGCGGTCCTCGGGGACGAGGCCGACGCCCGCCCGCATCGCGGCCCGCACGTCGCCCGGGCGCAGCACCCGCCCGTCCACCTCCACGGACCCGGCCGTGTACCGGTCCACGCCGAACACCGCCCGCGCCACCTCCGTGCGGCCCGCGCCCACCAGTCCGGCCAGGCCCACGACCTCCCCGGCGCGCACCTCAAGGTCCACGTCCTCGAAGCCCGGCGCGCCGGCGACGCCCCGTCGGGTGAGGCCGCGCACCCGCAGCAGCGGCGCGCCGGCCGGGGTGCGGCGGCGCGGGTACTGCTCGGTGACGTCCCGGCCCACCATCAGCCGGATCAGCTCGTCCTCCGCCGTCGACGCCGGCACCTCGGCCACGCTCCGGCCGTCCCGGAGGACGGTCACCCGGTCGCCCAGGGCCGCGATCTCCTCCAGGTGGTGGGTGATGAAGACGACGCCGACGCCGCTGTCGCGCAGTTCGCGGACGATGCCGAAGAGCGTCGCCACCTCCCCGGAGGTGAGCACCGCGGTCGGCTCGTCCATGATCAGCACCCGGGCGTCCAGGCTCAGCGCCTTGGCGATCTCCACCATCTGGAGCGCGGCGATGCCCAGCCCGGCGACGGGTGCCGTCGGTGGGACGCGCAGCCGCACCCGCTCCAGGAGGCGCGCCGCGCGCTCGTTCATCGTCCGCCGGTCGACCAGGCCGAGGCGGTTGCGCGGCTGCCGGCCCAGGAAGACGTTCTCGGCGACCGTCAGGCCGGGCACCAGGTTGAACTCCTGGTGGATGGTGGCGATGCCCAGCCGCTCGGCGTCCTGCGCCGAACGCACCGCCACCTCGCGGCCGCCGACGACGATCCGGCCGGTGTCGGGGCGGTGGGCGCCGGCGAGCATCTTGATCAGCGTGCTCTTGCCTGCGCCGTTCTCGCCGAGCAGGACGTGCACCTCGCCGGCGAGGAGGCGCAGGTCCACGCCGTCCAGTGCCTTGACGCCGGGGAACGCCTTGGTCACCCCCTCCACGCGCAGCAACTCCGCGCGTCCGGGCGGTCCTTCGCGGCCGGGCCGTACGTCGTCGTTGACGCCGGTCATATGCCTCTCCTCGTTCTGTCGGCTGTTCCGTGAGGGGTGTTGGGGGGTGTTGAGGGGGTGTTGAGGGGGGCCGGTCAGGCCGGTTCGCCGCAGGAGCGGCGCACCACCAGCCGGGACGGCAGCAGCACCGACTCCGCCGGGCGGCCCTCGACGCGTTCCAGCAGCGTGTGCACGGCCGCCCGGCCCAGCTCCCGCGTCGGCTGGGCCACGGCCGTCAGCGGCGGGTCCGTGTGCGCGAACCAGGCCACGTCGTCGAACGACACCAGGGCCACGTCGTCCGGAATCCGCAGGCCGCGCGCCCGGACCTCGTCCAGCGCGCCGAGCGCCATCAGGTTGTCCGCGGCCAGCACGGCGTCCGGCGGCTCGGGCAGCGCGAGCAGGTCGCGCATCACCCGGCGGCCCCCGGCCGGCGTCATGTCCGGCGACGCGACGGCGCGTTCCGGCGGCAGCGCGACGCCGTGCGCGGCCAGCGCGGACCGGAAGCACTCCAGCCGCTCGTCCCCCACGGGCGTACCGGCCGGCGCGACGATCACGGCCGGGCGGCGGCGCCCCAACGCGGCCAGGTGCGCGGCCAGTTCGGTGAGCGCGGCCCGCCCCTCGGCGCGCACGCAGGGCGCGGCCACGCCGGGGACCGACCGGTCCAGCAGGACGAGCGGGGTGTCGGAGGCGACGATCTCGCACAGCACCTCCGAGCCGGTGCCGGCGGAGCTGACCATCAGTCCGTCGATACGGCGGTCGAGCAGCGTCCGCAGCTGGTCGTCCTGCTGCTCCGGGCTCTCCCCGGCGTTGCCGATGATCAGGCTGTAGCCGAGCCGGCGGGCCTCCTGTTCGACGGCGTCGGCCAGCTCGGTGAAGAACGGGTTCCGCAGGTCGCTGATGACCAGCCCCAGCGTCCGGGTACGCGCCGTCCGCAGCGCCCGCGCCACGACGTTGGGCCGGTAGCCGAGCTCGGCGACGGCGGCGAGGACCCGGTCGCGGGTCGCGGCCACGGGGGAGCGGCCGTTGAGCACCCGGGAGACGGTGGCGACGGAGACACCGGCCCGGTCGGCCACGTCCTTGATGGTCGCCATGGTGGGGGCCTCCGTCGTGTAATCGTTTTCGCGGGGGTGACGGGGTCAGGTAATCGATTACACGGCGGTCGCGTCAAGGGGGCCGGGTGAGTGGTCCGGATCACGGTCGGCGAGCAGGGCGACGTGTCGGGACGCGTAGGATCCGGATACATGTAGTGGCCAAATAAAATGGAGCGGGTGCGCTGTGGGCGGGAAAAAGGCAGCGAACGACGGCGTCGAGAGCTGCCTCGGCTGTCTCGTGCTGGTGATCATCGGCGTCGCCGTGTTCGTCGGCTGCGACTTCGGCGGCTCGCGCGACGACGCGGCGCCCCGCGACACCGCGAAGCCCTCCGCCACCGCCCGGCCCGCCCGCTGGCGCCCGCAGGCGGAGGACGACGAGACGTCCACGTGGGTCGGGGAGAGCACCGACGTCCCGGTCACGTCGAACGACACCGCGGTGGACGCCGAGGGCACGCGCATGGACGACCTCGACGCCCGGGTGTCCCACCACTTCACCGCCAAGGACACCACCGTCCGCGTCGTCTCCCGACCGCGGCACGGCACGGCGGCCGTCGACGGCGCGACCGTCGCCTACACGCCGGAGGCCGGGTTCGGCGGCGAGGACGAGTTCGAGTACACCGTCGCCCTGAACGGCCGTACCAGCAGGGCGAAGGTCACCGTCACGGTCGAACGCCGGCCGGGGGAGAGGGGGGTGACGAGGGAGTCGGAGGAGGCGCCGGAGGGTTCCGGTAAGGCGGAACGCGGTTCCGGCGGTGCGCACGGTACGTCCGGCGGTGGCGGTGGCGACGGAACCGGAGGCGGTGGCGGTGGTGAGCACCCCGGCGCCACCTACTACCGCAACTGCGCGGCGGCCCGAGCCGCCGGCGCCGCCCCGGTCCACCGGGGCGAGCCCGGCTACGGCCCGCACCTCGACCGGGACGGCGACGGGATCGGGTGCGAGGGGCGGAGGCGTCGGCGGTGACCGGGCGGCCGGTGCCCGCGGACCGCGCGGCGCCGCCGGATCCGGTGGCAGTGATCCGGCCGGGAGGGGAGTGATCCAGGCCACGGCGATCTTATGTTCCGGGATCGCGTCCTCTGCCCGACTTGCCGACTTCCCGCGTTCGCGATCTCCGTTACGCTCCGCGTCGTCGGCCACCTTGGGTGACCAAGGGGGCCGGTTTTCCTGTCCCTCAGAGGCCACGGATCCCCACGAAGGGGCCCGGACCGGAAGTTGGAGAAACACATGCGCCGACGCATAGCCGCGCTCGCCCTGAGCGCCGTCATGGCCGGTGGCACGGTCGCCATGACCCTGCCCGCCCAGACCGCCGTCGCGGCGGGACACGTCACCTGCCACCCCGAGCAGCTGCGGCAGCAGATCGCCCAGCTGAAGCAGAAGGCGGCCAAGCAGAAGCGCGCGGGCCACCGCGAGGCGGCCCGGCGGACCCTCGCCCAGGCGGACGCCCTGTCCAAGAAGCTGCACCGGTGCCTGAAGGCGGACGAGGACGCGTCCAAGCCCTTCCCGCGCTGAGGCACCCGTTCCCGCTCGCGCTCCCGCTCGCGCGGTGACGCGTGGGCCCAGGGCCCGTCCGGCGCTCGCGTGTTCGGCGCGCGCCGGACGGGCCCGCGGCAGTCCACGGGACGGACGAGTCCGCCCGCGAGGGGTGGCAGGATCGAGACCATGGACACCGTCTCCGGCGACTTCGAGCTGACCATGGACGAGCTGCGCGCCGTCGCGCGCTACGGGGCGGAAAGCGCCCAGGAGGTCCTGCCCGCGTTCGAGGAGGCCGTTCCCGGCGATCCCCGCCCGCGCGCGGCGCTCGCCGCCGCGTGGGAGTTCGCCGACGGCGCGAGAAGGACCAGGCTGCAGCGCGTCACCGCGCTGGACGCGCACCGCGCCGCGCGGGACGCGGGCACCGAAGCGGCCCGCCTCGCCGCACGGTCCGCCGGCGACGCCGCTGCCGCCGCGTATCTGCACCCGATCGCGCGGGCCACCCAGGTCGGGCACATCCTGCGCGCCGCCGCGAGTGCCGCCCGCGTCGGCGAACTGAGCGCGGGCGGCGACCCCGCGGTCGGAGACACGCTGATCGAACAGGCGCGGCGGCGCGCCACGCCGGAACTGGTCTCCGTGCTCTCCCGGTACCCCCTCGCGCCGGCCGGGAAGAACCGCGTCGCACAGCTCATGAGCGCCCTCGACGCCGCTCTGCGCGCGAGCGACTGAGCGCTCCGCCCGCGTCGGTCGGAGGGGGCTCGCACGCGTCCGCCCTCGTCCACGTGGCGCGCGCCGGGCCGCGCCCCCGTGCTCCGGACGCCCGGAAGCGCCGGTGCCGTCCGCGTCTGACCGGACGCCCTGTGGGTAACGCACACCTGTCCGGTACTTGCGGATGTGCGCGTTATGCGACAAGGGAGCCTCATGGATGGCGCGGCGAGCACCCCGGAGCCCGGCCCCGACACCGTCCCCGACGGGACGCCGGCCCTCGACGGCCTGATGCGGATCGCCATGGGCTTCATGGCCTCGAAGGTCCTGCTCGTCGCCGCCCGCCTCGACCTCTTCACCGTACTGTCCCAAGGTCCCCTGGACGCCGACGCGTTGGGTGCCCGGACCGGCGTCCATCCGCGCGCCGCCCGCGACTTCTTCGACGCCCTCGTCGCGCTCGGAGCCCTCGACCGCTCCGCCGGACGCTACGCCAACACCCCGGCCGCGGAACGCCACTTGGTGCGCGGCCGACCGGCCTGCGTGGGCGGCTTCCTGGAGATGACCGACACCGCGGTGTACGGACTCTGGGGCCGCCTGGAGGCGGCGCTGCGCACGGGCGCCCCGCAGAACGGGATCACGGACGGCGAGGACGGCATCTACGCCGCCCTCTACCAGGACCCGGCCCGCCTCGCCCTGTTCCAGCAGGCCATGACCGGGCTGTCCACCGGCTCCGCCCACGCCCTCGCCGAGGCGGTCGACTGGTCCCGCCACCGTACCGTCGCCGACATCGGCTGCGCCGAGGGAGCCGTGCTGACGCATCTGCTCCGCCGCCACCCGCACCTGCGGGGGACCGGCTTCGACCTGCCGGCCGTCGGGGCGGGGTTCCGGCGCCGGGCGGACGAGTCCGGCCTCGCGGACCGGCTCTCGTTCACCCCCGGCGACTTCTTCGCGGACCCCCTGCCCCGGGCGGACGTCCTCGTCCTCGGCCACATCCTGAGCGGCTTCACCCCCTCCCGGGCCGGGGCGCTGCTGCGCAAGGCGCACGCGGCACTGCCGGAGGGCGGGCTGCTCGTCGTCTACGAGATGCTGCTCGACGACGACCGCCGGGAGAACGCCCAAGGGCTCCTCATGAGCCTCACCATGCTCCTGGAGACACCCGGCGGCGGCGTCTTCACCGGCGCCGAGTGCCGGCGGTGGCTGACCGAGGCCGGGTTCCGGGACGTCCGGGTGCGGCACCTGGCCGGCCCCGAGTCGATGGTGGCGGGCGTCAAGTGACGCCCGGAACGGTACGAGAGCGGGCGCGCGCGGCGGAACCGCGCCCCGCGCCGGTGAGGCGGGACCCCCGCCGGGGAAGAGGTGCCACATGATCTCCGCATCCGCACTGGCCGCCGCCGCCCTCCTGGTGGCACTGCCCGCTGCCGGCTCCGGGCCGAATCCCGTCACCGCCGGCCCCGGGCCGCATGCCGTAGCCGCCGCGGACCCCGGGCCGGACGCCGTCGCCCTCGCCCTCGCGGACCCGGGACCGAACGCCGTCACCGTCGCCGACAGCTTCCGTACGCGCGCGGGCGGTGCCGCCGTCACCTACGCGCCCGACGCCGTGCCGGGGGGCGCGCGGGTCCGGGTGTCGGAGCATCCCGCACACAAGGGGGGCACCCGGTTCACGCTGCGCGTCGACGGTCTCCCGGCCGGCCGGACGTACGGAGCCCATGTGCACCGCGAGGCGTGCGGTCCGAAGCCCGAGGACGCGGGTCCGCACTACCAGAACGTCAAGGACCCGGTGCAGCCCTCGGTCGACCCCGCCTACGCCAACCCCCGCAACGAGGTGTGGCTCGACCTCACCACCGACGACCGCGGCACCGGCCGCGCCGAGGCGACCGTGGCCTGGCGCGTCCGCCCGGGGGAGGCCCGTTCGGTGGTCCTCCACGAGCACGCCACCGAAACCCACGCCGGCCGCGCGGGAACGGCCGGGGCGCGGCTGGCCTGCGTCACGGTGCCCTTCGGGACGGCGCGCTGAGCCCCAGGGGCCCGGAGAACCCCAAAGGCCCCGAGAACCTCAGGGACCCCGAGAACTTCAGAGGCTCGGAGCGGACGATCGCGGTCCGGAGCCGGCCCGGCCGGACGGCGGAGACGCCGGGCGGGCTCCGGACCGCGCTTCACGCAGCGTGCCGGCGCCGGCGACCGCTGCGCTCCCCGCGGGCGCCGGACGAGCCCGACACGTCGGAGGGGAGGTCCGGTACGACGCTGAGGTGACGTTTCGCCGGTGCCCGTTCGAGCGTTCCCGCGTCAGGCGTGCCCGTGCCGGGTGTACGCGCCTCACCCAGCACACGGTCCTCGTATCCCGCGAGCGCGAAGATGAGGCCCAGGAGCAGGGGAGGGATGAGCAGGGCGGTGAAAACCACGGGGGACTCCTTCCCGGAAGGCCGTCCCTGCCCGTGTTGCCGTCCTCGGCGCGCGGAAACCCCTCATCCCCCGTACGCGCGCACGCCGGATCCCTCGAACGGGGGACACGGCCGCCCGGGACGGCCCGCGAGCCGCGTTCAGGACGCCGACAGCGACCCCGCCACCTCGCCCAGCGCCTCCAGCACCGGACGGATCAGCGGATGCCGCTCCGCCCCCCGGCGCACGGCGGCGAAGACACGGCGGGTCGGCGTGACGCCCTCGACGGGACGGACCACGACGTCCTTGAGGTCCATGCCCGACAGCGCGGAGCGCGGCACGAGAGCCACCCCCGCACCGGCCCCGGCGAGCGCCGCGACGGCCCGGAAGTCGTCCGAGGAGTGCGCCAACCGGGGTTGGAAACCGGCCAGTTCGCAGGCCAGGACGGTCATGTCGTGGCACGGGTTGCCGGGGTAGGGGGCGATCCAGTCGCTGTCGGCGAGCTCGTCCAGGCGGACGTGCGGTTCGCCCGCCAGCGGGTGGGAGGTGTGCAGCACCGCGTCGAACGGCTCGGCGTAGAGCGGGACGCGGACCAGCCGCAGGTCGTCCTCGCGCGGCGCGCCCCGGTACTCGACGGCCAGGGCGACGTCCGCCACCCCGTCCATGACCAGCGGCAGGCTCTCGTCGCCCTCCGCGTCGCGCACCCGGAGCCGGATGCCGGGGTGGCGTCCGGAGAGGAGACCGATCACCGGTGCCAGCACCTCCGCGATGCCGGTGGCGAAGGCGGCGACGGTGAGTTCGCCCGCGGTGCCGTCCGCGTAGGCGGCGAGCTCGGCCTCGGCCCGCTCCAGCTGGGCCACCACCCGGTGGGCGTGGCCGAGCAGGATCTCGCCCGCCGGAGTGAGCCGCACGCCCCGGCCGCTGCGGGTGAGCAGTACGTGGCCGGTCTCCTGCTCCAGGGCGGCGAGCTGCTGGGAGACGGCGGACGGGGTGAGGTACAGCGCGGCGGCCGCGGCGGTCACCGTACGGTGCTCCGCCACGGCCCGCAGGACGCGCAGTCGCCGGGGGTCGATCACCCGGTCAATCTTGCCAGGGTCCGGCAGACCCCGAGCCCGGCAGGACCCCGAGCCTGGCAGGACCCCGAGCCTGGCAGGACCCCGAGCCTGGCAGGACCCCGAGCCTGGCAGGACCCCGAGCCCGGCCGGACCCGGGACCGGGTCAGCCCTTGAGCGCCGCGCGCGCGTCGACGAACGCCGCGATCGCCCGCTCGACGTCGGCCGTCGAGTGCGCCGCCGACAGCTGGACGCGGATCCGGGCGGCGCCCATCGGGACCACCGGGTACGAGAAGCCGATCACGTACACGCCGCGCTCCAGCAGCAGCTCGGCCATCCGGCCCGCCCGGGCCGCGTCGCCGATCATCACCGGGGCGATGGCGTGGTCGCCGGGCAGGATCTCGAAGCCCTCCTCGGTCATCCGGCGGCGGAACAGGGCCGTGTTGGCGTTCAGCCGCTCGCGCAGGTCGCCGGCGGACTCCAGCAGGTCGAGGACCTTGAGGGAGGCGGCGGCGATGACCGGAGCGAGGGAGTTCGAGAAGAGGTACGGGCGCGAGCGCTGCCGCAGCAGGGCGACGATCTCGGCGCGGGCCGCGACGTAGCCGCCGGACGCGCCGCCGAGGGCCTTGCCGAGGGTGCCGGTGATGATGTCCACCCGGTCCATGACGCCGTGCAGCTCGGGCGTGCCGCGGCCGCCGGGGCCGACGAAGCCGACGGCGTGCGAGTCGTCCACCATGACCATGGCGTCGTAGCGGTCGGCCAGGTCGCAGATCTCGCGGAGCGGCGCCACGTAGCCGTCCATGGAGAACACGCCGTCGGTGACGATCAGCCGGCGGCGGGCGTCCTGCGTGTCCTGGAGCTGCTTCTCCAGGTCGGCCAGGTCGCGGTTGGCGTAGCGGTGGCGGCGGGCCTTGGAGAGGCGGATGCCGTCGATGATGCTGGCGTGGTTGAGGGCGTCGGAGATGACGGCGTCCTCGGGGCCGAGCAGCGTCTCGAAGACACCGCCGTTGGCGTCGAAGCAGGAGGAGTAGAGGATCGTGTCCTCCTGGCCGAGGAACGCCGACAGCCGCGCCTCCAGCTCCTTGTGGACGTCCTGCGTGCCGCAGATGAAGCGCACCGACGCCATGCCGTAGCCCCAGCGGTCGAGGGCGTCCTTGGCGGCGGCGACGACCTCGGGGTGGTCGGCGAGGCCGAGGTAGTTGTTGGCGCAGAAGTTGAGGACGTCACCCGGGGTGCCGCCGGCGGTGACGTTGACGGAGGCGCTCTGCGGCGTGCCGATCACGCGCTCCGGCTTGAACAGGCCGGCTTCGCGGATCTCGTCGAGCGTGGCGCGGAGGTCGTCGCGGACGGAGTCGAACATCGGGGACAGGCTCCTTGGTGAAGGTGGGGCGGGACGGAGGGCGCCGGCGGTCAGGCGGTCCAGTCGAGGATGATCTTGCCACTGCGCGCGGTGGCGGCCTCGTCGAAGGCGGCGTCGAAGTCCCGGTACCCGTACCGGCCCGTGATCACCGGGCTGAGGTCGAGACCGGCCTCCAGCAGCACGGTCATCGCGTACCAGGTCTCGAACATCTCGCGCCCGTAGATGCCCTTGATGGTGATCATCGAGGTGACGAGCTTCGCCCAGTCGACGGGGAACTCCTGCGCGGGCAGGCCCAGCATGGCGATCCGGCCGCCGTGCGTCATGTTGGCGATCATGTCCTGGAGCGCCTCGGGGCGGCCGGACATCTCCAGGCCGACGTCGAAGCCCTCGCGCAGGCCCAGCGTGCGCTGCGCCTCGGCGATCGAGGACTCGCCCACGTTGCAGGCCAGGGTGGCGCCGACCTTGCGGGCCAGGTCCAGGCGCGGCTCGCTGACGTCGGTGATCACCACGTTGCGGGCGCCGGCGTGCTTCGCCACGGCCGCGGCCATGATGCCGATCGGGCCCGCGCCCGTGATCAGGACGTCCTCGCCGACCAGCGGGAAGGACAGTGCGGTGTGCACGGCGTTGCCGAACGGGTCGAAGATCGCGGCGACGTCCAGGTCGACCTCGGTCCGGTGCACCCAGACGTTGGAGGCCGGCAGCGCGACGTACTCGGCGAAGGCGCCGTCCCGGCCGACGCCGAGGCCGACCGTGCTGCGGCACAGGTGGCGGCGGCCGGCCAGGCAGTTGCGGCACTTGCCGCAGACCAGGTGGCCCTCGCCGCTCACCCGGTCGCCGACCGCGATGTCCCGGACGTCCGCGCCGACCTCGGCGACCTCGCCGACGAACTCATGCCCGAGCACCAGCGGCGTCTTGACGGCACCCTGGGCCCACCCGTCCCAGGAGCGGATGTGCAGGTCCGTCCCGCAGATGCCGGTGCGCAGCACCCGGATCAGCACGTCACCGGCGCCGATCTCCGGCTCGGGCACGTCCATGAGCCACAGACCCGGCTCGGCCTTGTGCTTGACGAGTGCCTTCATGGGCAGGGGCTCCTAGGGGGGTCGGCAGCGGGCCGGCGTCGGCGCGCGGTGGTTCGTGCGCACCGATGGGTCCGCGCGCACCAATGTGCCGAGTGATCCCTCCGGCGTCCATCGAGGATTTCTTAAGCGGGTCGACAGAAGAACTTCACGCCGCTCCGGGGTCGGCCGGACCCGGCGTGCAAACCCTCGGCCGGAGCTGCTTGAGGTGCGGTGGGGGAGCGCGGGAAAGAATGTGATGCGCCCCGCCCGCCTCGCCCGTGGCCGTGGGCCACTCCCCTTCCAGGCCCATGGCGCGAGCGCGCCGGCCCGGGGCGCGCTCGAACGGCAGCGGAGCCGGACAGCCGAGGAGTCCCGTGGACGAGCGCGTGGATCCGTTCCCGGCCCGCCCGTTCTCCGGCGAGCCCCTCGGCTGCCGGCCGGACCGGTCTTCCGGGGCCCGCTGCCCCGGGGTGACGAGGTGCGGGTCGTCACCGGGTACGAGGAGGTGCGCGCGGCGCTCCACCACCCCCTCCACGGCCGCGACCTCACCGCGAGCGACCCGCACATGGGCGTCGAGGGCTCGCCGGCCGGCGTCCCGCGCGACCGCACCCTGCTGCTGGACGGGCCCCGCGCACCCGCAGCTGCGCCGGCCGGCGGCGCGGCCCCTGGCGGCCGGCCGGGTGGCCGAACCGCGCCCGCGCGTCGAAGCGCCGGCCGACCGCCTCCTCTACGCATCGAGGAGGCGGGACCGTCGGCGGGCCTCGTGACGCGGCCGGCCTTCCCGCTGCCCCTCGCCGTGTTCTGCGAGCTCCTGGGGACACCCGGCCGCGACGGCCCGGCGTTCCTCCGCCGGAAGCCGCCGCTCATCCGCCGCTCATCCGGCAGTCGCCCGGACGTCACCGGGGGGCGCTTCGCTGTGCCGCGACGCACCTCACGTCCCACGTCCCATGCCTCACGCCGCTCGCACACCCCACCCGTTCAGGAGCCCCCCGTGCCGCTGCCCAGACCCGCCCGCGCCGCGTCCGTCCTCGCCGCCGGTCTGCTGACCACCGCCGCACTGGCGCACCCGGCGGAGGCCGCCGCCCCGGTCGCCAACGGCCCGGCCGTCGCCAAGCCGGCCGTGCCCAACGTGAAGGTGCTCACCTACAACACCTTCCTCATGAGCACGAACCTCTACCCGAATTGGGGACAGCGGCACCGGGCCGAGGCGATCCCCGCCGCCGGCTTCTTCCAGGGGCAGGACGTCGTCGTCCTCCAGGAGGCGTTCGACAACGACACGTCCGACGCGCTCAAGGCCCGCGCCGCCACCCGGTACCCGTACCAGACGCCCGTCGTCGGCCGCTCCAAGGACGGCTGGGACGCCACCGGCGGCGCCTACTCCGCCCTCACCCCCGAGGACGGCGGGGTGACCGTGCTCAGCAAGTGGCCGATCGTCCGCAAGGAGCAGGTCGTCTTCAAGGACGCCTGCGGCTCCGACAAGTGGTCCAACAAGGGCTTCGCGTACGCCGTCCTGAACGTCGGCGGCGCCCGGGTGCACGTCGTCGGCACCCACACGCAGTCCACGGACGGCGGCTGCGCGGCGGGGGAGGCCACGGCCGACCGCGCCCGGCAGTTCCGGGAGATCGACGCCTTCCTCGACGCCAAGCACATACCGGCGGACGAGCAGGTGATCGTCGCGGGCGACCTCAACGTCGACTCCCGGAGCGCCGAGTTCGCCTCGCTGCTCGCCGACGCCGGCCTCGACCCGGCGGAGGCCCGCACCGGCCACCCGTACTCCTTCGACACCCGGGAGAACTCCGTCGCCGCCTACCGGTACCCGGACGACGCCCGGGAGGACCTGGACCACGTCCTGCACCGCAAGGGCCACGCCCGGCCCGCCAGGTGGACGAACACGGTCGTCCAGGAGCGGTCCGCGCCCTGGACGGTGTCGAGCTGGGGCAAGGAGTACACGTACACCGACCTCTCCGACCACTACCCGGTCGTCGCCGGCGGCCGCTGAACGCCGGCGGCCGGGCGGGCACGCGCTGTTGACGGCGGAGCGGCGGCTCTGTGAGGGTTGCGGATCACGCGCGGGCGGCGAGCGGCCCCGGTGATCCGGCCCGGCGCAGGAGGTGCCGTGAACAGTGCCATGAACAGTTCCGCGAACGCTGCCGTAAGCAGGCAGGACGGTTCCCGACGGCCGTACGACGTCGTCCTCTTCGGCGCGACCGGCTTCGTCGGCGAACTCACCGCCGCCCACCTCCTGGCCCACGCGCCACAGGGCTGCCGCCTCGCCCTCGCCGGACGGAACCGGACGAAGCTCGAGCGGCTGCGGGAGCGGCTCGCCGACGGGCCCGGCCCCGAACCCGCCCTGCTCACCGCCGCCGCCGACGACCCGGCCGCGCTGCGCGCCCTCGCCGAGTCCGCCCACGTCGTCGCCACCACCGTGGGCCCGTACCTCCGCCACGGGGAGGCGCTCGTCGCCGCGTGCGCGGCGGCCGGCACGGACTACCTGGACCTCACCGGTGAGGCGGAGTTCGTCGATTCCATGTACGTGCGCCACGACGCGCGGGCCCGCGAGACCGGCGCCCGGATCGTGCACAGCTGCGGCTTCGACTCCGTCCCGTACGACCTGGGCGTGTACTACACCGTCCGGCGGCTACCGGAAGGGGTGCCGCTGCGCGTCGACGGCTTCGTCCAGGCCCGCGGCGCCATCTCCGGCGGCACGCTGGCCTCCGCCCTGACGATCGCGGCGCGCGGCCGGCAGACGCTGGCCGCCGCGCGCGAACGGCGGCGGTACGAGCCCCGGCCGGCGGCCGGCCGCCGGGTCGCGGTGCCGCTGGGCGGGCCGCGGTTCAGCCGGGAGACGGGCACCTGGGCGCTGCCGCTGCCCACCATCGACCCCCAGGTCGTACGGCGTTCGGCCGCCGCGCTGGAGCGGTACGGGCCCGACTTCCGCTACCGGCACTACGCGTCGGTGCGGACGCTGCCGGCGGCGCTGGCCGCTCCGGTCGGGGCGGCGGCCGTCGTGGCCGCTGCCCAAGTCCCGTATGTGCGTGGGTTGTTGTCGGCTCGCTACCCGGCCGGGCGCGGGCCGAGCGCGGAGTTGCGGTCCCGGAGCTGGTTCCGGGTCCGGTTCGTCGGCGAGGGCGGCGGGCGGCGGGTGTGCACCGAGGTCGCGGGCGGCGACCCGGGGTACGGAGAGACCGCCGTGATGTTCGCCGAGGCGGCGCTGTGCCTCGCGCACGACGAACTCCCCGCCACCGCGGGGCAGGTGACGACCGCCGTGGCGATGGGCGACGCCCTGACGGAGCGGCTCACCGCGGCGGGGATCCGCTTCCGCGTCGCGGCGGCCGACTGAGCGGCTCGGGCGGGGCCGGGCGCGGCCGACGGCCGTGGGGGGCTCCGGTGCCGGCGTACGTGGCCGGGACCGCGCGCCGTCGCCCGCGCCCGGCCGGCGGCGCCCGATCGCCCGTAGAGGGCGGGGCGACGCCCGCCCCTCTCCGGAAGCCCCCGCCTTCGGCGGCGCCTGCCCCCGGAAGGCCACCGCGCCGAGCCGCACCCCCGCGCTGTCCGCGCCGGGGCGGACGTGCCGTACCCACGAACACCGAACGACCCGAAAGGACCCCCCATGCACAAGCGTTCGATCATCGTAGTGGCCGGCCTGCTGGCCGCCCTGACGACCGGAGGGGCCGGAGCGGCCTCCGCCGGGACCCGCGCGTCCGTCGGCGCCGCATCGGCGTCCTGCGGACAGCAGACCCGCGTGGAGGTGTTCCGCGAGGGCGGCGTCCCGCTGCTGGACTGGCGGGAGAACCTGGAGTTCGACGGCCGGGGCACCCTGTGGGTCTCGCACCTCACCAAGAACCGGGTCGAGGGATACGCCCCGGACGGCACCTCGCGCGGCGGCTTCCCGCTCGCCGGGCCCGGCGGCATCCGGCGCGGCCCGGACGGCATGATGTACGTCAACTACGGAGTGAGCCCGCTGACTCCGCGCGGCGGCGTCGTCCGGTTCGACCCGGCCGCCGCCGAGCCGAGACCGCGGACGGTCGTGGACGGGATATCCGGCATCAACGGCCTGGCCGTCGACTCCGCCGGCAACCTCTACCTCAGCCGCGAACTGGCCCGCGGCATCCTGAAGTTCCGCCCGGACGGCACCCGGGACGAGGCGTGGACCAAGGCCGCGGACATCTTCGGCGGCAACGGCCTGGACATCGTCGGCGACCAGCTCTACGTCAGCGTCCTCACCGACCCCACGTCCCGGATCGTCCGCGTCCCCCTGCACGACCCCGGCCGGTACGCGACGGTCGCCCGGCTCACCCCCAACCCGCTGCGGGACAAGTTCCTGGACGACCTGACGCACTTCCGCGGCGGCCTGGTGGTGGCGGGGTTCCGCAGCGGTGAGCTGATCCGCGTCGACCCGGCGACCGGCCGGTCCTGCGTCCTGGCGACGGGCCTGCGCATGCCCACCAGCGTCCGCACCGCCCAGGGCTTCGGCGGCCTCGACCCCGAGCACCACCTGTTCGTCGTCGAGGCGTCCGGCCGCATCGTCAAGGTGACCGTGGACTGACGCCGGCGGGGGCGCGGGCACCGGGCGGCCCCCGCCGGCGGACCGTCAGACGCCGGCCACCAGCTCCTCCAGCCGGCCGACGACCTCCGCCGGGGCCGGCATCGTCCGGATCTCCTCGCGGACCTCCGCCGCGGCGGCCCGCAGGCCCTCGTCCGCCAGCACCGACTCCAGCAGCTCGGGACCGATCTCCTCCGTCCGCACCGCCCGGCCGATCCCGCGGTCGGCGACGAGCCGCGCGACGGCCGGCCGGCCCAGGCCCTTGAGGATCGGCATGATCTGCGGCAGCCCGTGCGCCATCGCACCGAGCGCGGTGCCCGGCCCGGCATGGTGGACGACCGCGGAACAGCGGGCCAGCAGCGCGCCGTACGGCACCCAGTCGAAGGCCCGCACGTTGTCCGGGAGCGGACCGAACGGCTCCAGGTCGACGTGCGGCAGGACGACCACGAACTCGGCGTCCGTCTTCGGCGCCGTCGCCAGGATCCGCTCCATGACCAGCGCCGCCTCCCCGGGCACCGGCCCGCTGCCCAGCGAGACCGCGATGCGCGGCGTCTCGGGCACCCGGTTGAGGAAGTCGAACAGCGGCTTCGGCAGCGGCCCGCCGCCGTTGAAGGGCACGTACCGCAGCGGCCACGCGCCCGGCTCGGTCGGGACGACGCTCGGCGGGGTGATGTCGATGACGGCCCGGCGCTCGGGCAGGTCCACGCCGTGCTCCTCGAAGAGGTCGGCGTGCAGCTCGCGCATCAGCTCGGCGGACGGGTTGAGGAAGCCGAAGCCGTGCTGCACGGCGGGCACCCCCAGCTTGGCCGCCGCCACCATGCCCGGCGTCAGCAGCGGGGAGTGCACCACCACGTCCGGCCGCCACTCCTCGGCCGTGCGGATCACCGCGGCGACCATCTCCGGCTGGAGCCGCAGCGCCGCCGCGACCGCGCCGCCCACCACCTCCAGATAGCCGGCGCCCTCCGCCTCCTGGAGCAGCTTGCCGGCCACCTCGGGGTGGCGCTGGGCCAGCAGGCCCACCATCTTGTCCAGGGACAGGCCGGGCGCGACGTCCACGGTGCGCGCGCCCGCCTCGCCCAGGGCCAGGCCCGGACCGCAGGAGGCGACCAGGACCTCGTGGCCGGCCGTCTGGAGCGCCCAGGACAGCGCCACCAGGGGATAGGTGTGGCCGGTGCCGGGCGTGGTCGTGATCAGTACGCGCATTGCGGTGGGTTCTCCGTTCCGAAGGGGGGTGTGGACGTAGGGGGCGCCGCTGGGTGACGTAGGGGGATGCCGCTCGGCGACGTAGGGGAGTGCGGCTCCACGACGTAGGGTGGCGCCGCTCAGCGCAGCTCCCGCGCCGGGTGTTCGGGGCGCAGGCCGATCGCCATCGCGCGGGCCGGGCCGCCCTGGAGCGGGGGCAGGCGACGCAGCACCCGCAGCACCCTGGGAGTCGTGGACTTCCCCTGGCCGTTGATCCACGGCTCCAGGAAGCCGGTCTGCAGGGCCCGCTGGATGCGCTGGGTGACCACCGTCGGCGGCATGCGGCGGCGCTGCACCCGTTCCAGGTGCGCGGGCTCCAGCGTGCCGTCGCGCAGCGGTTCCGCCAGGATGTTCGCCGCGGCGACGGCGTCCTGGACGGCGAGGTTGATGCCGACGCCCATGATGGGCGACATGGTGTGCGCGGCGTCCCCGATGCACAGCAGCCCCGGGCGCCACCACCGTTGCAGCCGGTCGATCTGCACGTCGAGCACCTTGACGTCGTCCCAGGTGCGGACCTCGTGCACACGGTCCGCCAGGAACGGCTTGAGCTCGGCCAGCGACTCCCGGAACGCCTCCAGACCCTCGGCGCGCAGCTGCTCGTAGCCGCCCTTGCGGACGGCGAGGGCGGCCTGCCAGTGGCCCTGCCGCTCGATGCGGACCAGCAGCTTGCCGTCGGCGGAGAGCCGGCCGACCATGCCGCCCGGGTCGTCGTCCCGCTTGGACAGCCGGAACCACAGGATGTCCATGCCCGAGCCGAACGCCCGGTGCCGCAGCCCGGACGCCGCGCGGACCGCCGAGCGGCGGCCGTCGGCGGCGACCGTCAGGTCCGCCCGGAGCTCGTGCTCCCGCCCCTCCTTGTCGCGGTAGCGGACGCCGGTGACCCGGTTGCCGGACCGGAGGATCCCGGTGACCTCGCTCTCGCGGAGCAGCCGGAAGTTGGGGAACCGGTCGGCCTCCTCGACGAGGAAGTCGAGGAAGTCCCACTGCGGCAGGAAGGTGATGTACGGGAACTGGCCCGGCAGCCGGCGGAAGTCGGCCAGTGTGAAGGGTCCGTCGTCGGTGACGACCTGCAGACGGTGGATGCGGTGGTGGGGGAGCTTGCGGAAGCGTTCCCCCAGGCCGAGTTCGCCCATGAGGCGGTGGGTGGAGGCGTGCACCGTGTCGCCCCGGAAGTCACGCAGGAAGTCGGCGTGTTTCTCCAACACCACGGTCTCCACGCCGGCCCTGGCGAGCAGCATGCCGAGCATCATTCCGGCGGGTCCCGCTCCGGCGATGGCACACGTCGTACGACTCATCCCCTGCCCTTCCTCGGTCGGTTGTGTCATGCCGTCCTGCCCGTCTGGGGGAGAGGGCGGGTCACCATGTGACGGGCAGTGCCTCCGGCGCCCGCGCGATCAGCCCCGGTTTCCAGGGGACCTCCTCCGGCGGCACGGCCAGCCGGAGCGTGGGGAACCGGGCGATGACCCCCTCCAGGGCCACCTTGAGCTCGGCCCGGGCGAGGCTCGCGCCGAGGCAGTAGTGCTGCCCGTGGCCGAACCCGAGGTGCGGGTTGTTGTCCCGGTCGAAGCGGATGCTCGACGGGTCCTCGAAGACCCGCTCGTCACGGTCCCCGGAGGCCCGCTGGAAGATCACCGTGTCGCCCTTGCGGATCGGCACCCCGCCGATCTCCACATCCTCGGTGGCGCGGCGCGGGAAACTGCCCACCGAGCGCAGCGGGATGATGCGCAGCATCTCCTCGATCGCGGGGTCCAGCAGCGACCGGTCCGCGCAGAGCCGCTCGTAGAGCTCACGCTGGGCGAGCAGCAGGAAGGAGACGTTGGAGATCATGCTGAGCGACGTCTCGTGGCCGGCCATGAGGATGCCGATGCCGGTCCGCACGGCCTCGACCTCCGACAGCTGACCCGCGTCCAGCGCTTCTATGAGCACGGATATGAGGTCGTCGGAACGGCTGTCCCGGCGCCGGGCTATCAGCCCGCGCAGGAACGCCTCCAGCCCGTCGCGGGCCTCGTCGATCTCCTCCTTGGTGTGCGCGGAGGTGGCCACGAAGACGTCGGAGTACTTGCGGAACTCCGCCCGGTCCTCGTACGGGACGCCGAAGAGCTCGACGATCATCCGGACCGGGAGCGGGATCGCCAGCCGCTGCACGAGGTCGCCGGGCGGGCCGGCCTTCTCCATGGCGTCCAGCTCGCTGGTGACGAGGTCGCGCATGCGGTCGGCGAGCTGCGACACGATCCGCGGGCGGAACGCGTGCGCGACGACCTTGCGGATCCGGCCGTGGTCCGGCGGGTCCATGCTGAGCAGGTTGCCCGGGCGCAGCGGCAGGGGCGTCACCCGGGCGGTGTCGGGGGCCGTCGCCGCGAACGAGCTGAACCGGGTGTCGGCGAGGAACTGCTTGATCTCGTGGTAGCCGGTGACGAGCCAGGCGTCACCGCCGTAGGGCATCCGCACCCGGGAGACCGGCTCGTTGCGGCACAGTTCCAGGTAGCGGGGGTGCAGGTCGAGACGGACCACCGGGCCGAAGGGATAGGCCGGTGGCCCGGACGTGTCTGTGGCAGACATGGGTGCCACCTTCTGCGAGTCGTCCGGCGCACGGAGGATCCGTCGCACGGGAATGGAGAACCGGGCGGTCCTGCCGGGCCGTTGGCGGCCCGCGAGGTCCGACGTCGCCCTGTGGGTGTTCCGGCGACCGGTGTCGGGAGAACGGAAGAGCGGAGCTGGGCGGAGCCGTTCGTGATGGTGGCGCCGGTGGTGACGGTGGTGGAGTCGTGGCGTCCGCCGGCCCCATTCCGGCGTGGGAATCCTCCCACAACGGCCGTGTGGGGAAGGAGTGTTCGACGCCGTGCGGCGGATCCGCCGGCCGTTGTGGCGGACGGGACGGGAGGGATGCCGGGGGTCGGCGGGGCGGAGAGGGCGCCCGGCGTGCCGCTCCGGGCACGCGAAAGCGCCCGCGGGGAGCGGGCGGCGACGAGGCCGTCCGGTCCACGCGGGCGCGCGGTGGGAGGGTGAAGGCGCCGGGCGGCGCCCTCGACGGGCGGTGGGGCGGTCGTACGGTAGCGGTCCCGGCCGATGTTCCGGTCAGGCCCTCGGCCGGGACCGCCCCGCGGCCGGCTCGGCCTGTCCCGCCTCGCCGGCCTGTGCCTCCCGTTCCACCTGTTCGGCGAAGCGGGCCCAGACGTCGGCGCACTCCCGGGCCAGCTGGGTGACCCCGTCCGCGCAGTGCGGCGGGATGGTGGCGGCGAGCTTCTCCCACACCGTGACGTCCAGGTCGTGCACGGAGAAGCCGCGCAGCAGGAAGCGGCCGGACTGGGAGAGCCGCAGGGCCGGGTCCTTGCGGAGCCGGTCCAGCCGTTCCCGCGCGTCGCGCAGGGACGGCGCGTCGGCGATCCGGGTCTCCGGACGGGGCTCGGACCGCGGCTCCCGGGCTCGTTCGGCGGCGGCGCCCGAGCCCTGCGGCACCGGGTCCATGCCGAGGAGCAGCCGCTTCTTCACGTCGTGCGCGGTGCCGAGCGAGATGCCGGCGAGCCGGGCGATCTCGCGCAGGCTCGCCTCGGGGCGCTGCCGGATCACCTCGACCGCGCGCAGCCGTCCGCTGGCGACGCTCGCCACGTCCGCGCGCCGCCGCTTGCCGTCCAGCCCGATCCGGGTGTTCAAGTGGGCAACGTCGACGCTTGAACGGCGTACCCGGGAGACGGTCCTGGGCGACAGGGCGGTGACGGACGCGACGTACCGGTCCGAGAGAGCGGGGCTCTCGCGGAGGATCCGGGCCGCGGCGGCGAGCCGGTCGTCATGGGTGAGCGGCTTGCCGTGGGTGATGTTCAGACTCACCGCGGTGGCGAACACGTTCCGCTCCGGCATGTCCAACAGGTAGGCACTGATGGTGCGTTCACCCCGCACGCGCGCGGCGGCGAGCCGGTGCATCCCGTCGATCACCCGCCCGGTGGGCCGGTGCACGACGATCGGCGGGAGCTCCTCCTCCAGCGCGACGAGCGTGTCGATGTACGCCCGGTCCAGGCCGCTGGTGCGCGGCGAGTCGGCCGACAGTAAGGAGTCCACCGGTACGTCGGCGCGCGTCGTCGCACTCAGGACCGGTGTCAGAAAAGGCATGGAGCCGCCATCGTCACTCATCAGATCCCCCGCGTTCCCCCGCATGACTGATGGTGCTGCGTCTTTACGCTAACCATGCGCTTCCGATCCAGGCAAGAGGTTAACGGAGGGTATAACCGGCGGCCGTGCGGAAGGCCGAATTCCCTTGATCGAAAGCGCAGTTGGAAGCGGAAACGGCGGGCCGGGATCCGGTCTCCGGCCACGGCTTTCCGCCGGTGGACGCGCGGGGAAGAAGGGACGCCTCCGGCGCTCCGGAGGGCGGAAGCGGAAGGTCCCCGCCGGCCCGGCGCGGCGTCCCGTCACCCCGGCCGGAGGCCCCCGGTGGCCGTGCGCGGAGCACAATCCTCCTGATCGGGCCACCTGTTCAGGTGGCGCGGACGCATGGACGGGGCCGTCGGCGCCGCGTACCGTCAGGGCGTCGATCCCGAGCCAGGCGCGGAAAACGGGGCAGTGCGCGGCCCGTTCGGCGATCGGCGGCCTCACACCACCCCGGCCCGGCGCGCGTTCCGCCGCGCGGCCACCGGGCGGTCGGCCCACGCACCGGGCCCCGAGCCGCCTTCCTCCACCCTCCGGTCCCTCGAACATTCGGCACCCACCTGTTCAGCGAACGAAAGGTCAGCACCGTGCGGGAGTACTACGACGTCGTGATCATGGGTGGCGGGCCGGCCGGCTCCACCCTCGGTGCCCTGCTCGCCCAGCGCAGCGACCTGCGGACGGCCATCTTCGACAAGGAGGTGTTCCCCCGCGAGCACATCGGCGAGTCGTTCGCCCACCCCGTGGTCCCGGCGCTCCAGGAGAGCGGGGCCCTCGCCAAGGTCCTCGCCAGCCCGTGCTGGGTGAAGAAGTACGGCGGCGTCTACGCCTGGGACCCGGAGCGGCCGAGCGTCGCCCTGTTCGACCGGGCGCTGTTCGAGAAGGACGGCGTGCTGCGCTGGACGATGCACGTCAACCGGGCCGAGTTCGACCACATCCTGCTCGACCACGCCGCCGACGTCGGCGTGGAGGTCTTCCAGGGCACCGCCGTCACCGCCTACGAACCCGACGCCAACGGCGGCGTGGTCCGCCTCGCCGACGGGCGCTCGGTCCGCGCGGGGTACTTCGTCGACGCCTCGGGCCGGCAGAGCAGCGTCTCCGCCGCCCGCAACAAACGCGGCTGGCTCTCGAACTTCAAGAACATCGCCATCTGGCAGCACTTCACCGGTGGCGGCCACACGCAGAACCTGCCCGCCGACTGGAACGTCTTCACCTCGGAGAACTTCTCGCCCATCGGCTGCTTCGCCTTCCGCGACGGCTGGTGCTGGTACATACCCGTGCCCAAGATCATCGACGGCCGGCGCGTCCTCACCCACTCCGTCGGCATCGTCACCAACCCCGCCGTCCTCAAGGAGCCCGGCCGCGACTACACCGACCAGGCGACGTTCCTCGCCGCCGTCCGCGAGGTCCCGTACCTCAAGGACCTGGTCACCGACGCGGTACCGATCGCGGACCACATGATCACGGCCACCAACTACTCGCGCGTCGCCGAGGAGTTCGGCGACTACGACGAGCGGCACCTGCTCGTGGGCGACGCGGCGTTCTTCGTCGACCCCCTCTTCTCCTCCGGCGTCGCGGTCGCCCTCACCCAGTCACAGGCCGCCGCGCTGCTGCTGCTGAAGACCACCGACGGCAGCCTGGAGGAGGCCGACCGGCGGCAGCTCTGGCGCGACTACAACGACAAGTGGCACGGCACCGCCGAGACGTTCGCCCTGATGATCGACCAGTGGTACCACGCCATCGCCAAGAACAACCCGGACAGCGTGTACTGGAACACCCGGGGCACCGGCGCCGACCTCGGCATCCGCGAGCAGACCTTCGACGCCCTGCTCAACACGGCGTTCCAGCCCGCCTTGCTCGACGTCATGACGCACAACAGCCGCCGGGTCGAGGACCTGGACGCGGCTGGCCCGTACCTGTCCGCCACCGCCCTGGCCGAGCCGGCCGGCCTCACCGCCGACGCCGTCCTCACGCTGGCCCCCACCACGGCCCTCCGCGACAGCGTCACCATGCTGGTGCCGGGCTTCAAGGCCACCAACCCGCCCGCCAACGTCCAGCTCCCGCCCGCCGTCCTCGACGGCATGGCGGACTACTGGAAGAACCCCATGACCAACCACGCCTCGGCACCGGCACCACTGCGCGACACCGTGCCCTGCAAGCGGATCCACTCCACCGAGGACCCGCACGGCCCGTCCATCGACGCCGACCCGCGCCGGGACGGCGTGGACGAGCTGTGGGCCCTGCTCAGCGCGGGACCGGTGAAGTACGGCGAGATCGCCGGCCGCCTCACGCCCCCGCAGATCCGGCTCGTCAAGCGCATGTGCGTGGGCGGCTTCCTGCGGATCACGCCCGCCGCCTGACACGGCGGGACGCCCCGGCCCCCACGGCGGGCGCCGGGGCGCCCCGCCCGCTCAGCCGCCCCGGACCCGCGCCGCCGTGGTCATCGGCAGCCGGTGCGGGCTCAGGACGAGGCGGGGCGCCGGCCGGACCCGGCGGCCGCCCGCGGGCCGCAGGTCCCAGTCGGCGACGACGCCGGCCAGCGCCAGGGCCGCCTCGGTGAGGGCGAACACGTCGCCGATGCACTTGCGGGGACCGCTGCCGAACGGCAGGAACGCCGTGCGCGGCGGCGCGGGCGCGCCCGGCGCGGCGATCCAGCGGTCCGGGTCGAAGCGCTCGGGGTCGGGGAACAGGTCGGGCCGCCGGTGGAGGAGGTACGCGCTGTAGACCACGGCCGTACCCGCGGGGAGGGTGTGCCCGCCGAGGCGGGTGTCGCTGGTGGTGGTGCGGGTGAGCAGCCAGGCCGGCGGGTACAGCCGCAGCGCCTCGTTGACGACCGCCGCGGTGAGCCGCAGGTCCGGCAGGTGCGCGAGGGTGGCGGCGGGAGCGTCGCCGAGCACCGCGTCCACCTCGGCGCGTAGCCGGCGGGCCACCTCGGGGTGGCCGCCCAGCAGGTGCAAGGCCCAGGCCAGGGCGCTGCCGCTGGTCTCCGTGCCGGCGGCGAAGAAGGTGACGAGCTGGTCGGCGATCTCGTCGTCGGTCAGCGCCCGCCCGTCCGGACCGTCCCGCCCGGCGGACAGCAGCAGGGAGAGCAGGTCGCCCTGGTCCGCGCCGGCATCGGGCGCACCGTCCGCGCGGCCGGCGATGAGCCGGCCGATCGCGCCGCGCAGCCGTGAACGCGCCCGGTCGTAGCGGCGGTTGCCGGGCGTCGGCAGCCGGTCGGCCGCCGGGGGCACGAGCGCGCGCCGCGGGATGCCCGCGACGACGGTGGTGAAGTCGTCCAGGAGCGGCGCGAGCCGCGCGTCGTCCGCCTCCGCGCCGAACATCGCCGCCACGGCGATCCGCGCGCTGAGCGCGAGCATCTCGTCGGCGGCGTCGACCGTCCCGCCGTCACGCCACGCCCCGGTCGTCACCCGCACCTGACGGGACATGACCTCGGCGTACGCCGCCATCCGGCCGGAGTGGAACGCCGGCTGGAGCAGCCGCCGCTGGCCCCGGTGGTCGCTGTGGGGGCAGCTGGCCAGCCCGTTCCCGGTGACCTCCCGGATCCGTTCGTAGAGGGGGCCGCCCTTGTCGAAGGTCTCGTCGTCCCGCAGGACACGGCGGGTCAGTTCGGGGTCGCAGACCACCACCGCCCGGACCGGACCGATCCGGACCTGGACCAGGTCGCCGCGCCCGGGCAGCGCGTCGAGGAAGGCGAGGGGGTCGCGGAGGAGGGGCAGGGCGTGGCCGACGAGCGGCAACGCCCCCGGGGCGACACCGTAGGTGCAGCGAGCGTTCACGAGCGCTCCGAGGGTTCGTACCGGCGTGGTGGCGGCGGTCGGACGCGGGCGCGACGGCCGGGGGCCGGCCGGTCGCGTACAGGCTGAACCCCGCGTTCCGGCCCGCCGTGCTTCCCGTGCCCCCGACGGTACGCCGCAACCCCCGGCCGTCGGGGAGCGCGGAGGCGAATGGCGGGCGAACTCCCGCGAGGAGCTCCCCTCCGGGCGCCTCGGAACGGACGGTGACCGGCGCTCCCCGGGAGCGGGCGGCGCGCGGCCGACCCCGTGCGCCGCCGGGCGGCGGTGGGTTACCGCTCCCAGTGCGCCGGACGGTCCAGACCCTCCGGCAGCCGGGTCCGCGCGTCGCCGCGGGCCGCGTTCACCTGGAGCTGCGTGAGGAAGAAGGCGCCCGTCAGGTCCGCGCCGGCGAGGTTCGCGTCGCGCAGGTCGGCGCCGATGAGGTCGGCCGAGCGGAGGTCGGCGCCCGAGAGATCGGCGGCGATCAGGTACGCGCCGCGCAGGTTCGCCGCCCGGAGGTCCGCGTTCCGGAGACCGGCGCCCATCAGATCGGCGCCCCGCCGGTTCTTGCCCTTCTTCTTCCCGTCCTGGCCGCGCACCAGCTCGCTCGCGCGCAGCAGCAGGACGTTCACCTCCTGCCGGAGCTCGGGCACGTCCAGGCCGAGCAGCACCTCGGCCTCCGACCGGGTCAGCGCCTCGACCTTCCCGAGCACCCGGCGGACGTCACGGTGCACCGGCCGGGCCTTCGGCAGCGCCAGCACCTCCGACAGGTACCGCAGCAGCTCGTGCAGCTGCCGCATCACCGGGAACACGTCGAACATCGCCTTGGCCGTCTCCGGCGCCTCCCGCCAGCTGGTGCCGCCGAAGGTGACCTGCGAGACCTTCTGCCCCGCGCCGAAGCAGTCGTACACCGTGCAGCCCGAGAAACCTTTCTCCCGGAGCGTGGTGTGCGTGCCGCAGCGGAAGTCCTCCCGCAGGTTCGGGCACGGCTTCCCGGCCTCCTTGTTCAGCGCGAAGTCGGCCGACACGGCGAACGGCAGGGCCACGCAGCAGAGCGCGAAACAGCTGCCGCAGTCGGCCCGCAGGCCGAGGGAGTCGGTGTCGGGGACGTCGCGTATGTCGGGCACGGTGCGCGGAATTCCTCCGGTCGGGACCGCGGCGGAGCGGGGCTCCGGCCGGGCGGGGGCGGGTTCCCGGCCGGTCCGACGAGGGACGGCGCGGGATGATCTCCCCAGTCTAGGGCGTCCGCGGGACCGGTCGCCGGGGCGGCGCCGGAGCGGCCGCGGACGCCGCGTTCGCACCCGCGATCGAGCGGTCCGCGCCGTCCTGGACTTGGCGGCTTACCGCCCTGTGCGCCGGCGGCACCGACCGGGAAGGTGGGAACCGCGCCGCCGGCCGCCCGCCGGCGGTGGAAGCGCACCGAGCGAGAGGGAGTCCCGCGCATGCCTGCGATCCCGGTCAAGCCCGGCGTCTACAAGATCCACGCCCACATCATCGGCCCGTCCACCCTGGTGACCGCCACCGAGTACGCCGTCAAGCACGGCGCCCCGGTCATCACCGACCGGCTGAACCCGCTCCCGATCGAGCAGGAATGGCTCATCGAGCCCACCGAGCCCGTCCCCGGGGCGCCGTACGTGATCCGCCTCGCCCACCACGAGGGGGCCGGCCTCGTGATCGCCGAGGACAAGCTCTACGTCAACAGCGTGGAGCGCGGCGAGCTGGCGCGGTTCACGTTCGAAAGGGTCATCGGCGGAATCAAGATCATCTCCGACAAGGGGCTCGCCCTGCGCTCCGGACACCGGGGCGCGCAGCTCACCTTCGTACCGCCGGCGCCGGAGTTCCAGGAGACCTGGACCCTGGAGTACATCAGGCCCGCCGCCGAGGACTGACGGAGGAGCCCGTGGGGCGACCGGGCGCGGGCCGCCCGCGCCC
>NZ_JAIQLH010000010.1 GCF_020037025.1 Streptomyces huiliensis | reverse complement strand
AAGAACTTCACCCCCGTCGGGACCGCGATCAGGAAGGTCATGAAGGAGAAGAACGGGAGGAGGACACCACCGGTCACGTACATGTGGTGCGCCCACACCGTCACCGAGAGGCCGGCGATCGAGATCGTCGCCGCGATCAGACCCCAGTAGCCGAACATCGGCTTGCGGGAGAAGACCGGGATGACCTCGGAGACGATGCCGAAGAACGGCAGCGCCAGCACGTACACCTCGGGGTGGCCGAAGAACCAGAAGAGGTGCTGCCACAGCAGGGCCCCGCCGTTGGCCGCGTCGAAGATGTGCGAGCCGAACTTGCGGTCCATCTCCAGCGCGAACAGCGCGGCCGCCAGCACCGGGAACACCAGCAGGATGAGCAGGGCGGTCAGCAGGACGTTCCAGGTGAAGATCGGCATCCGGAACATCGTCATGCCGGGCGCGCGCATGCAGATGATGGTGGTGATGAAGTTGACGGCACCCAGGATGCTGCCGAAGCCGGACAGCGCCACGCCCATGATCCACAGGTCCGCGCCGACGCCGGGGGAGTGCTGCGAGTCGGACAGCGGCGTGTAGGCGAACCAGCCGAAGTCGGCGGCGCCCTGCGGGGTGAGGAAGCCGGCGGCGGCGATCAGCGAGCCGAAGAGGAACAGCCAGAACGACAGCATGTTCAGCCGGGGGAACGCCACGTCCGGAGCGCCGATCTGCAACGGCATGATCCAGTTCGCGAAGCCGGTGAACAGCGGCATCGCGAAGAGCAGCAGCATGATCGAGCCGTGCATCGTGAACGCCTGGTTGAACTGCTCGTTCGACATGATCTGCGAGCCGGGGCGGGCCAGTTCGGCGCGCATCAGCAGCGCCAGCACCCCGCCGATGATGAAGAAGACGAAGGCGGAGACCAGGTAGAGGGTCCCGATCCGCTTGTGGTCGGTGGTCGTCAGCCACTCGACGGGCGAACTCCTCGGCCGGTACCCCGCGGTCGCCTCCGCCGGAGGGTGCTCCGTCAGGGGTTCCGCTCCCAGGGGTTTCTCGCCGCTCCGCATCCCGACGCCGTCCACTGGCACACCTGCTCCGCATCTGCCGAATTCTTCGCGGACCGGAAGGGGTGCGCCGTGAGGGTCACGGGCCCGTCCGGCCTCGTTCATGATCGGCGGCGGCCGGGGGCCGGGGCTGGGGCCGGGCGGGGCCCGGAGGGAGGGCCGAACGGCCCCTTCGCCCCCCGCTCACCAGGGCGCCCAGAACCGCCCCACCACGAGCAGCGCGATCACCCCGTACCAGGCGGCGGGAACCACCCAGTGGAACTCCAGCGCCCCCAGCACCAGCGGACGCGGCGCGGGCAGGAACCGGTGCCGGAGGTTGTGCACGGTCGTGTACCAGAACAGGGCGATCGTCACGGCCCACGCCAGACAGCACCACAGGCACAGCGCCCCGATCGCGTAGAGCGCCTGGGACATCAGCCACATGCAGAACACCGCCCCGGCCAGCGTCCCCAGGTTCAGCCCCAGCCAGCACCAGCGCGGCAGGCGGGCGCCGGTCAGCAGGACGACGCCGAGCGCGACGACGACCGCGTAGGCGACCAGGCCGATCAGGGGGTTGGGGAAGCCGAACACCGACGCCTGGTCGCTCAGCATCACGTTGGTGCACGAGACCACGGCGTTGAGGCTGCACGCGGGCCGGAAGCCCGGATTCTCCGTCAGCCGGATCTTGTCGACGGTGATCTGGAAGGAAGCCAGCAGGCCCAGCGCGCCGGCCACGACCAGCAGCCAGGCCAGGGCCCGGCCCGCCCCGGCGGTCTGCCGAGCGGCCGGTGGACCCGCCGCCGCGGGGCCGGGGCCCCGGACGCTCCCGTCGGCGGACCGGTCGAGCGCGGTGTCGGTCATGGCAGTCCTCCTGCTCCCTGGGCGCGAGGCCCCGCGCCGGGGACCCGCCCTCCCGGCGGGACGACGGGCCGCCGGGCAGGGCGGAGCGGTCCCGCCGCCGCGCCACTCGGCGGCGGGACCGTCGCCTCATTCAACCGCCCCACCCATGTGCGGTACAGGGGCCGGTCGGCCCCACCGCGGGGCACGGCGATACGGTGTGCGGGGGCTTGATCAGGCGGGGCGCGGGGCCCGGGAGAGGCGAGGAGAGGCGTGGAGAACACCGGGGCGGCGGCCGTACGGCTGCCGCAGCTCAGACTGGACGAACTGCTGGACGAGGTCCAGGCCCGGCTCGACGCCGCCCGCGGCACCCGCGACCGCGTGCACAAGCTGCTGGAGGCCGTGCTGTCGGTCGGCCGCGGCCTGGACCTGGAGCAGGTGCTGCGCGGCATCATCGAGGCGGCCGTCGTGCTCGTCGACGCGCGGTACGGCGCCCTCGGCGTCATCGGCCCGGACGGCCGGCGGCTGTCCCAGTTCCTCACCGTCGGGCTCACCGACGAGGAGATCGCGGCCATCGGCCCGTACCCCTGCGGCCACGGCATCCTGGGCGAGCTGATCCGCCGTCCGGAACCGCTGCGGCTGCCGGAGATCTGCGACCACCCCGCCTCGTACGGCTTCCCGTCCGGCCACCCGCCGATGAGCACCTTCCTCGGAGTGCCCATCCGCGTCCGCGACCACGTCTTCGGCAACCTGTACCTGACGGAGAAGCGCGGGGGCGCGAGCTTCGAGGACGAGGACGAGGAGGTGCTGGCCACCCTCGCCGTCGCCGCCGGCATCGCCATCGAGAACGCCCGTCTGTACGAGGAGTCCACCCGGCGCGAACGGTGGCTGCGGGCCGGCGCGGAGGTGACGACGGCCCTGATGACCGACCGGCCGCGCGACGAGGTCACCGCCCGCATCACCGAACTCGCCCGCGAGATCACCGGTTCCGCCCTCGCCGCGTTCTCCCTGCCGGAGGCCGGGGACGGCGCGCTGACCGTCGAGGCGGCCACCGGGGTGGGGGCCGACACGCTCCGGCACCTGGTCCTGCCCCTCGAAGGCACCCTGAGCGGCGCCGCGTTCACCGGCGCCCGCCCCGTCCGTGGCCGCGCCGACGAGGTACCGGCGGGCCCGGCCGGCCCGGGTTCCGCCCTGGCCGTGCCCGTCACCTCCGGCGACGACGCCGTCCACGGCGTCCTGCTGCTCGTCCGGGCCGCGGGCGCCGGGGACTTCCCCGAGTGGGAGGCCGAACCGCTGCTGGCCTTCGCCGGTCAGACCGGCCTGGCCATGGAACTCGCCGAACGCCGCGCCGACACCGCCCAGTTGGCCCTCCTGGAGGACCGCGACCGGATCGCCCGCGACCTCCACGACCTCGCCATCCAGCGGCTGTTCGCCACCGGCATGACCCTGCAGAGCGCCGACCGGTTCATCGACCACCCCGAGGCCGCCGAACGCGTCCGCCGCGCCGTCGGCGACCTGGACGAGACCATAAAGATCATCCGGTCCACCATCTTCGGCCTCCGCTCCCGCGAGACCGCCCCCCAGCACGGCCTGCGCACCCGCGTCGTCCGGGCCGTCGCCGAGGCCGGCACCGCGCTCGGCTTCGCCCCCAGCCTGCGCATGGAGGGCCTGCTCGACACCCAGGTGCCCCGCGAGGCCGCCGACGACGCCGTCGCCGTCCTCGCCGAGGCCCTGGCCAACGTCGCCCGGCACGCGGAGGCCGGCGCGGTCGACGTCGCCGTCGTCAACGAGGGCGGGGCCCTCGTCCTGACGGTCGCCGACGACGGCGTCGGCATGCCCGCCACCGACACCCGCCGCAGCGGCCTCCGCAACCTCGCCGAACGCGCCGAGCGCCACGGCGGCACCCTCACCCTGGCCGCCCCGACGGGCGGCGGGACCCTCCTGGAGTGGCGCATCCCGCTGGCGAACGGCGGGGGAGGCGGCGGCTGCCCGGTGGCCCACGGCGCGGCGGGCGGGGCCCGGGCCGGCGGCCGATAACCACTTCCCTCCCAGTCGACCCACCAGCATCATGCAGCCATGATCACCATTCACCTGAAATACGAGATCGACGCCGACAAACTCGCGGACTTCGAGGAGTACGGCCGCCGCTGGGTCCGGCTGGTCAACCGCTTCGGCGGCACGCACCACGGCTACTTCCTGCCCAGCGAGGGCGACAGCGACATCGCCTACGCCCTCTTCTCCTTCCCCAGCCTCGCCGCGTACGAGCGGTACCGCACGGACAGCACGACCGACCCCGAATGCCAGGAAGCCTTCGAACTGGCCCGCACCACCCGCTGCATCAAGCGCTACGAACGCCGCTTCCTCCGCCCGCTGGACGGCGGGACCGAGGGTGCCGCGGCGGTGGCGTCCGCGTAGCGGTTCGCGCCGGGGCCGGCGGACCACCGGCGCTCTCTCCCGCCGCGTCCGGCCGGAATCCGGAAGACAGCGCTCCGTCGCGCCGGGAACATGACCGACAGGGCACTTGGCAGTCGCTCGGGGGTTCGACTCTGATGGAGGGGCGTCGCATCGCCGCCCGCACGCTTCCGTCGAGGAACGGTGGAGGACCATGACCGCCTGCTGCGCAGTCGTCCGAGGCCCGACGGGTGACCACGGCGCCCCCACACGCCCCGGCGCGGAGCCGGGGAGAGCGCGGTGAGCCGTGCCGGCGGACCCGCCGGGCACCGCCTGCCGTGGCAGGGGAGACGGGAACGCCGGACTCCCAGGGACGGCTGAGGTGGCCGAGGGGCCGCCTCCCGGCCCGGCGACCCCGGTGGGGCGGCTCTTGCGCGAGGCCGCCGCCCGGACCGGTACGGCGCTGCGCCGGGCCGTCGACCGGCTGCCCGCGGACGTCCGGCACCTGGCCGGGCTGCACTTCGGCTGGTGGGACGAGGAAGGCGCGCCACCGGCGGCCGGGCCCCTGCCCATGGGCAAGGCGGTGCGGGCGGCGTTGGTGCTGCTGTCCTGCGAGGCCCTCGGCGGGGAGCGGGCCGCGGCCGTCCCGGCCGCGGTGTCCGTGGAACTGGTCCACAACGCCTCGCTGCTGCACGACGACGTCATCGACGGCGACCGGATCCGCCGCGGCCGCCCGGCGCTGTGGGCGCGCTGCGGCCTCCCGGCGGCCGTCCTCACCGGGGACGCGCTGTTCTTCCTGGCCGTCCAGGTGCTGGTGGAGGCGGCGGCGCCACTGAGTGGGGCGGGGGTGACGCAGCTGACCACCGGGGTACAGGAGCTGATCGACGGCGAGTACGCCGACTCGGGCGCGGGCGGGCGTTCCCCGGCGTCGGCGGCCGAGTGCGTGGCGACGGCGGCGGCCAAGACCGGAGCCCTGTTCGCCGTCGCCTGCGGGCTCGGTGCCCTCGCCGCGGACGCGAGCCCGGCGCGCGTGGAGCGGCTGAGGGCGTTCGGCTCGCACGCCGGCGTGGCGTTCCAGCTGGTGGACGACCTGCTGGGCATCTGGGGCGACCCACGGCGCACCGGCAAGCCGGCCCGGTCCGATCTGGCCGCCCGGCGGCGGACGCTGCCGATCGCGGCGGCCCTGGCCGACGGCGGACCGCCCGCGCGGGAGCTGGCCCGGATCTACGACCGGCGCGATCCCCTGTCCCCGGCGGAACTGGACCGGGCGGCCCGCCTGGTGGGGGAGGCCGGCGGCCGGGCCCGCACCCTCGACGAGATCCGGCGGTCCCTCGACCGCGCCCTGCATCACCTGGCGGCGGCCGGTCCCGCGCCACGACCGGCCGCGGAGCTCACGGCGCTGGCCCACATGATCACCCGGCGCGACCGGTAGACCGGTCCCCCGACCCCGGAAGGAGAGGCAGGCGTGACGTCCACGACGCACGACCCCCGACTGCCCGACGGATTCTGGACCTTCTTCTGCCCCTTCCCCAGCGAGACCAGCCCGGAGGCCGACCGCCTCCTGGCCGGCACGCTGGCGTTCGCCCGCGCGTACGACCTGGGCGGGGGCGACGACGCGGCCGCGACCGTGCTCGCCCACGCCGGCGCGGGCGTCCTGGTCCACCTCTTGCCGCATGCCACCGGCGAACTCGCCCAGGCGCTGGCCGACTACAACTCCTGGGCGTTCCGCGCCGACGACCTCGCCGTCCCCGCCCCGGGTACGGCACGGACCTGCGACGTCGTCACCCGGCTCGCCCGCTGGACGTACCTCATGCGCACGCCCGGCGCCTTCCCCCACGGCACGCCGCTCGACAACGCGGTCAGCGACGCGTTCAGGCGCCTGCGCCGCCTTATGACACCGGTGCAGTTCGACCGGTTCGTCACCGGGCAGATGCTGTGGGTGTGGTCGATGCTGTGGGAGACGGGCCAGCGGGAGCGGGGCGACCGGCTGTCGGTGAACGACTACCTGGCCATGCGCCGCGGATCCGTCGGCATCGACGCGACGCCCGCGTTCCTCGACGCCGTGGAAGGCATCGAGGTCCCCGCGCGCGAAGCCGCGGCACCGGCCGTGAAGGCCGCCGTCGAGGCCGCCATGTTCGTCCCGGCGCTCGACGACGACCGGTGGTCCTACCACCGGGAGCTCCGCCCCGGCATGGAGAAGTGCAACATCTTCCACGCCCTCCGGCACGACGACCCCGGTCTCTCCCTCCACGACGCCATGCGTGAGGCGATCACCCTCCGCAACCGTGTGCTGGATCTCTATCTCCGGCTCCGCGGGCAGATCCTCCCGCAGGCCAGCCCTCAGCTGCGACGGTACTTCGGCGCGATGGAACGCGTCATCAGCGGCGCCATCGTCCTCGGCATCACCAACCCCCGCTACGTCCTCCCCGGCACCACCCGCGACGCCCGCATCACCGACGAGGCCCCCACGGACCTGCCCACCGGCCCGCTGCCGTACCCCGCGGTCGCCTGGTGGTGGGACCACCTCGACCCGGGAAGGTGACGGCGCCGCGCCCCGCGCCGCATGGCCGCGTACGAGCGGTACCGCGCGGACGGCACGGCCTGCCCGGAGTACCGGGCGGCCAGGCGGACCGGCCCGCACCACCCGCCGCGTCAAGCGGTACGAGTGCCGCTTCCCACGCCCGCTCGACGGTGGGGACGGAGGATTCTCCCGCGGGGGGACGCCCGACGGCCCCGCGGTCGCCGCTCGTCCCGCGGCCGCCGGGACCGGGGGGGGCTCCGGGCCGGGGCCGACGGACCACCGGCGCCCCGGAATCACCCCCACACGCGCGCGAGGAAGCCGTCGATCAGCGGGGCGATCTCGGGCACGCACTCCTCCAGCGCGAAGTGGCCGGTGTCGAAGAGGTGGAGCTCGGCGTCGGGCAGGTCGCGCAGGTAGGCGCGGGCGCCGGGGGCCGGGAAGAACGGGTCGCGGCCGCCCCAGACGATCAGGGCCGGCGGCCGGTGCTCGCGCAGCCACGCCTGCCAGCGCGGATAGGCGGCGATGTTGCTCTTGTAGTCGTAGGCGAGGGCCCGCTGCGCCTCCTTGCGGCCCGGCAGGTCGAGGAAGTGCTGGTCGAGCACCCAGCCTTCGGGGGCGACCAGTTCGGGCCGCTCGGTGCCGCCCTCGTACTGGGCGCGCGTGGCCTCCAGGGTGAACAGACCGAGGACGGCCTCGTCGGCGCCGGGGGTGTCCGGGGTGAGGGCGGTGAACTCGCGGGCCGCGTCCGAGAGTCCCTCGGCGTACGCGTTGCCGTTCTGCACGATGAGCCCGGCGATCCGCTCGGGCCGGCGGAGCGCCAGGCGGAAGTCGACGGGCGCGCCGAAGTCGAAGAGGTACATCGCGAACCGGGTGAGCCCGAGGGCTTCGACGAAGCCTTCGAGAGTGTCGGCGAGCCGCTCGAAGGAGTAGCCGTACCCGTCCGGGGTCCGCGTGTGCCCGAAGCCCGGGTAGTCGGGGGCGATGAGCCGGTGGGTCCGGCCGAGGGCGTCCATGAGGCGCCGGAACTGGTGCGACGCGGAGGGGAAGCCGTGCAGGAGCAGCACCACCGGGGCGTCGGGGTGGTCGGGCAGGGACTCCCGGTAGAAGACCTCCACCCCGTCGACCTCGACGAACCGATGGACGGTACGGGCCGGAACGGCGATGCGGGGTGCGGTTGCCGACGTCATGACACATGCCTCCTAGGCGTAAAGACACATTAGTCTGATCAGGGACGCACTAATGCGTCAAGCGCCTGACGTACCATTACCGCTATGCCCGACCAAGCCCTGCTGACCGGTGAGGCCCTGCCGCTGGACCTCGTCAACACCCGCCCGGCGGACGCCGAGGGCCGCGCGGACCTGCTCGCCACCCCGCGGCAACTGGCCGACTGGCTGGCCCTGCAGGCGGACCGCCTGGGCGGGGAAGTCCGGGGTGCCGCACCGACCGGGGCCGACCTCGCCCCCGTCCACGCCGTCCGCGCCCACGCCGAGGCGGCCCTCCGGGCGCTCCTGGAGGGCACCCCGCCCCCGAAACCCGCCCTTCGCGCCCTCACCGAGGCCCAGCGCGCGGCACCCTCCGTACGCGAACTCCACTGGAACGGCACCGAGGTCACGGCCGTCCCCCGCCGCACCGGCCCCCTCGGTGTCCGCCTCGCCGCTCTCCTGGCCGAGGCCACGGCCGAGCTGCTCGCCGCCCCCGGGGCCGGCAGGCTGAAGCAGTGCGAGGACGCCGACTGCGTCCTCCTCTTCCTACCGGCCCACCCCCGCCGCCGTTGGTGCTCCCCGTCCCGCTGCGGCAACCGCAACCGCGTCGCCCGCTACTACCGGCGCCACCACCGGCCCGATGCGACAGAGTCCTGACGACCGGCCGGGCCCGCGCTACGGGGCGTCGGCGCCACCGGACGTCGGTGCTACCGGACGTCGGCCAGATGCCCGGCCTCACGGAGGTACGGGCACCGTCCGCCGAGCAGCACCTCCGTCGCGACGGCCAGGACCCGGGCCTGCCTCGGCGCGACCAACGGCGCCCACTCCTCCGCGGTGAGCATGCGCCAGGCGTCGTGCTCGTCGGACAGCCGCACCTCGACGCTCCCCGCGTCGACGAGCGGCCCCTTGAACAGCGCGAACACCTCGGGAATGCCTTCCGGGTGCACTCCCCAGTCCACGGCCAGCAACTCGGGCACCTCCGGCATCGCCAGCCCCGTCTCCTCGAACGTCTCCCGCACGGCGGTCTGCCACAGATCCTCGCCGTCGTCATGCCCACCCCCGGGCAACTGCCACGCGCCACTCCAGGACGTGCGCAGCATAAGAATCCGCTGCTCACTGTCGTGCACGAGCGCCGCGGCGCAGCCCAGAATCCGGGCCCGCCGAGCCAGCCACTCGGCTCGGGGAAACTGCGGGTGTCCGGTCAAGTCCTCATCCCTACCACGCCGTTGGCTGATCGGTGGCTCGCCAGCGTACTGCCCCCACCCACACCGGCGGCGCTCCTTCAGCCCCTCGAGTGAATGTCCGGGCCGCCGGTCGTGAACACGAGAAGCGAACATCCGGCCGCAGGAGCATGTGAGGCTCGACACGTCAGAGAATGCCGTGAGTTGCATGATGCGGACTGAAATGTCGCAGCGTCTCAGGTGTAGACCAACGCTTCCTGTGCCCCTATCGTCACTTCGCGTCGCTTTACGTGTACAAGCTTTGGGGAGGGCTTGGGGGAATGTTGTGGCATGCACGGGCACGTGCCTCAGGTGCAGCGGTCGCCTGCGGACTCGGCCTGGCCTTGGTTGCCGGGGGTTTGTCCGGTGTCGTGGCCGCGTCCGCGGCAGGCGCGGCTCCGGCGAGGAACTTCGCGCCACAGGACGGGAATTCGGGTGACCCCAAGGTCGCTTCGACGGAAGCCGACGCGCTCGCGGAGGCAAAGCGTTCCGGCAGGAACGTGGAGGTGGCTTCCCAGCGAGGTGAGAGCTGGGACGTGGTCGCCAAACCGGACGGCACACTGGAAACGCGAGAGTACCTGAGGCCGGTCAGGGCCCGTGTGAACGGTGAATGGCGCCCCACGGACGTCGCGTTGGAGAGAAGACCCGAGGGGTCGATCTCGCCGCATGTCGCCACCCTCGGAGTCTCGTTCTCCGGAGGTGGCGACACTTCTTTGGCCAGGCTTGACAAAGCAGGCCGTAAGTTGGCTCTCGAGTGGCCCGACAAGCTTCCAACACCGCGGTTGGAGGGGGATACAGCCACGTACCCCGATGTCCTGCCGGACGTCGATCTCCGGCTCACCGCCCAGGTGGACGGGTTCGCTCAATTGCTGGTGGTGAAGTCGGCGAAGGCTGCCGCCAATCCGGAGCTCGCCCACCTTCGCCTGAGGATCGCAGGGGAAGGCGTTGCGGTTCAGGAGACGGCGCAGGGAGGTCTCAGTGCGGTCGACCAGGGCGCAGGGGGCACGGTCTTCGAGGCGCCCACTCCGATGATGTGGGACTCCAGCCCCGGTTCTCTCGCGTCGAACCGACCCGGAGCGCCATTTCGCAGACCTGACACCCGAAAGGCAGCGCCCGCGGTCGGAGGCCGGCAGCAGGTACCCGGCCCCGGGGAGTCGGGACAACTGGCCAGAGTGGGGGTGGACGTACCCGACGGCGGGCGGGAGCTGGTGCTGACGCCGGACAAGAAAGTGTTGACCGGACCCGACACCGTGTACCCGGTGTACATCGATCCCCAGTGGTATTCACCTCGTTCGTCGGCGTGGACCATGGCCTCCAAGTACTGGGCCAATGAGCCGCAGTGGAAGTTCAACGGCAACAAGGACGCCGGCATGGGCTACTGCGACTGGAACCACTGCAAACCGGGTGACACCAAACGGCTCTTCTACGAGATTCCGACATCCAGGTTCGCGGGCAAGACCATCCTCTCGGCCGAGTTCGTCGTTCCCGAGACCTGGGCGGCCTCGTGCGAGAAGAAGGGAGTCCAACTGTGGCGGACCAAGGGCATCGACTCGTCGACCACGTGGAACTCCCAGGATTCTTCCGACTTCTGGATCAAGAAGCTGGGTGAGTACGACTTCGCGTACGGCTTCGAGGGATGCGCCAGTGCGGACGCGGAGTTCAAGGTGCTCGACACGGTCAAGGAGGCCGCGGGCAAGTCGTGGTCGTCGGTGACGTTCGGCCTGCGGGCGTCGGACGAGAACGACACGTACGCCTGGAAGCGGTTCGCCGACCGGGCATACCTCCGCGTCCAGTACAACCAGACGCCGCCCCAGATCACCATGTCGCAGTTGTCCATGGAATACGGTGGCAAATGCAGGATCCCGGAGAAGGCGGTCCGCGTACGGAGCCTCGGCAAGATCTACGCCAACCACGTCACAGATCCGGACGGCGACGACGTCGCCGTCGAGTTCCAGGCGGAGTGGGACGCGGGTGACGGCAAGGGCAGCATCGCCCGCTGGAAGCCGGGACTGACCTCGTTCAAGAAGTCCGGATCCGACTTCGCGGTCACCCTGCCGTCCAACATCACCGTCAACACCCCGGTGAACTGGTACGTGCGCTCCTACGACCGGCGCGGCTACTCCCCCTGGTCGTACGCCGGGTCACCCAGCGGCTGCTATTTCGTCCGCGACCCCAAGGTCCTGCCCGCGCCCAAGATGGCGTCCGCCGACTACCCCGAGTCGAAGCCGGGCTCGTCCGGCGATGACGACGACCCCTGGTACGACGGCGTGGGCCGCTACGGGTCCTTCACCGTCGGTCCTGCCGGCAAGGACATCACCAAGTACATCTACGGCATCAACGGGGACGCCACTCCGAAGAACACGCTCGGCACCTCCGAGGGAGCCGCGAGGGTCATCAAGGCCCTTCCCGGCGACGCGGGCTTGAACTTCGTCACCGTTCAGGCGCTCGACGCCGTCGGCAACATGAGCGAGCCGTACACCTACCGGTACAAGGTGCGTGCCGGCCAGCCGGAGCGGGCCACGTGGGCGATGGACGAGGGGCCGGACGCCAAGCAGGCCGAGGGCAGCACTCCGGCGCGACCGGCAGAGCTGCACGGGGGATCTGTCACGGGGGCCGATGGCGCCATGGGCAAGTCGCTGTCGCTCAACGGCACGGACGCCTACGCGGAAACAGACGTTCCTATCGTGGACACATCCGGTGGCTTCACGGTATCCGCCTGGGCCAAGCTGTCGAAAATGCCGTCGGAACCCGCGGCCATCGCCACTCAGCCAGGCAACCACTCGCCCGGATTCTCGATGTACTACTCCAAGGACTACGACCGGTGGGCCTTCAGTCAGTTCGCCTCGGACACGGACGGTGCACTGCCCGTCCGGGTCATGCAGCAGAAGCCCGGCGGTGTGAAGCCGGAGGAATGGACGCACCTCGTCGGTGTCTACGACAGTGGTGAGGATGAGCTGCGGCTGTTCGTCAACGGCCGACAAGAGGCCGCCGTTTCGTACAAGACGCCCTGGGACGCCCGCCGTGGTCTGCTGATCGGCGCGTCGTCGGCCAACGGCAAGCCGAACGCGTTCTTCCCCGGACAGATCGACGAGCTGGAGATCTTCAACAAGCCGGCTTCCGCGAACGAAGTCTCCCGGCTCTACGCCAAGGAGCACATCCGCGGTCCGGGGCGTCCGGCTCGTGCGATCTTCCCGCTGGACGAGGCCCCCGGCGCCAAGGAAGTGACGGGACGCGCGGACGTCATGCCGGCGGTCTTCCACGGCAGCCCCCAGCCGGGCTCCGACGGTGTGGACGGCAAGGCACTCTCCCTTGACGGCGTGCGCGACTACGCCACTGTGGACGCACCGCATTTCAACACCATGGGTGCCTTCGCCCTCTCTGCCTGGGTCCGTCTGCCGAAGGAGAAACCGACACACACGGCTGTGGTCGTCACCCAGGCTGGAGTCCATGCGAGCGGTGTCGAGCTGTACTACTCGCCCTCCTATGACAGGTGGGTTCTGAACCAGCACACGCAGGACACCGCCGATGCCCCGTCGAACAAGGTCGTCCAGAGTGCGGGAACCCCTCCGCAAGGCGGAGAGTGGACGCATCTCGCCGGTGTCCGGGACATCGTCGCGGGTACTCTCACTCTGTATGTCAACGGGGTGGAGGCCGGGACGGGCCCACTCGCTGCCCCCTGGTACGCCGACAGGCAACTGCAGATCGGTGCCGGCGCTTATTCGGGCAAGCAGGAGAACTTCTTCCCCGGTGAGATCGACGAAGTCCGGATCTACGACCGACCCGTCTCGATCCACGAAGTACGCCAGCTCGTGAAGCAGCGCCCTCTGGTCAGGGGCCGTTGGAAGTTCGAGACCGCGGCGGGCAATCCGGCCATCTCGCCGGATGCCCTCCCGGACAAGCGGGCGGCACGGCACGACATGACGTTCACCGGTGGCGCCGCCATCGGCGAGGGGCATGTGGACAAGGGCGGTCTGAAACTCAACGGTGTAAACGCGGCGGCCTTCACCGGAGGCGTCCCGGTCGACACCGGCGGCAGCTTCACCATGACCACCTGGGCACAGCGCGTGGCGGACAAACCCGGTCGTGGCATGACCGTGATGAGCGCGGAGGGCAAGTCGCAGAACGCCTTCTCGGTCCGCTACGTCCCGGGTGACGGCGGCGCCGGTGACGGGCACGGGCGCTGGCAGGTGGTCCTCCACGGGAAAGACGCGGAAAAGGACGTCACGCTCTCGACGGTGGACAACAGGGCCTTCCAGGATGCCGGGGAATGGAACCACCTGGCCGTGGTGTACGACGGTTTCTCGGACGAGCTCCGTCTCTACGTCAACGGTGCGTTGGAGGAGTTCTCGTGCCCCGCGGATCCGGACGCCGCGAAGGCCGCCGGGTGCGCCGACCGCTCCTCTCGGGCGGGGAATGCCATTTCCTTTGGCGCCTCCAAGTCCCTGCACATCGGACGGGCGATGGTGAAGGGGTCCGCCGCGGAGTACTGGTCGGGGCAGGTCGACGATGTGTGGGCGTTCCAGGGTGCATTGAGCGACGCCCAGATCAAACAGCTCGCGACCGGCATGCGGGACGCACCCACTCAGGTACCCAACGACTGACCCGCACGTGAGTGGGGAGTTCCGCGACGGCCGGGCTCCCCACTCGGTTCACACCGGGCCGTCCCCGGAACCAACGCCGAAGCACTCGCAGCCCGAACTGCGCGTTCGTGCTGCCTCAGCGAGGGATGACGAGAGATGAAAGGCAAGTCCGGAGTACGTATCGCCCCCTGGCACAGACGCGTGGCACTCGGTGTGTCCGCGGTCTTGGTGGGGTCACTGCTGCAGGGTGTGGCCGCATCCGTCGCCGAAGCGGCGGACCATCTGCCTGGGGCACCATCACCGGGCACACCCGTAGCCGGCAAGGAGTTCCCGAGCAAGCCGCGCAAGACCGATCCAGCACCCAGAGTCCCCCGACAGTCGCCCCGGGCGATGTGGAGCCCGAGCGGGAAGGCTTCGGTCGAACTCACGGGAACAGCGACTCCGGGCGGCAGCCAAGCGAAGACCGGCCGCGCACCGGTGACCCTCTTCGCGCCCTCGCGGGAAGCAGGCAACCCGAGTAAACCGCCGGGCAAGGCCGAGGTCCGGGCGTTGGACCCAGAGGCGAGCCGTCGGGCTCAGGTGGACGGGCCCCTGTTCGTCATCACCCCGGTATCAGGGGGAAACACCGCCACAGCCGCTGAGCCCACGAGCGCAGGCGTGCGCATCGACTACTCCGGCTACGCGCAGACCTTCGGTGGCGGATACGCGTCGCGGTTGGGGCTCGTCGAGCTTCCTTCCTGCGCGATCACTTCTCCCGACAAGGCCGCGTGCCGGACGGCGAAGCCCCTCGTCACGAAGAACGACACCGAAAAGCAGGTGTTGACCGCCGACCGGATCGGTCTCCGGGCCGGCAGCGCGACCGTGCTCGCCGCCGCCCCGGCCGCTTCGGGCGAGAAGGGTGATTACAAGGCCACGCCACTGTCCCCTTCGGCGACGTGGAAGACCGATCTGAACAGTGGTGCCTTCGGCTGGTCCTACGACATTCCGGTGCCGGACGTCCCCGGCAGCCTGAAGCCCAACCTCGGTCTCAACTATTCCTCTTCGACCATCGACGGCCGCACGGGCAACACCAACAACCAGTCGTCCTGGGTGGGCGATGGATTCGACATGTGGCCCGGGTTCATCGAGCGCCGCTACAAACCGTGTTATGACGACGGGGAGAAGCACGACGACGGGAACAAGCCCGGCGATCTCTGCTGGGCCTACGACAACGCTTTCATCTCCTTCAACGGCAAGGCGGGGGAACTCGTCCCGACCGGCGGCAACGAATTCAGGCTGAAGAACGACGACGGCACCAGGGTCGCCCGTCTCTCCGGCAGTGAGCACGATAACGGTGACAACGACAACGAGTACTGGCGGCTGACCACCTCGGGCGGCACCCGCTACTACTTCGGTTACCACAAGCTCAACGGATGGGCCAAGGGCAAGGACACCACCGACTCCACGTGGACCGTACCCGTCTACGGGAACAACTCGGGCGAGCCTTGTCACAAGGGCGGTTTCAAGGACTCGTGGTGCCAGCAGGCCTGGCGATGGAACCTCGACTACGTCGTCGACCGGCACGGCAACGCCGTCGGCTACTACTACGGCAAGGAGAACAACTCCTACGGCCGTGATCTGGAGAAGAAGGACGACACCCCGTATGCGCGCGGGGGCTACCTCAAGCGCATCGAGTACGGACTGAAGTCCGCCGACCTGTACGCCAAGCCGTCGGCCAAGGTCGAGTTCACCAGCGCCGAGCGGTGCCTCCCGCAGGACAAGGACAAGGTGACCTGCGCGGAGAACACCATCGACGACAAGAAGGCCTACTGGTACGACACTCCGTGGGACCTGAACTGCAAGGCGGGCACCGAGTGCGACAAGGGTCGCTTCTCACCCTCCTTCTGGACGCGGAAGCGACTGACCGAGATCACCACCAGCGTGGTGAAGAGTGACGGCACGTACGCCTCCGTCGACTCGTGGAAGCTGGGTCACCGCTGGGGCACGGCGGACATCGACTACCAGCTCCTCCTGGAGTCCATCCAGCACACCGGTCAGTCCGCGAGTCCCGCCATCACCTTGCCGAAGACCACCTTCGCCTACACCCAGCGACCCAACCGCCTGGACAAGACGGGGGACGGGAAGGCGCCGTTCATCAAAGAGCGCCTTTCCACGGTCGCGGACGAGTTCGGCGGACAGACCGATGCCGTCTACTCCCAGCCGGCATGCGACTGGGCGAAGCTCCCCACCCCCGAGTCCAACACCACTCGATGCTTCCCCCAGTTCATCGGCGGCAGCAGCAGCGACGATCCGACCAAGCAGTGGTTCAACAAGTACGTGGTCGAGGCCGTCGCGGCCACCGACCGCACGGGTGGCGCCCCCGACCAGGTCACTCGCTACGACTACCTCGACGGTGGGGCCTGGCACTTCGACGATGACGACGGGCTGACCAAGGAGAAGTTCAAGACCTGGTCCCAGTGGCGAGGGTACGGGCACGTACGCGTCCAGAAGGGCGGCCAGGGCGCGGACGGGATGAAGTCCCAGGAGGACACCTACTTCCTGCGCGGCATGGACGGCGACCGGAAGGATTCGGGCGGCGGCAAGAAGAGCGTCACTGTCCTCCAGAAGGAGGAGGAAGGCGGCCCGATCACGGACCACGAGTCCGCGGCCGGCTTCACGTACCGCACGGAGACCTACTCGGGCCCGGGCGGAAAGATTCTCTCCAAAACCGTCAGCCGTCCTTGGCACCACGAGACGGGCAAACGCGAGCGCTCCTGGGGCACGGTCACTGCGAACTTCACCGGCACGGAATCATCACGCGCCTTCACCTCGCTGGACGGCGGGGCGGGTGAGAAGTGGCGGCAGACCCGCACGGTGACGGAGTTCGACACGAAGACCGGTCGGGCCAAGCAGGTGGACGACTTCGGTGACACCGAGACCGATGCCGACGACCGGTGCACCCGGACCACGTACGCGGATAATCCTGACGCCAACATCTTCAGCCTGCCGTCGCGTGCGGTGACCGTCGCGGCCTCCTGCGCCAAGGCGTCGTCGATCGACCGGAGCAAGGCGGTCGTCTCCGACGTCCGCACGGCGTACGACGGCGGGACCTATGGAGCGGCGCCCACCAAGGGTGATCCGACGAGCGTGGCCATGCTGAAGAAGGACGACGGGCAGCAGGCGGTCTACCTGGAATCCGGGAAGACCTTCGACGGCTACGGGCGGGAGCTGACGGCGACCGACCTGACGGCCGACGTCGTCTTCGACGACTCCGGCGAGCGCCGCTTCGTCACCAAGCGGACGGACGGCCGTACCACCACGACGGCCTACTCACCCGGCACGGGGTTTCCCACCACCGTGACCACGACCGCGCCTCCGGCCAAGGCGGACGCTCCGTCGACCGCCTGGTCGAGCACGGTCACGCTCGACGCGGTGCGCGGAGAACCGCTGAGCAAGGTGGACGCGAACGACCGGCGAACCGACTTCGACTACGACGCGCTCGGCCGCAACACCAAGGTATGGCTGCCCAACAAGCCGAAAGCCGCGGGTGGGGCGCCGAGCCTGGAGTTCGCCTACCACATAGCCGAGGGCAAGCCGGCGGCCGTCGCCACCCGGACGCTCAACGACAGCAGCGGTCAGCTGACCTCGTACGCTCTGTACGACGGACTTCTCCGTCCCCGTCAGACCCAGGCGCCCGGTCCCGACGGCGGGCGGCTGCTGACCGACACCTTCTATGACGAACGCGGACTGACCACGAAGGTCTTCGCTTCGTACTACGCCCTGGGCGCTCCGACGACGGGCCTCTTCGCCCCGGACGACGCCCTGAAGGTGGAGTCCCAGACCTGGACGACTTACGACGGTCTCGGCCGCGCCACGGAAGCGAAGCAGATCGCCGGCAACAGCGACGTCGGCAAGGTACTGTCCACGACGCGCACGATTTACGGCGGTGACCGCACGACGGTGATCCCGCCGGTCGGATCCACAGCCACGACCACGGTGATCGACGCGCGGGGTCAGACCACGGAGCTACGCCAGCACCACGACCGCGGTGCCGACGGGGAAGCAGACGTCACCCGCTACACGTACGGCCCGACGGGCAAGCTGACCAAGTTCACCGACCCGGCGGGCAACGCCTGGACGTACACCTACGACCAACTCGGCCGCCAGATCTCCTCCGAGGACCCGGACAAGGGCCCGGTGACGAGCACGTACGACGACCGCGGTCAGCTGATCAGCGTCACGAACTCGCGCAAGAGCAAGAACACGCTCTACTACGCCTACGACAACCTCGGCCGCAAGACCGAACTCCACGAGGGTTCGGCCAACGGACCGAAGCTGGCCGAGTGGACGTACGACACGGTCAACCGCGGCAAGGGGCAACCCGCCACCTCCACCCGTTTCGAGAACGGCAACGCCTACACCAACCGTGTCGACGAGTACGACTCCCTGTACCGCGTCACACGGTCGCGGGTGGGGATCCCCTCCAATGAGGGTGCCTTGGCGGGGGAGTACTACTTCGGTACCACCTACAACCCTTCCGGCAGCGTCCAGGGCATGATGCTCCCCAAGGCGGGCGCTTTGTCCGGCGAGGGCGTCGTCTACGGCTACGACAAGCTGCTGCGCCCCACGGAGGTCATCGGCTCCGGCGGGCTCAAGGCGACCGTGACCAGCTACAGCCTCACGGGTAAACCGCTCCAGGCGAAGCTGACCGGCGGTGGGAAGTTCACCCAGCTCACCAACGGCTACGAGTGGGGCACGCAGCGACTGGCCACCACGCGCGTCGACCGCGAGAACGTGCCCACCGTGGACAAGGCCGCCACGTACACGTATGACGAGACCGGTAACGTCCGCGCCGTCTCCGACGCCGCATCCGGTGGTCTGGACACCCAGTGCTTCACCTATGACTACCTGCGGCGCATGACGGACGAATGGACCCAGCCCACTCCGTCCTGTTCCAACGCCCCGGACGGCAAGTCGATCGGTGGCCCGGCCCCGTACTGGAACTCCTACACCTACGACAAGACCGGCAACCGTCTCACGGAAACCCGCCACGACACCGGCGGCGACAGTGCCAAGGACACCAAGCGCACCTACTCGTACCCGCCGGCCGGCGGTCCGCAGCCGCACACGCTGACCGCGGTGGACACGACCGCCCCGACAGGAACGGCCAAGGACTCCTACGCCTACGACTCCCTCGGCAACACCACGACCCGGACGATCGCCGGTGACAAGCAGACCCTGGACTGGGACGCCGAGGGACACCTGGCGAAGGCCGTCCAGTTCCGGGACGACAAGGCCGCCGGCAGTGCCTCCTATGTCTACGACGCCGACGGCCAACGGCTGATCGGCCGCACGGACACGGAGACCACGCTCTACCTCGGTGCCACGGAGATCACCCTCGCCAAGGGTGCCAAGACACCCAAGGCCACCCGCTACCTCGACCTGGGCAACGGTGTCCAGGCCGTCCAGAACGACGACGGCAGCGGCTCGTTCGTCGTGGCGGACCACGTCGGTACCGGCCAGCTCGCCATCGACGCGAAGAACGCCTCTGCATCTCACAGACGCAGCACCCCCTTCGGCAGCCCGCGCGGCGAACAGCCGAAAACCTGGCCGGGCACCAAGGGCTTCGTCGGCGGCACAAAGGACACGACGACCGGCCTGACCCACCTGGGCGCCCGCGAATACGACCCCGCCATCGGCCGGTTCATCAGCGTGGACCCCGTGATGGACCTGGGCGATCCCCAGCAAAACCACGGCTACACCTACGCCCACAACAACCCGGCCACCTTGTCCGACCCTTCAGGTCTGCAGCCGGCGGACTGCTGGACCTATCCGGGGATGCAGTGCACCAGGCGCTCGGACGGCGGCTGGGACCAGCGGGTGCCGGGAGAGTCCTCGTCCGGCGACGATGGCGGCGGTGATGAGGGCGGCGGTGGTGGTTACGACGGCGGTGAATCTGGTGGGTACGAACACCCGTCCCGCCGAGGCATGGAGGAGATCTACGCGGGCGTCGAGGTGCCCATCAACTGGAAGGACAAGAAGAAATTCCAGGAGACGCTCTACCAGGAAATCATTCGCTCCTGCATGGGCGAGTCGATCAACTGCTGGAGCGACGCCATCAACCGCGGCGGCCCGGAGGCGGATACGGCGCTGAGGCAGGTCCAGCATCTCGCATATCTTTCCTGTGCTCGCCTTAGCTGCCCTAACGGCCTGGGCTCGTGGAAAAACGGCTTGTCCGCTGCTGCGGCGCTGTGGGGTGTGCCCGGGGTAGTGGGCGGCTCCGCCCGAGGCATGGGAGGAAGGCCCCGGCCCGCCCCAGGAGGCGGACGGGGTGCAGGAGGGTCCTCCTGTCTCCACAGCTTCGCGCGTGGCACCGAAATCCTGCTCGAAGACGGCGGTAGCAAGCCGATCGAAGATGTCAAGACAGGTGACAGAGTCCTAGCAACGGATCCGGAGACGGGCAAGAAGACCCGACGTGAGGTCGTAGCCACGTTCGACACCCGGCATGACAAGAACTTTAGCGACCTGACGGTTGAGACTGAGCGTGGCGCTGCGAGCGTCATCGCCACGGACACCCATCCGTTCTGGGAGGTCACCGAAGAGAAGTGGGTCAATGCCGGCGACCTTCGTCCTGGATCTCGCCTACGGACCGACAAGGGTAAATCTCTACCGGTCAAGGCCGTCCGGCACTTCGTCAAGCGGCAGGCCACATATGACTTGACGGTCAACGGCATGCATACGTACTACGTGCTGGCGAGTGGGACGCCGGTTCTGGTTCACAACGCGAACTGTATTGTAGGAAAAGCACCGCGTACGCCTGACGGAAAATTTTCGAAGCGCAATGGGGAACCAGGAACCGACGGTTCGCTTGATGAGCGAACTGTTCTGGATCAACTTGAGCTTGACGGCGTGCTAGTAATCCGAGGGCAGGTGTCCGCGAGGGTCCCGGGTTTCCCGCTGCGCAAATATGACGGCGCGGTTCAGATCGAGGGGCGCTGGCTCGGGGTGGAGACCAAGGGGGGGAGCTCTCCGTTGACTCCGCCGCAGCGGAGGTTTGACGCCTGGCTGAACCAGCCGGGGAACTCGGTCAAAACCAGCCGTGGGATCACTCTAGATGGGACGTTCAACGCCTGGGTTCCCCACTGATTGGCTGGGGGCAGCCTATATCTGTAGGCTGCCCTCAACGGTGCCCGAGAGTGACTCTAGCAGGAGTGGTTCCATGAGCTTTGATCTGGGCTTTTGGTGGGAGAGGCAGCCGATTTCCCCTGCCGAAGCAGCTCGCAAGTACGGAGCCATGGCGGAGGGGGGTATGGGTATCGCAGGCGAACACGGTATGTTGGGGACGTTCTACGCGCAACTGACGAGTCGTTTTCCTGATCTTACGGAGGACAACTTCGAAGACTCGCCGTGGTCGTCTCCCTTGTATCGGACCAGGGAATGCGTGATCGCTTCCATTTCCCGCCCGCGGCAGTCGGAAATTTTTGAAACCTTGCTGGGGATCGCCGCTGATTGTGGGATTACATGCTACGACCCACAGTTCGGGAAGGTGTACTTCCCGCAAGGCGGAACCTCGGTGACGTTGGAACTTTCCAATGGATTGGTTGTGGAGGGGCCTGATTGGGGCGACGTTTCTCAGGCGCTGCGTGGTCTTTCTCCGGAAGACTGGTACGTCATCCTCGAAACCAGTCCTGGTTGGTTTATGCAAGTAGGGTTTGGTGCTGCTGTGGGGGTGCCCGCAGGTTCTTATGCTGTGGAAGTTAAGGAAGGGGCTGAGGATAAGCACTTCCGGTTCGTTCTGAATGAACTCCCGCAAGTTATTGATGTATTCCAGAGGTTCTTGTCGGGGGATTCGTCCTGGCGATCTGGGGTCCGGTTTTCTCGGGTTTCCTACTGAAATGAACTCCGGCCGGTCAGGTCGATGTGATTGTAGGTAGGTGATTTCCCCTCCGGCGAGCGCCCTCCAACCTCCTGATTTCAGACAGTCGGCGGCAGCGTTAGTGCTCTAGGCCCGTGTGGCCCGTCTGCATTCATCCCATGGCGCTCGGCCCAGCGAGGTGAAATCGTGGGGGCATGCCGGAGCCCAACGATGAGGGACATGCCGCCGACGCCGAGATCGCCGTGCTGGATGCGCACTGGCGGGCCGCCAATTATCTGGCGGCCGGGCAGATCTATCTGATGGGGAACCCGCTGCTGGCGGAGCCGTTGCGGCCACAGCACATCAAGCCGCGGCTGCTCGGGCACTGGGGGACCTCGCCCGGGCTGAACCTCGTGTACACCCACCTCAACCGGGTGATCAAGCAGCGGGGGATCGAGGCGCTCTGTGTGTGGGGGCCCGGGCATGGCGGGCCGGCTGTGGTGGGGAACTCGTGGCTGGAGGGGAGTTACAGCGAGACGTATCCCGACGTCACACGGGACGCGGATGGGATGGAGCGACTGTTCCGGCAGTTCTCGTTTCCCGGTGGGGTGCCGAGTCATGTGGCGCCCGAGACGCCCGGGTCGATTCATGAGGGTGGGGAGCTGGGGTATTCGCTCTCGCACGCCTACGGGGCCGCGTTCGACCGGCCTGACCTGCTCGTCGCCTGCGTCATCGGGGACGGGGAGGCCGAGACCGGTCCGTTGGCCGCCTCATGGCATTCCAACAAGTTCCTCGATCCCGTTCGGGATGGTGCTGTCCTGCCGATTCTGCATCTCAACGGGTACAAGATCGCCAACCCTACGGTTCTCGCCCGGCTGCCCGAGCACGAGCTCGACCGGCTGTTGCACGGGTACGGTCATCATGTTCTGCACGTGACCGGGGACGATCCCGCCGCCGTGCACCGCGCCATGGCCGTCGCCATGGACACCGCGCTCGATCACATCGACGCCATCCGGCGTACCGCCCGCGAGGAGGGCATCACGGACCGGCCCTCCTGGCCCGTCATCGTGCTGCGCACGCCCAAGGGGTGGAGCGGGCCCCGTGAGGTCGACGGGCTGCCCGTCGAGGGCACCTGGCGGTCCCATCAGGTGCCGCTGTCCGGGGTCCGGGACAACCCCGAGCACCTGCGGCAGCTGGAGGCGTGGCTGCGGTCGTACCGGCCGGAGGAACTGTTCGACGAGCGTGGGCGCCCGCGTCCGGACGTGCTGGAGTGCGTGCCCGAGGGGGCGCGGCGGCTCGGCGCCACCCCGTACGCCAACGGCGGGCTGCTCCTCCGCGACCTGCCCGTCCCGCCGCTGGAGCGGCACGCGGTCGCCGTGGACCGGCCGGGGGCCGGGCGGAGCGAGCCGACCGCCGTCCTCGGCGGGCTGCTCGCCGAGGTCATGGAGGCCACTGCCGAGCGCCGCGACTTCCGTCTCGTGGGGCCCGACGAGACCGCTTCCAACCGGCTGCAGGCGGTCTACGACGCCACCGGCAAGGCGTGGCAGGCCGAGACCGTTCCGACCGACGAGCACCTCGACCGGCACGGGCGCGTCATGGAGATCCTGTCCGAGCACACCTGCCAGGGGTGGCTGGAGGGGTACCTCCTCACCGGACGGCACGGGCTGTTCTCTTGTTACGAGGCGTTCGTGCACATCGTCGACTCGATGGTCAACCAGCACATCAAGTGGCTGCGGGTCTCCCGGCGGCTGCCCTGGCGGCGGCCCGTCGCCTCCCTCAACTACCTGCTCACCTCGCACGTCTGGCGGCAGGATCACAACGGGTTCTCGCATCAGGATCCCGGCTTCGTCGATCACGTCCTCAACAAGAGTCCGGAAGTCGTGCGGGTGTATCTGCCGCCTGACGCCAACACCCTGCTCTCCGTCGCCGACCACGCCCTGCGCAGCCGCGACTACGTCAACGTCATCGTCGCCGGCAAGCAGCCCTGCTTCGACTGGCTCACCCTCGACCAGGCCCGCGCCCACTGCGCCCGCGGCGCGGGTGTCTGGGAGTGGGCCGGTACGGAGGACGGGCGGCGGGAGCCCGACGTCGTCCTCGGCTGTGCCGGGGACGTGCCGACACAGGAGACCCTGGCCGCCGCCTCGCTGCTCCGGCGGCACCTGCCCAACCTCGCCGTACGCGTCGTCAACGTCGTCGACATCGCCCGGCTGATGCCGCACGGCGAGCACCCGCACGGCATGCCGGACCACGAGTTCGACGCCCTCTTCACCACCGACCGGCCCGTCGTCTTCGCGTACCACGGCTATCCGTGGCTCATCCACCGCCTCGCCTACCGGCGGGCCGGCCACGCCAACCTGCATGTGCGCGGCTACAAGGAATCCGGCACGACGACCACGCCGTTCGACATGGTCGTCAGCAACGACCTCGACCGTTACCGGCTGGTGATGGACGTCATCGACCGCGTGCCCGGCCTCGGCGTCCGGGCCGCCGCCGTGCGGCAGGCGATGGCCGACGTGCGGACGCGCCACCACGCGTGGATCCGCGAGCACGGCACGGACCTGCCGGAGGTCGCGGAGTGGAGCTGGGACGGGTGAGCCCCGGCGGCTGAGCCTCTGATGGGTGAGCCTCCGATGGGTGAGCCCCGGTGGGCGAGGCCCCGGCGGGGGAGCCCCCGGCGGCTCAGCCGCCCGCCCGGGCCGCCTCCGAGGCGATCACCGCGGCCTGGATGCGGCGCTCCACGCCCAGCTTGGCGAGCAGCCGCGAGATGTGGTTCTTCACGGTCTTCTCGGAGAGGAAGAGCTGCCGGCCGATCTGCCGGTTCGTCATGCCCTCGCCGATGAGCGCCAGGATGTCGCGCTCGCGCGGCGACAGGCCCGCCAGCCGGTCGTCCTCCGGGTGGGCGCCCTCGTCGCCGCGCAGGCTGCTCATCAGCCGGGCGGTGGTGGCCGGGTCGAGCATGGACTGCCCGGAGGCGACCGTGCGGATCGCCGCCACCAGGTCGGAGCCCTTGATCTGCTTGAGCACGTAGCCCGCGGCGCCCGCCATGATGGCGTCGAGCAGGGCGTCGTCGTCGTCGAACGACGTGAGCATCAGACAGGCCAGGCCCGGCATCCGCGACCGCAGCTCGCGGCAGACCGAGATGCCGTCGCCGTCGGGCAGCCGGACGTCCAGCACGGCGACGTCCGGGCGCAGCGCGGGCCCCCGGGCGAGGGCCTGGTCGATCGTGCCGGCCTCGCCGGCCACCGTGATGTCGTCCTCGGCGTCCAGCAGGTCCTGGATGCCCCGCCGGACGACCTCGTGGTCGTCCAGGAGGAACACCCGGATCGGCTTCTCCGGAGAGAAGACCCTTGCCTGTTCCACTGCCCCTCCTGTCACCGTCCGCGCCGGTCGCACCGGTCACGCTTCGTGTCGATCCTGGTCGATCGTACGGGGCGGTGCCATGGGCCGAACGGCCCCACCTCCCGAAGCGCCCGGAGCCCCCGGCCCCGGCGGCCCGCACGGCGCAGGGGCCACCGCCGTCCCGTCCCGCGAGGCCGAACGGGTGGTGTTCGCGTCACGGCCGTTCACGGTGCCCGGCGCCCGGGCGCACGCTGTGCGCACCGGACGCACTTTCGCGCCCGGCGATTCCGGAAAGGCGGTGGAACATGCCCGGTCTCGAAGTGAAGAGCACCGGCCTGCTGTTCCTCGGCAACGGTCAGCAGAGCAATTTCGCCTTCGACTTCCGCAAAGTCCCGTCCGGCAGTTCCTGGATCCGGCCCTGTGTGAACCACACGTCGTTCAGCGACCGGGTCGCCCAGCTGGAGTACGTGTCCGAGTTCTCGTTCTGGGAGTTCGACGACCCGATTCCGCCGTTCTGGGGGCTGACGCTCCGGGCGACCGGGAACTCCGAGTTCATCTTCACCCTCGTCCTTGTGACCCCGTAGTCACCCCTCAGTCTCCGTACTCCGTAGACATCAGCAGTAGACATCCGCGACGGAACGGACGGTCCCATCATGCGCGTACACGCGTCATTCGACGAGAACGGGGACATCATCGCCCTGGCGGAGATCGTGGAGGAGGGCGACGACCGCGTCGGGGTCCGCCCGGTGCCCGGCGAGGACCGCAAGGTGGCGGAGTTCGCGGTGCCGGACGAGTGCGTCGGCAAACCCCTCGCGGAACTGGCCGCCCGCTACCGGGTGGAGGACGCGTCCGGCGGGCCCCGGCTGGCCCGGCGGTAGCGGACGGGACCCGTCCGGCGGATGCGCAAGGGCCGCCGGACGGGTTCCCGGACGGGTTCCCCGCTGGGTTCCCCGACGGGGGCGCGGTGGCGTCCGCGCGGGCTCGGGGCCGCAGGATGTTCCGCAGGTTCAGGGCCGCGGGATGTTCCGCAGGTTCGAACGCGCCATCTGCACCATCCGGCCCACACCCCCGTCCAGCACCATCTTCCCGGCCGAGAGGGCGAAGCCGCTCACCATGTCCGCGCTGATCTTCGGCGGCATGGAGAGCGCGTTGGGGTCGGTCACGATGTCCACCAGCGCCGGCCCCTTGTGCCGGAACGCGTCCCGCAGCGCGCCCCGCACCTGCTTCGGCTTCTCCACCCGCACCCCGTACGCCCCGGCCGCCGTCGCGAGGGCCGCGAAGTCCGGATTGCGGTTGGCCGTGCCGTACGACGGCAGGCCGCCCACCATCATCTCCAGCTCCACCATCCCCAGCGACGAGTTGTTGAACAGCACCACCTTCACCGGCAGCCCGTACTGCACCAGCGTCAGGAAGTCGCCCATCAGCATGGAGAACCCGCCGTCCCCGGACATCGACACCACCTGCCGGTCCGGGTCGAGGAACTGCGCCCCGATCGCCTGCGGCAGCGCGTTGGCCATCGAGCCGTGGGTGAACGAGCCGATGACGCGCCGCCGGCCGTTCGGAGTGAGGTAGCGGGCGGCCCAGACGTTGTTCATCCCGGTGTCGACGGTGAACACCGCGTCGTCCGCCGCCTCCTCGTCCAGTACCGACGCCACGTACTCCGGGTGGATCGGCGTGTGCTTCTCCACCTTCCGCGTGTACGCCTTGACGACCCCCTCCAGGGCGTCCGCGTGCTTCTTCAGCATCTTGTCGAGGAACTTCCGGCCGCTCTTCACCCGCACCTTCGGCGTGAGGCAGCGGAGCGTCTCGCGGACGTCGCCCCACACCGCGAGGTCGAGCGCGGACCGCCGGCCCAGGTGCTCGGGCCGCACGTCCACCTGGGCGATCTTCACGTCGTCCGGCAGGAACGCGTTGTACGGGAAGTCGGTGCCCAGCAGGATCAGCAGGTCGCACTCGTGCGTGGCGTCGTAGGCGGCGCCGTAGCCCAGCAGCCCGCTCATGCCGACGTCGTACGGGTTGTCGTACTGGATCCACTCCTTGCCGCGCAGCGCGTGCCCGACGGGCGCCTTCACCCGCTCCGCGAACCGCATCACCTCGTCGTGCGCCCCCGCCGTGCCGGCGCCGCAGAACAGCGTCACCTTGCCGGCCTCGTCGACCATCCGCGCAAGCGCGTCGATCTCCGCGTCCCCCGGCCGCACCGACGGCCGGGCGGTGACCAGCGCGTGGTCCCCGGTGGGCACGGCGGCCGGCTCCCCGGCGACGTCCCCGGGCAGCACGATGACGCCGACCCCGCCACGCCCGATCGCGTTCTGGATGCCGGTCCGCAGCACGCGCGGCATCTGCTGCGGGGTGGACACCAGCTCGCAGTAGTGGCTGCACTCGCGGAACAGCTGGTCCGGGTGGGTCTCCTGGAAGAAGCCGGTGCCGATCTCGGCGCTCGGGATGTGCGAGGCCAGCGCGAGCACCGGGGCCATCGAACGGTGCGCGTCGTACAGGCCGTTGATCAGGTGCAGGTTGCCGGGGCCGCAGGAGCCCGCGCAGGCCGCCAGCTTCCCGGTCAGCTGCGCCTCCGCGCCCGCGGCGAACGCGGCGGCCTCCTCGTGGCGGACGTGCACCCAGTCGATGGCCGCGTTGCGGCGCACCGCGTCCACGACCGGGTTGAGGCTGTCGCCGACGACCCCGTAGAGCCGCCGCACCCCGGCCCGCGCCAGGATGTCGACGAACTGCTCCGCCACCGTCTGCTTGGCCATGAGAACGCTCCTCCGTTCCGCCGAGTCGTACGCGACCGGCGCGGCGACGCGACCGGTCTCCCGCGCCCCTGCCCCCATCCACCCACGGAACACCTGGTCACGCATCTTCGTGTATCCGGGCGGCGCACGGGGACCCAGTCCGCGGAGGCGGGGAGCTCAGTCCAGGCCGCGTGCCGCCCGGAAGCGGGCCAGGGCCTCGGCGAGGTCGACGAGCGGTTCCGGGTAGCGCAGCCGGGCGCGGTCCGCGGCGGGGAGCTTCCACGGCTCGTGGGCGGCGGGCCCGGGGACGCCGGCCAGCTCGGGGACCCAGCGGCGGACGTACGCGCCGGCGGGGTCGAAGCGGCGGCCCTGGACGACGGGGTTGAGGACGCGGTTGGGGCGGGTGTCGGTGCCCGTGCCGGCCATCCACTGCCAGTTGAGCTGGTTGTTGGCCAGGTCGCCGTCGACGAGCTGGTGGAGGAAGTGCCGGGCGCCCTCCCGCCAGTCGTGGTGGAGCGACTTGGCGAGGAAGGAGGCGGTGATCATACGGGCCCGGTTGTGCACCCAGCCCTCGTGCGCGAGCTGGCGCATCGCCGCGTCGACGACCGGGTAGCCGGTGTGCCCGGTCCGCCAGGCGTCGAACTCGCCCGGATCCCGCCGCCAGCGGTCGTGCCGCGTCCGGTAGTCGCCGGCGGCGGCCCGCGGGCGGGCGGCGAGCACCTGGTGGTGGAAGTCGCGCCAGGCCAGCTGGCGGACGAACGCCTCGGCGCCGGGTGAGTCCCCGCGGGCCCGCGTCACCACTTCCAGCGGGGACAGGCAGCCGAAGTGCAGGTAAGGGGAGAGGCGGGAGGTGGCGTCGGCGGCCAGGTCGTCGTGGAGCTCGGCGTAGCGGTCGACGCCGTTCCGCAGCCAGGCCGTCAGCCGCCGCCGGCCCTCGCGCTCGCCGCCTTTCGGCACGCCGGACGCCGCGCCGCCGCCCCCGAGGTCCGCGGCGGACGGCACCGGCAGCCCGTCCACGTCCGGCACCTCGACGCGCCGGGGCGGGGCCGCGACCGCCCGCGGCGCCTGTGCCGACCAGCGGCGGAAGAACGGCGTGAACACCGCGAAGTGGTCCTTCCCCGCGGGTACCACCGCGCCTGGCGCCACCACCGTCACCACCGCGTCGTGCACGCGCAGCCGCCGCCCGTCCGCCTCCAGCGCGGCGCGCAGCCGCTCCTCGCGGCGGTGCGCGTAGCCGCTCACCCCGGCGGCGACGTGCACCTCCGCCGCGTCCGCCGCCGCGGCCACCCGGCACGTCTCCTCGACCACGTCGCCCCGGCGGACGACCAGCCGGCCGCCGCGCGCCCGCAGCCCCTGGTCCAGGTCGGCCAGGCAGTCGGCGAGGAACGCGGCCCGGTTCGGCGCGGCGAAGCCGGCCGCGGCGACGCCGCTGTCGACGACGAACAGCGGGACGACGCGGTCGCCGGCGCGGAGGGCCGCCCGCAGCACGGGGTTGTCGTGGAGCCGCAGGTCGGAGGTGAACAGGGCGAGGGCGACGGACATGGCGTCAGGCTACGGCGCGTCCTCACCGCCGGCCGGGGACGCGCGGCGCGGGGGCCGTTCGGGTGAGTGGACCGCTCGGGGCAGGGAACCCGGACCGGGACCTGGAACACCTGATCAAGAACCCCGCGCACCTCGGATGCGGCGGGGGAGGAACGACCGTGACGAGAGAGGTCCGTATGCCCGCCGACGAACTGACCCGCTTCCTGGCGGCCCTGAGCCCCGCGAGCCGGGAGAAGGTCCGCAGCCAGGCGCCCGAGCGGCAGGAACAGCTGGCCGCCGCGTGGGAGGCCGAACTCGCCGAGGACACCGACCTGGACACCCTCAGCGAGCTCTCGCCCGCGGCGGCGGCGGACGAGGCGGCCGAACGGGTGGTGCGGGAGTTCTTCGAGGAGTGAGGGGCCAGAGAGGAGTGAGGTGACTGGAGAGGAGCAAGGGGGCTGGAGAGGAGTGAGGGGGGCTGGAGAGGAGTGAGAGGGCTAGAAGCGACGGCGGTCGGTGACGGCCGCTCGCGCCGCGGGAGCGCCCTCGGAGCGGTGCGTCCCGTGGCCCGGGAGTGCCTCGGACCGGGCGCCGGAGCCCGGCCGTCCCGCCGTCACCTTGGTGCTCTCCAGCACCTGGTCGACCTCCTCCTGCACCGGGCCGCCGGCCGGCTGGTCGATGCCGAGGAGGAAGGCGGACCGGGCGTCGTCCACCTGCAGGAGCGTCATCCGCAGCCGGGCGGGACCGTCCTTCTCGGCGTCCACCCGCAGGGCCACGGTGTGGGCCGGGTGGCCGTCCACCGAGGTCGGGCGGGACTCCAGCAGCGCGACGGACCGGTCCGGGTAGAAGAACTCCGCGTTCGAACGGGCGGACCGCTCGGCCCACATTCGCAGTCTGTCCTCGGGGATCGCGCCGGAGCGGCCGGTGAAGACGACGGCCATGTGGCGGTCGTCCTGCTTCTTCCTGCCGATCGCCGTGGTGAAGGCGTCGATGAGCTTCTGCTTCCTGTCCTGCTCCCAGCCCTTGGGGACGGCGTAGTTCAGCCCAGCCGCGCCGTCCGCCACCCGCGGCCGGCCGGCCAGCGGCGACCCGTCCCCGCCGCCCCACATCAACCACCAGGCACCGGCCGTACCGCCACCGGCCAGTACGGCCAGCGCGACGGCCCCGGCCACCAGCCCGCGCCGGCGCCGGCGCGGCGGCGCGGGCGGGAAGGCGGGGAACGGCAGGTGCGAGGGGTGCGGCTGCGGTGCGGTGAGCGGCGTGGTCATGACCCCAGCCTGCCGCCCGACAGGCGGCCGGGCCTGAGCGTTCGTACTCAGTTTCGGTACTCAGGTGACCGCTGCCTCGCGGGTGACGGGAGGCTCAGGCCAGGTCCAGCACCGCCTTGCCGTGCAGGCGGCGGCTCATGAGCAGGTCGATGGCGTCCGCCGCCTTGTCCCATGGGCCTCGCCAGGTGACGTGGGTGTCCAGTTCCCCGGACGCCACGAGGCCGGCCAGCAGGGTCAGGTCCTCGTCGAGGTCCGAGCGGCGCAGGAGGTTGAAGGTGACCAGCGTCCGGTCGTGGGGTCCCGGTGCGCCGCTGAACGCGTCGTGCGGGAAGGTGTGGGGGGCCTCCGTCGCGCGGCCCACGGAGACGAGGGTGCCGTGCTCGGCGAGCCGGGCGTAGCCCTCGACCAGGTGCCGGCCGCCGACCATGTCGACGACGCCGTGCACCGGTTCGGTGAGGGACTCCGGGCCGGTGACGACCTCGTGCGCGCCGAGTGCCCGGAGGTCGTCGCCGTGCGTGCGGGGGGCGCCGGTGGACGCGATCACGTACGCCCCGGCGCGGCGGGCGAGTTGGACGGCGTACCGGCCGACGCCGCCGGTCGCGCCCGTGATCAGGACGCGGCGGCCGAGGAGCGGGCCGATGCGCCGGAGCGCGTGCAGGGCGCTGGCGCCGGCCACGGGGACCGTGCTGATCGCGCCGAGGTCCGCGCCCTCGGGCACGGTGCCGATGAGCCCGGTGTCGACCGCGCGGAGCTCCGCCCAGGCTCCGTCCGGGGCCAGGGTGACCACGGGGGTGCCGGCCGCGGGGCCGGAGCCGTCGGCCGCCGCCCGTTCGACGACGCCCGCCGCGTCCCAGCCGAGTACGGCCCCGGCGGGCGCCGCCGCCAGGACGTGCTTGATCTCGCCGAAGTTCAGCGAGGTCGCGGCGGTGCGGACGAGCGCCTGACGGGGTGCCGGCTCGGGGTCCGGCGCCTCGCCCAGCCGCAGGCGGGCGGGGGCGGTGGGATCGACGAGAAGTGCGCGCATGGCAGGGTCAGCCCTTCCGGAGAACGATTGTGCCACTCAGTGGCATAAACCTACAAGGGGCATTAGCTCCCGCGCTACACTGGCCGCGATGGCCGCCACCGACACCCCCGACCACACCCCCGCCCCCGCCCGCGCCGGCGATCCCTCGGAACGCCTGCCGCTGCGCGAGCGCAAGAAGCTGCGCACCCGCCGGACACTGATCGACACCGCTCTGGAGCTCTTCACGGAACGCGGTTTCGACGGGGCGACGCTGGACGAACTCTGCGACGCCGTCGAGGTGTCCAAGCGCACCTTCTTCCGCTACTTCGCCAGCAAGGAAGACGTGGCGATGGCGCCGACCCAGGACCTCTGGGCGGTGTTCCTCGACGACCTGGAGACCCGCGAGCCGCACGGCGGGACGGTGCTGGAGATGCTCCAGGCGGCGCTGTTCGCCGCGCTGGAGCGGATGACCGACGAGGACTGGGCGCGGCGCGTCCGCCTCAGCCGCCGGCTGGCCGCCGAGACGCCGTCCATGGACGCCCACGGCCTGCACTTCTGCGACCGCACGGTACGCGGGGCGGCCGACATCCTCGGGCGCCGGCTGCGCGTCGACGGGCCGGAGGACGGCCTCCGCCTCCGCCTGGCGATCGACTTCTTCGTCGCCGCCCACCGGCGCGCGCTGGACGCGTGGGTGGACCTCCCCGACGCCCCGGGCCGCGACGCCCTCGCGGCGGAGACGCGCCGCGTGTTCGCCGCGGTACCGGGGGTGCCGGGCCTTCCGGCGGAGCCGAGGGCCGTGTAGGCGGCGGAGCCGTCCTCCGTCGACGGGAGCGCCTGGGCGCCTGGGCGCCTGGGCTCCTTGGGTCCTGGACGGATGTGCTAGGAGCGGCAGTTGGTGACCGTGCCGCCCTTGCTGTTGTCGGTGCGGCAGAGGTTGTCGCCCTTGCCGCCGTCGACCGTCCCGTACGGGCCGAGGACGACCGCCGTGCCGCCCGGGCCCTGGATCACGTCATCGTCGTCGTCCCCGGAGAGCGTGGCGTACCCCTCCTGGCCGGCGGACGGCACCTCGATGAGGTCGCCTCCGGCGCCCCCGCTGACGTAGGTCGCGCGTGCCGCGGAGCCGACGCTGATCCCCTTGACGCGGATGACGTCGTCGCCCTCGTCGCCGTCGACGGTCGCGGGCTTGGGGAGGCGGGACTCGACGGGGAGCGTCCCGTCCACCGTGATCTCGTCCTCGCCGAGGCCGCCGCGGACCGGGCCGGCCAGCGTCCCGACCGAGATGGTGTCGTCGCCGGAGCCGCCGTCGAGACGGTTCGTCTTGTCGTAGCCGGGGACGCGGAACGCGGCGACGTGCAGGGTGTCGTTCCCGTCGCCGCCGTCGATCGTCGCGCTGAACACGCCGCCGGTGGTGATCGCGTCGTCCCCGGCGCCCCCCTCGACGCGCCCGCGGAACGACACCTCCCCGGTGGTGACGGTGTCGTTGCCCGCGCCGCCGCGGACGGTGCCCTGGACGCTCCACGAGTCCCGGTCGGTCACGGTGATCTCGTCGTCGCCGTCGCCCCCGTCGACGGAACCGCGGACGTCCCCTCCGCTGCCCCCCGCGAGGATCCTGTCGACCGTGATGACGTCGTCCCCGCCGAGGCCGTTGACCGCGCCGGAGAGGTGGCCGCTGACGGCGTCGCCGCCTCTGACCTCGATGATGTCAGCCTTGTCGGTGCCGTTGAGGGGCTCGTCGTAGGAACGGAGCCCCTCCGTGCAGACGATGTGCACGCCGCCGCTCGCCAGTTGGGTGCTGGTGCAACCGGCCGGAAGCACCTTCGCGATCGCGGCCGGAGCCGTGGGCGCGGCCGCGAGCACGAAGCCCACGACGAGCGCGCCGACGGCGGTGTGTCTCAAGCGCATGGCTGTCCCCTCCTGAAGTCCTGCATATGCCACCGGTGAGGGCCAACAGCGTTCCGGGCGCGGCCCGGACTTCACAAGCGGGAAACCGGCCTTGAGCCGCTTCCGTGGTGTCACGCGCTCCGGGTCAGGCCGACAGGGTCCGCCGGTGCCGCTCGATGGTGAGGTGCGCCCAGGGGCACATCACCAGGCGCGGGACCGTCGCGAACGGGAACCAGTGCAGCAGGACCCCTTCCGTCAGGGGCAGCGCCTCGGCCGCGCCGTCCCACTGCCCGAGGAAGACCGTGATCAGGTCGGTTTCCGTGTCGGGATGGGCGGGCACGACGGCGAACCTCTTCAGCTCCGGCAGGAAAAGACCGGCTTCCTCGTCGAGTTCACGCGCGATCGCCGCCTCGGGCGTCTCGTCGCGCTCCCGGCCCCCGCCGAGCAGCGACCACGTGCCCGGATCGCAGATACCGGGAATGTTGTCGCGCAGGTGCAGCAGGTACTCTCCTCGCCGGTTGACGATCAGAGCCGCCGTGCCGTCCGGTTCGGGCATGCCAGTCCTCCGGTTTCCGCGGGGCTTCCATGGTTCCACGGGCCGTTGATCGTCAGGGCGGGCGTGCCGGGCGCCGGCGCCGGTGTCCGGCCTCGGGTTATCCACCCTTTCGGGTAACTTTCATGTCGTTTCCGTGGGTTGGATTCGCGGAAGTAAACGAGGAGAGCCCGCTTCCGCGCGGGAGGCTGTCGTGTGAGGGGGATCCGCTCATGTCGTACGCCGCGCACAGAACCGCTCTCCGCCGTATCCGCTGCATCCCGCTTCTCCGTCGCCGCGCCGCGCGGCTCGCGGTGGTGGCGGCGCTGGCGCTGCCCGCCGTCGCTCTGGGGACACCGGCGCACGCGGCGTCGTCCTGCGTGGTCAACGACGTCGCCCAGACGGGGACGATCATCACCGGGACGCCGCAAGCCGACGTGATCGTCTGCTCGTTCGTGGACTCGGCGACCGTCGTCGACTCCCTGGGCGGCGACGACACGTTCATCCTCACCGGCACGGTGGACGGCCGGATCCGCGGCGGTGACGGCAACGACCGCTTCGCGCTGTCCTCGACCGCCGAACTCAGCGAACTCGGCGACATCGACGGGCAGCGGGACCAGGACGGCTTCGACCTCAGCGGCAAGGTGCTCGGCACCGTGCGCGGCGGCCAGGACGCGGACCGCATCCTCGTCTACCAGGGCGCCACCACGGGGCCGAGGACCGACCTCCGCGGCGCCAAGGGCGCCGACGAGATCGCCGTCGAGGCCCCCGTGGTCCTCCACGGCCTGATCGAGGGCGTCGAGGAGGACGACCGCATCACCGTCGCCGGCACGGTCGCGAGCGACGGCACCGTGCTGGGCGGCGCGGGCCAGGACGACATCCAGGTGGGGACCAACCTGGGCGTGGTGGACGGAGGTCCGGACGCCGACCACTGCACCGTCGCCGCGGGCAACCCGCCGGTCGGCTGCGATCCCTGATCCCGGACCGCGCAGAGCGGGCGGCCGTCGCCGGGAAGCGGTCACGGCCGCGCCGTGTGTCCCCGCTCCGCGGCGCCCTCGTCCACCACCGGCGGCCGACGCCGCAGCAGCGCCCGGACGTTCTCCGCGGCCCCGGTGCTCCGGGCCTCGGGAGAGTGGCCGCCGTTGCGCCGCCGGAACGCCGTGTCCAGCTCCAGGACCGCGGCGGTCAGGGTCTCCGGACGCCGCAGGTAGGACATGAGCTGATCATGGACGCGGTCGCCCCGGCCGGTCGCCCCGGCCGGCCGCCACGACCAGGACCCGCCACCGCACGGCCTTCAGCTTCCGCTCCGGCTCCGACCCGTCGAGGAAGTCGCCGTCCTCGACGGCGCGGGAGCGGGAGATCGCCTTGGCCCCCTGCACCACCCGGATCGCCAGGTCGCCCTCGGGGCTGTCCAGGCCCCGGCGGGCCACGTACCGGTGGTGCATGCGGCGCGGCACCTCGCTCTTCGACGACATCCCGCGCACGACCGCCTTTGAGCGGCAAATCGATCACGCCCGGATCTTGACCGGTCGCCCGTTGATCACAGTCGAAAGAGTCCGCGGCATGACATGACCCGGATTTTCGACAACCTCCCGAAGTGGGGGGTCGTCGGAGGTCCTTGCCCCCTTCGCGCTCGGGAAAGGGGCGCCTGGGCATGCGTGGGTACGGCCGTCGTCCGGTATGGCGGAAAGCGAAGAGTGCAAATAAGAACGATAAGCAGATATAGCACTCTTTGGGGTTGAAGTAATCGATAGATGCTGGTCAGTCTTGGCAACGCGAGCTGTCATATGACTGCCCTCCACGGAGGGGGTCGGATGATCCGGCCATCTGCTCGTCGCACCCCACGACGGGAAGGCAGGAAAATGAGCAGACTCAAGCGGGCGACCACCGCATCGGCCCTGGCACTGGCCGTGTCGGGAATCCTCGGAGCCGCCACGACGGCGCACGCGGACGCCGCGTACGACGACATCACCATGCTGAAGCAGGAGAAGACCCAGTGGTGCTGGGTGGCCTCCGGGCTGACGATCGCCAAGTTCCAGGGCTACGGCTCGACGCAGAGCGACTTCTGTACCCGGGCCAACCCGTACTACGGCTGCAACAACCAGCCGGCCACGCTCGACGACATGGCCAGGGGCTGGGGCAGCCTCGGCATGTCCCACACCGGTACGGGCCTGAGCAGGGCGGCCACCTTCAGCGAGATCCAGACCGAGGTCCGGGGCCCCCGGCCCGTCGGAGCGCGCATCGGCTGGACGTCCGGCGGCGGGCACATGAACGTCGTCTACGGCTACGACACGTCGAACAACACCATCGGCGTCGGCGACCCCTGGCCGGACACGACCACCTACACGTGGTGGAACTACAACGACTACGTGAGCAACAGCTCGTTCAAGTGGACCCACTCCCGCACCGGCATCTCCCGCTAGGAGCGTGACATGCGCGATCAGAGAACGTCCGCGACACGGCGGGCCGTCCGCCCCTCCCGTCTCCCTCTGGCCCTGGCGCTCGGCGCGTCGGTCCTGCTGTCGGTGGGAGCCGGCCCGGCCGGCGCCGCCGCCAAGGGCCCGGCCGACCTCCCCAACCTCCAGGCGGCCCTGGACACGCTGAAGTCGACCGCCACCCGCGAGGCCGTCTGCCGCTTCCTCAGCGCACCGGTGCCCGGCGGCGGGTCGCCCGGAGCGGTGGTCACGCTCCCCGCCAAGGCCGACCCCTGCGAGGGCGTGCCGTCCTTCACCATCAAGGACCCGCTGGCCCTGAACGAGATCGCACCGGCCTTCGTGGCGGGAACCGCACAGCCCACCCTCGCCGACGCGGTCAAGCTCGCCTACGCCGTCGCCGGGGTGAGCACCTCCGGCGGCCGCACCGCCACCGTCCTGCTCGCCCCCACCGGCACCACCGGCTGGCACCTGGCCGCCGTCCGGGAAGGCGACACGGACGCCACCTACGCCGGCAAGGCCGACCTCGCGACGACGGTGTTCAGCGAGCCGCAGATCCACGGCTTCTACCAGCTGAAGCTCACCACCGTCGAGCCGCTCAACGACGCCGCCCGGCAGGGGCTGAACGGCCAGCCGTCGGTGTCCCTCGCCGACTACCAGAAGCTGGTCAAGAGCCGCTACGCCGACAAGCAGCCCGGCTCGGAGTTCGACACCAAGGGCTTCTCCAGCGGTCTCGGCGCCGGCCGTCCGCACCCCTCGTCGCCGTCCTCGGCCCCGCTGGTCGTCGGCGGATCGGGCGCCGCCGCGCTCGTCCTCGCCGCCGGCGCCGTCGGCCTCCGCCGCCGCAAGCGCGCACAGCTCCGCTGACGCACCCGAACGACCCGTACTTCCCCTCCAGGCTTCGCCCCGGTCTCCGGCCCACCCCCCCCGGAACCGGGGCGAAGCCCTGCCCGGACGGCGCGTCAGGGCATCACGCCGGCGCCGTGCCCAGGTGGTCCGTGAACCACTCGCAGGCCAGCTCCGCCACCGTGTCCAGGGCGCCCGGTTCCTCGAAGAGGTGGGTGGCGCCGTCGACGACGACGAGGCGGTTCTCGCAGCGCAGGCGAGCCGCCGCCTGGCGGTTGAGGTCGAGGACGGCCTCGTCCAGGCCGCCCACCAGGAACAGCGTCGGGGCCCGGACGGCCTCCAGCCGGTCCAGCGCCAAGTCCGGCCGGCCGCCCCGGGACACGATGGCCGCCGGGCCCTCGCGGCCCTCCTCCGCCGCCGCCCACAGGGCCGCCGCGGCGCCGGTGCTCGCGCCGAAGTAGCAGAGCGGGACGGACTCGCGGCGCATCCACTCCGTCACCTGGCCCAGCCGGCCGGCCAGCAGGCCGATGTCGAAGACCTTCGCCCGGTCCTCCGCCTCCTCCGGCGTCAGCAGGTCGAACAACAGCGTCCCCAGGCCCTCCCGGTTGAGCACCCCGGCCACGGAACGGTTGCGCGGACTGTGCCGGCTGCTGCCGCTGCCGTGGGCGAACAGGACGACGGCCGGCGCGCCGGGCGGCATCGTCAGGTCGCCGTCCAGGGTGACCGTACGGTCGTCCACCGGCAGCTTCACCGGGGCCGGACCGTGGATGTGCGCCCCGGTGTGCGGCGGCGCGGCCGTGTCGTGCCGGAGCAGGGAGACGACCTCCTCGTCCTCCGTCTGGGAGAAGTCCCGGTACCACTCGCCGACCGCGGAGAACCCGGCCGGCGCCGACAGGTACACCAGCTCGTCGGCCTCGCCGCGCAGCGACTCCACCGCGTCCGGCGAGGTCACGGGCACGGCCAGGACCACCCGGCGGGCACCCAGGGCCCGGGCCACCCGGCAGGCCGCGACGGCCGTGGAACCGGTGGCGATCCCGTCGTCCACCACCACCGCCGTCCGGTCCTCCAGCGGCACCCGCGGGCGTCCGCCGCGGAACCGCTCGGCCTGCTCCCGCAGGTGCCGCTCCTCGGCCTGCTGGACCTCCACCAGGTCGTCCTCGTCCACCCGGCCCATCCGCATGATGTCGTCGCGCACCACCCGCACGCCGCCCTCGCCGAGCGCCCCGAAACCCAGCTCCCGGTGCGAGGGAACGCCCAGCTTGCGGACCAGGATCACGTCCAGCGGGGCACGCAGCGCCCGGGCCACCTCGTAGGCCACCGGTACGCCGCCGCGCGGGAGGCCGAGCACGACGGGATCCTCTTCGCGCAGGTGCCCCAGCCGCTCGGCCAGCCGCCGGCCCGCGTCCACTCGGTCGTCGAATCGCATGGTTCACCTCCGGCAGCCGGGCGCACCCGGCCGGCGGGAAAGGTCTCCCTTCCACTATGCGACCCCCGCCGGTGCGCTCCAACCCGGGCCCGGGCGCTCACCCGCCGCCGTCGGCCAGGGCCGTCCGGACGCGTGCCGCGGCCTCCTCGGCCGCCGCCTCCGACGCGTACCGCGTCCGCGGCCAGAAGAAGCCCCGCAGCCCGTCCTTGCGCTCGCGCGGGACGACGTGCACATGGAAGTGCGGGACGGACTGGCTCACCTTGTTGTTCGCCGCGACGAACGAACCGGCCGCGCCCATGCCGCGCTCCACCGCCCCGGCGACCCGCCGCACCCGCGCGAAGAACGGCCCAACGTCCGCCTCCGGCAGGTCGGTGAGGGTCACCACGTGCCGCCGGGGCACCACCAGCACATGCCCCGGGAACAGCGGCCGGGCGTCCAGGAACGCCACCGCCGCGTCGTCCTCCAGCACCCGGTGGGCGGGCGCCCCGCCCGTCACGATCGCGCAGAAGGCGCAGTCCGGCGCCGAGGGGTTCCGTGGTTCCCGCATGGGTCCGAGTGTCCACGAGCCGCCGGCCGGTCGCCCGGTGATCCGCCCGATCCGCCGATCCCCTACGGTCCGGGCCGCCCGGAACCCCTCCGGTCTCTCACGCCCCCGGAGCCCCGATCTCGGAGGACGAGGCGTCGCCGCCTCCCGGGGCGGGCATCAACCCGCCGTGGGCCTTCCCGACGGGGGAAACAGGGGGAGACCGGAATGGCCGGACGTCCGCGCTTGTCCTTCGAGGCCGTGGTGGCGCTGCTGATCGTCGTGATCGCCGTGGGGCTGCTCGTGCTCGACCGTGCGGGGGTGAGATTCCCGTCCCTGCCGAAGAGCACGTCCCATGAGCGCAGCACCATCAACGACTGGCATGACCCTTTCTGGATGCAGCGCCACGACCCCTTCTGGAACCAGCCGCCCCCGATGCCCGCACCGATGGGGCCCTATCGCTGAGCGGGGGCCAAGGGCCGGGAGGGGCCATGAAACCGCCGGGAAGGGGCAAGCGCACCCCCATCGGGTGATCTTGAACCGACCTGGGGGGAGCCGCCGAGATGTCGATGTCCGAGCCCTCCGTCCCGCGGCGGGGCCGCACCGGACGCCGGACGGCCCTCGGCCTCCGCCGGGCCGCCTTCGCCCTCGCGCTGATCGCCATCGTGGTCTGCGGCGCCGGGCTGACGTTGCGGACCGCCGCCGCCCACGCCGGCGAGCGTCCGGCCGGTGTCCTGGCCGCCCTGCTCGCGCTGGGCGGCGCCGGGGCGGCGTGCTTCCTCGGACGCCGCCGGCCGCGCGGGGCCTGGGACCGGGACGTGCCGGTCGTCGTCGCGCCCGTGGACTGCGCGCCCGTGGACTACGCGGCCATGGACGCGGCCGAGTTCGAGGAGGCGGTCGCCCGGCTGTGCGCGCGGGACGGCTGTACGGACGTGCGGGTGGTCGGGGGTGCGGGGGACCTCGGGGCCGACGTCCTCGCCACGGCGCCGGACGGGCGGCGTGTCGTCGTGCAGTGCAAGCGGTACGGGGACGAGCACAAGGTCGGCTCGCAGGACCTGCAGCGGTTCGGTGGCACTTGTTTCACCATTCACGGTGCTCACGTCGCTGTCCTGGTCACCACCAGTGACTTCACCGGTCCCGCTCTTGAGTACGCCGCGCGCAGCGGCATTCTCTGCCTTGACGCCCGGGCGCTTGCCGCGTGGAGTGATGGCGGTTCGGCGCCGCCTTGGCGGCAGGCGGGTGCGGCCGTGTGAGGCGTCGGGTGCGGTCGTGGTGCCCCAGCCCCGCCCCTTCACCGTTTCCTGGGGCTCCGCCCCAGACCCCGAAAGCGGCTTCGCCGCTTGTCCTCGAACTCTCACGGAGGGGGCACTCCCACGGGCTGAATTGCCGCCTCCATCGGGTAGGGATCCCCCATGCCCCTCCTCGTCGGAACCTCCGGATGGCAGTACGCCGACTGGCGCGGCGGCCTCTACCCGGACGGGCTGCCCCAGCGGCTGTGGCTGGAGGAGTACGTCCGCCACTTCGTCACCGTCGAGAACAACAACGCGTTCTACCGGCTGCCCTCCCCGGAGACCTTCGCCGACTGGCGCGACCGTACGCCCGAAGGGTTCGTGATGGCCGTCAAGGCCAGCCGGTTCCTCACCCACATCAAGCGGCTCCGCGACCCGGCCGAGCCCGTCGCGCGGCTGATGCGCCACGCGGCGGGGCTCGGGGACCGGCTCGGGCCCGTGCTGCTCCAGCTGCCGCCCACCCTGCGGGGCGACGCGGCGGCGCTGGACGCCGTCCTCGCCGAGTTCCCGGCCGGCGTCAGGGTGGCCGTCGAACCCCGCCACCCCAGCTGGTGGACGGACGAGGTGCGGGCCGTCCTCGAACACCGCGGCGCGGCCCTGTGCTGGGCCGACGCGGGGTCCCGGCCCGCCGGACCGCTGTGGCGCACCGCCGGCTGGGGCTATCTGCGCTTCCACGGCGGCCGGGCCCGGCCCTGGCCGCGGTACGGCCGCCAGGCGCTCGCGACCTGGGCCGGGCGGGTGGCGGACGCCTGGCCCAGGCAGACCGACGTGTACGCCTACTTCAACAACGACCCCGGCGGGGCCGCGGTCCTCGACGCGGCGGTCTTCGCCCGGGCGGCCGCCCGCGCCGGGCTGGACGTGGCCACCGGAGGCGCCGTCAGATCGTGACGCAGATGCCGTCCTCGATGGTCCGGCCGTCGCGCTCCAGCCCGCCGCAGACGAGCTTGGCGCCCTGCTGCTCCCGGTTGACCTCCCAGCGGTGCGAGGCCGCGGTCACCTTCGGCGAGTGGTAGTCGCCCCAGTAGGCGCGGATCGTGCCGGGCAGGCCGTCCTTGGTCCGGACGGTGATGTCCTGGACGAACCGGTTGTGGTGGGCCGTCATCACACACAGGTACTTGCCGCAGTGCCCGCTGACGCCCGCCTGCGCGGGCGCGGCCGCCACCAGGCCGAGGGCGAGGGCGGCGAGCACGGTGCCGGTCTTCTTCTTCAGTCCCAATGGTCTTCCCCGTGTCCGAGTGCCGCGCCCGGGTGGCACGGCCGTCGGCGGCCAGTAGACCGGCCGCCGGGCGGGGACGGGGGCCTTTTGCGGGAGCGTCATCTGATCAGGGGAATTCGGTGGTTCGACCGGACGCCCGGCGCGGGCCGCTCCCGGCACCCGTGCGGTACCCCGTGTTCCGCGGGGCCGCCGGGGCAGGGCAAGGTGGTGCCGTACACGGTACGGATCACATGAGGGAGTGGACGCCGCGATGGTGTTCAAGAAGCTGCTCGGTTCGCTAGGTGTGGGCGGCCCCACGGTCGACACGGTGCTTGACGGCCCGGTACTGCCCGGCTCCATGCTGACCGGTCACGTCCGGCTGCGCGGCGGCAAGGCGGACTTCGACGTCGAGCACGTCACGCTGGACTTCGAGGCCCGCGTCGAGGCCGAGCGCGGTGACGAGGAGCACCACGGCACCGTCGTCTTCGACCGGCACACGGTCGCCGGCGGCTTCCGCCTCGCGGCCGGCGAGGAGCGCGACGTCCCGTTCGCGGTGCCGGTGCCCTGGGAGACGCCGGTGACCGAGCTGTACGGGCGGCCGGTGGGCACCGTCCTCGGCGTCCGCACGGAACTGGCCATCGCGGGGGCGCGGGACAAGGGCGACCTCGACCCGCTGGCCGTCCGGCCGCTGCCCGTGCAGGAGGCGGTCCTGGACGCGTTCGGCCGGCTTGGCTTCGGGCTGCGCTCCGCCGACCTGGAACTCGGCCACATCCGCGGCAGCGGCCAGCGGCTGCCCTTCTACCAGGAGATCGAGTTCGCCCCGGCCCCGCAGTACGCCCACGCCGTCAACGAGGTCGAGGTGACCTTCCTGGCCGCGCCGGACGGCATGGAGGTCGTGCTGGAGGCCGACAAGCGCGGCGGCCTCTTCTCTGCCGGGCACGACGTCGTCACCCGCTTCCACGTCGCCCACCACGACGTGGCGGAGCGCGACTGGACGGCGGAGGTGGACTCCTGGATGCGGCAGCTGGTCGAGCACCACGGCGCTCGTCAGGCGCATCACGGGGTCCGTCATGAGGGCCACGGGATCCACCACGAGGGCCACCTCCCCGGCGGCGGTCACCGGTCCGGCCCCGGCATGGGCACCGTCGTCGCCGCCGGAGCGGCGGGCGTCGCGGCCGGTGTGGTCGGCGGGCTGGTGGCGGCCGAGGTCGTCGACGAGATCGGCGACTTCTTCGAGGGCGACGAGGACTGATCGCGGCGCGCGGGCGGGGGCCTGTCAGCGCAGCAGGCCCGCCGCCCTGAGGTCGTCGAACAGCAGCCGGTCGACCGGCGGGACGAGCGGCCGGTCCGCGTACGAGAACCAGGCCACCTCGGCGATCTCCGCGCTGGCCGTCAGCGTCCCGCCGTACTCGCCCGTGTAGCAGCTCATCCGGACCACGGTGCCGTCCGGGAGCTCCGGCACCGCCGCCTCGTAGGTGCCCACGTGGGCGACCGTCTCCGGGTCGAGGAGGACCGTCAACTCCTCCTCGACCTCGCGCAGCAGGGTCTCCAGGTCGGTCTCCGCGCCCTCCCGCTTCCCGCCGGGCACGTAGAACACGTCCTTCCCGCGCGGCCGTGCGCAGAGCACCCGTCCGTCCTCGACCCGCACCCAGGCCACCGTGTCGATCAGCACGGGCTCCGCTCCCTCTCCGGTCCTGTCCGGCGGCCGGCGGGCCGCGCGCGGGGTCATGCAACCACAGGGCCGGGCTCGGGGGCGTACTGGGCCTCGCCGTGGCCCAGCGACCAGTCGGCCGGCGCGTTCTCGGCGAGGGTGACGAAGACGTTCCGCGGTTCGGTGCCGGCGTAGGAGTGCGCGAGTTCGGCGATGCGCCGGTACAGCGCGCGCTTGCGCTCGGGAGTGCGGCCGGCGCGCAAGGTGATGGTGATGTACACGATGCCCTCGTCCCGGCGCACCCCCAGATAACCGCCGTAGCGGAGGGTGCCGGTGGTGCCGTCGTGGCCGGTGAGGATCTGGAAGAGGTCGTCGGCCGGGATGCCGAGGGTCTCCTGGAGGGCTTCGTGGACGGCGCGGCCGAGCGCGTCCAGCCGGTCGGGGTCGGTTCCCAGGGCGTCGATGCGGACCAGGGGCATGGCGGGGCTCCTCGTGCGGGGGGTGTTTCCCGTAAGGGTCTTCCTGCGCGTCGAGTGTACATACCAGTAGGTACAGCAGGTTGACGGGGTGTCGGGCGCGGGGTCAGCAGGGTGGGCGGGGGCAGGCGGCGCCGGTGCCGTGCGGGCAGGGCAGCCGGTCGAGGGCCAGGTCGGCGACCTGCCGCGCGGGGTGGTCGACGGGGACGCGGACGCCGTGCTCGTCCGGCTCCAGCGGTTCGAGGTCGGCGAGCTGCGAGCCCAGCATGCAGGCGGGCATGAAGTGGCCGGTGCGGTGGGCGAGCCGGTCGGCGATGACCTCCGCCGGACCGTCCAGGTGCACGAACAGGGCGCGCCGCGCCGCCCCCGCCAGGGTGGCGCGGTAGCGCCGTTTGAGCGCGGAGCAGGTGACGACCCCACCCCCGGCGGCATGGGCCGCCAGCCAGTCGCCGATGGCGGCGAGCCAGGGGGCGCGCTCGGCGTCGCCGAGCGGGATGCCGGACGACATCAGGGCCTTGTTGGACGCCGGGTGGAAGGCGTCCGCGTCGGCGAAGGGCGCGCCGAGCCGGTCCGCGACCAGCCGGCCGACCGTCGTCTTGCCCGCCCCGGAGACGCCCATGACCACGACGAGCGGCAGGGGGCGGGTAGGGGAGAGATGGGGAGGGCGGGGAAGGGAGGAGGGGGGCGGCGTCATGGCGGGACGTTAGGTCGGCGGGGCGCTTCCACTTCAGTGGTGTTCGCTTTTGTCTGTCTCTTTTCGATTCAAGATGCTTTCCCTTCATGTGTGTTCAGGGCGCGGGCGGGGGTGCGCGTCCCTCGGCCCGCCGCCGGAACCGGGCCGCCCGGCCGCCGCGTCCCGCTCGGCATGACACGCGCACCCCGGCCGCCGGTCTGGCCGCACTGCGGCCGCGGGGCCCGGCCGGACGATCCGGTCGGCTGCCGCGGACGCACGGTGCCGCGGCCTGACGGCGGCACGCACCGCGCTTGCCTCGCCCACCTGGACGGGCCCGGCCGGGCGGCCTACCTCGCCGGGCTGCGCCCCGGCGCCCGCGTCGACCACCGCGGCACCGCCTTCACCGACGGCCTGCTCGACGCGCTCCTCGGCGCCCTGGACGACGCGCGGGCCGGCCGCGCCGTCGTCGGCCACGCGGCGTTCGAGGAGGCCCTGTTCCTCGGCCGGGCGCGCTTCACCAGGGCGGCCTTTCCCGACGGCGCCTGCTTCGACGGCGCGACGTTCCTCGGCCGCGCCGACTTCAACGACACCGTCCTCGGCGGCGAGACATCGTTCCGGAAGGCGTCGTTCCTGGACCACGCGTGGTTCCACGACGCGGAGTTCACGGCGCACGCCGGGTTCGGCGACGCGCGCTTCGGCGGCGACGCGGGGTTCAGCCGGGCGGCGTTCGCCGCGGGCGCCGGCTTCACCGGGGCCGTGTTCGCCGGCAGCGCCCACTTCAGCGCGGCCGACCTCGCCGGGGAAGTCTGCTTCCGCGAGGCGGACTTCCATGGCGACTGCTACTTCGGCGCGACCGTCTTCCACGACGGCGCCACCTTCCGCCGCGCCGTCTTCCGGGCCGCCCCCGCCGTCGGGCCGCTGGCCTGCCGGGGCACCCTCGACCTCTCCTGGGCGCGGTTCCTCGGCACCACCACCCTGGAGGCCGCCGCCACGTCCGTCGACTGCCGGAAGTCCTCCTGGGCCTCCGGCGCGGCGCTGCGGCTGCGGTACGCCGCCGTGGACCTCGTCGACGTGATCGCCGAGCGGTCCCTGAGCGTCACCGCGCACCCCCGGCCCTTCCTGCCCGAGGCGGACGGCGAGCGGCCGTTCGAGTCCGTCCTCGCCGCCCGCGACCCCGGCGTCCGGGTCCGCTCGCTGAGCGGCTCCGACGCCGGGAACCTCGCCCTCAACGACCTCGACCTGTCGTCCTGCCTCTTCGGCGGCGCCCTCCACCTCGACCGGCTCGGCCTGGAGGGCTGCTGCGTCTTCGCCCGCACCCCCGCCCGCAGGATGCCGTTCCTGCCCCTGCGGCGCTGGACCCCGCGCCGCGTCCTGGCCGAGGAGCACCACTGGCGCGCCGCCCGGGGCGCCCGGGGCTGGACGCCCGCGCCCGAGGGCGTCGAGGTCCGCTCGCCCGCGGCGCTCGCCTCCACCTACCGGCAGCTGCGCACCTCACTGGAGAACGGCAAGAACCACCCGGGCGCGGGCGACTTCCATTACGGCGAGATGGAGATGCGCCGCCACGACGGCGAACGGGCGGACGGGCAGCGGGCCCTGCTCCTCCTCTACTGGGCCGTCTCCGGCTACGCGCTGCGCGTCGGCCGCACGCTGCTGTGGCTGCTGGCCACGACCGCGGCAGCCGTCGCGGCGGTGGCCCTGTGGGGCCTGCCGCCGGAGCCGCACCGGCCCGTGTCCGCCGCGGGATCCCCCACCGGGACCGCCGCCGGAACCGCGCCGGACCGGGAGGCCGGCGGCGGCCGGCTGGACACCTCCGTACGGACGGTCCTGAACGTCGTCGGTCTCCGCTCCGGCCCGCGGGAGCTCACCCTCGCCGGCGCCTGCGCCGACGGGACGTTCCGGCTGGTCGCGCCCGTCCTGCTGGGCCTCACCGCGGTCGCCGTCCGCAACCGCGTACGGCGGTGAGCCGGCCCGGGGCGGCACGCGCCGCCGCGGCGGGGTGTTGACAGCGAACGTGTCGTGCCCGGGGCGGCGTCGTTGAGGGCGATGAAGTCATTCCGGGCTCATCGCCCCCTAACGGGAAAAGGATCCCAGATGCGTCTCTTCCGCCCGATCGTCGTCGCCCTCGCCGGACTCGCGCTCGCCATGGCCGGACCCGTGGACGCGGCGGTGGCCGCGAAGGGCCCGTTCACCTTCCTCGGGCCCGGGGACAGGCCGTTCTTCGTCGAGAACCCGCCGGACAACCGCTGCTACACCATGAGCCAGCAGGCGCACGGCGCGCACAACGGGACGGGCACCCCGGCCACGATCTTCAGCGGCAAGAAGTGCACCGGCACCGCCGTGCGCCTCGCCCCGGGGCAGCGGGCGCAGCGCGGCGCGACGTTCTCCAGCGTCCGCTTCGGATGACGCCGGGCGGACGCTCCGTCACATCGACGGGGAGTTCCGTCACATCGGCAGCGAATGCAGCCGCACCGGCCCGGAAGGCCACGTGGCGTCCGCCCGCAGCCCGGTCCACATGGTCCGCAGGGGCATCACGCGCGGGCCCCCGGGCTGCTCCACCTCCACCTCGTCCGTCAACAGGTGCCAGCCCAGACGCTCGTAGAGGCCGACGCGGTCCGGCAGGCAGAAGAGCAGGCCGAGGGCGAACCCCCGGTCCCGGGCGTGATCCAGGGCGGCGGTGACGGCCAGCCGCGCGAGGCCGCGGCCCCGCGTCCCGAGCGCCACGGCGACCCCGCCGAGCCCCGCCACCTCCATCCGGACCCCGCCGGCCGTCAACGGCAGGGACACCAGGCCCGCGTGGGCGACGAGACGGCCGTCCCACCGGACGCCGAAGTGCTCGTCCTTGGGCCGCCAGGCCAGCCCCCAGGCGTCGACGCCGAACGGGTCGGGGGCGTCGCCGAGGATCTCGGCGGGGGAGTAGTCGGCGAGCCGGACGGTGACCGGCCCGGACGGGTCCTTGTGAGTGTTCATGCGGGGACGATGGCACGACTCCCGCCGTCCGGCCGTGGCCCGTGTCACTCCGGGGCACCGCCGCGGGCCCGGCCCGTCACGACCCCAGGCAGTGCCGCCGCGCGCGCAGGAACTCCTCGGTCGCCGGCTCCGGCCGGCCGGGGTCGGCGGTGAACGCCGCCCACGGCTGGACGGTGGTGTGCGCCCCCATGGCCGCGAACACCTCCGCCGCCTCGGCGTAGTGCCGGGCCGACCACAACGCGAAGGCCAGGTGCGACAGATCGGCCACGGACAGCGGCGCCCGCCCGCCGCGGACGGCCGGGGCGAACCAGCCCTGGTACGTCCGCAAGGTCTCGGAGCGGATGGGGTCCACCGACCACTGCGAGCGCAGCAGCGCGTCCGACCGGCCCTGCCCCATCGGGTCCGCGGCCTGCCGCCGGTGCAGGTCGGCGTAGGCGAACAGCGGCAGCGCCAGCAGCGGCGACCCGGCCGGCGCCCAGGACGCCACCCAGCGGGCGAAGTCGACCGCCGACACCGACGCCGCGGCGCCGCTGGTGCACGCCTGGAAGAACTGGAGCATCCGGTGGAACGCCTCGCGGTTGCACTGGTCGCGCTCCCAGATCCGGGAGAGCAGCCCCCACGGACCCGGCGGCAGCATGATCTCCCAGGGCTGGAGCCGGTGCTCGGGCCGCTCCTGGCGCTCGTCCAGCGAGGCCAAGGCCAGCAGGCAGATCCACGGCACTGGGTCGCCGGGCGCGGCCTCGACCGCCAGCCGGCATGCCTCCCGGGCCTGGTGCTCCAGGTGGACGGCCTCCGGATGCCGCTGCCGGTGCGCGCGCTGCGCCCGCTGCACCACCACCCGGGCCCACATCACCCGCGCGTCGACGCTGTACCCCTCCTCCGCGGCCCACGCCTCGACGATCGTCGAACCGGCGGCGACCGCGCCGAGGACCTGGGTGCGGGCCGTGCGCAGCGCCCAGTCGGCGCCGGTCTGCGCCAGCAGGTCGCGCATGGCCATCCAGCGGCCCGCCCACACCTCCTCGACGGCGATCCGCAGGGCGTCGTCGAGCCCGGCCGGGTGGTGGACGGGGCGGAAGCCGCCGGCGGGGGCCGTGGTCTCCCTGGCCATCAGCCCACCCCGTCGTGCAGGGCCGGCCGGGTGGCCGGCGGGCGGTAGGCGGTGGCGCGGGGGGACGGCGGGCCGGCGGTGCCGGGTGTGCGGGTGGTCACAAGCGGATCCTGGGCTGGGGGGCGGGGGAGCGGCGGGCGGGACGGGGCGTGCGGTGTCGGCGAGGCCGACGGGGGAAGGCGAAGTATGCGGGGGGTGTGGCAAGAGCCGCACCGCGCAAGGGAGTTCGCGGCCGCCGCCCGACGAGCCTAACCCCAGGCGGACGGCCGGTCGACCGTGGGCCCGAGGAAGATCGGGTTCCGCCGAAAGCGGCTGGTGCGGTATGCAACCAAGTGGGGATTTCGATGGTCTTACCGTTCATGACAATGAATCGCACCTCCCTGCGGACCCGGCTGGGCGTCGCGCTGGGCGCCGCCGGACTGGCCGTCCCCCTGGCCGTGGCGGCCGGCGGGACCGCCGAGGCGGCCCCCGCCAAGGCGGCGGCCAAGGCGCCCGCCAAGGTCTCCTGCCCGACGGACAAGGGCCGCATCGCCTGCGTCGACCTGACCCGCCAGGTGAGCTGGATACAGGACGGCAAGAAGATCAAGTACGGCCCGGTCCACATACGCTCGGGCAGAAAGGGCTTCGCCACGCGCACCGGCCTCAAGAAGGTCTACTGGCGCGACAAGAACCACCGCTCGTCGCTGTACGACGTGAGCATGCCGTACAGCCAGTTCTTCGACGGCGGCCAGGCGTTCCACGCCATCAGCGGCAGCGTCTACTCGCCGCCCGGCTCCCACGGCTGCGTCAACATGCGGATGAAGGACGCCCAGGCGTACTGGAACCTGCTGCACAAGGGCGACGACGTCTTCGTGTACGGCCGCAAGCCCGGCACCTGACCGGTCCGTCCACCGGCGGGCCGGGCCGTACGCGCCCCGGCCCGCCGGCGGGCGTCCGCCGGTGGCGGACCGCACGGCGCCCGGGTACGCTGCCCGGAGCGCCGACCGGGGGGAACGGATGCCCACACCGCTCGTACAACGCCCGCGCCTGCTGCACGAGTTGCCCGCCCACTGGGCCGACCGCGCGCCGGACGCCGAAGCACTCGCCTCGGACGGCCGCCGCCTCACCTGGCGCGATCTCCACGCCCGTGCCGACCTGCTGCGCGGCGCCCTCCACACCGCCGGCGTGGGCCCGGGGAGCCGGGTCGCCGTCGTCGGCCGCAACAGCCTCGCCTGCCTGGAGACCGTCCTCGCCGCCGCCGGCGCCGGAGCGGCCACCGCCATCCTCAACTGGCGCCTCGCCCCGCCCGAACTCGCCCACGTCGTCGCCGACTCCGGTGCCTCCGTGCTGTTCGCCGACGCCGACGTGCTGGACACCGTACGGACGGCCCTCGGCACGCTGGACGCCCCGCCGCGCCTGATCGTCACCGGCGACCCCGCCGAGCCGGGTGACCCCGCCGAACCGGACGACGGCGCCGAGACGTACGCGTCCCTCCTCGCCCGCGCGGAACCGCTCGCCGCCCGCGACGGCCTCGACCCGGACGACACCTGCGTCATCCTCTACACCTCCGGCACCACCGGCTCACCCAAGGGCGCCGAACTGACCCACCGGGGCTTGCTGGAACAGAGCGCGTCGCTGCTCGCCGTCCTGCCCATGGGCCCGGCCGACCGCAGCCTCGCCGTCCTCCCGTTCTTCCACGTCGGCGGCGTCTGCTACGTCGTCACCGCGCTGCTCGCCGGGGCGCCCACCGTCGTCCTGCGGGAAGCCACCCCCGAGGCCATGTGCGCGGCCGTCGCCGACGGCGCCACCCACCTCCTGCTGGTGCCGGCCATGCTGCCCGGCATCCTGGCCGGCGGCCCGGCCGCGGCCGCGGCCTTCGCCGGGCTGCGGTACTGCCTCTACGGCGCCTCGCCCATGCCACTGCCGGTGCTGCGCCGGGCGCTCGCCCTCTTCCCCGACGTCGGGTTCCTCCAGCTCTACGGCATGACCGAACTCTCCGGCGCCGCCACGGCCCTGACCCCCGAGGTCCACCGCGACCCGGTCCAGGCCCACCGCCTCGTCTCCGCCGGCCGCCCGATGCCGGGCGTCGAGGCCCGCGTCGTCGACCCCCACACCCGCGCCGACCTGCCCCCGGGGGAGCGGGGCGAACTGTGGATCCGGTCCCCCGGGCGGATGAAGGGCTATCTCGGCAATCCCGCCGCGACGGCCGAGACCGTCACCGGGGACGGCTGGCTGCGCACCGGGGACCTGGCGCGGATCGACGAGGACGGCTTCGTCTTCGTCGAGGACCGGCTCAAGGACCTGATCATCACCGGCGGCGAGAACGTCTGCCCCGCCGAGGTCGAGCGGGTGCTGGCCGAGCACCCCGCCGTCGCCGAGGTCGCCGTGGTCGGGGTGCCCGACGAGAAGTGGGGCGAGGCGGTACGGGCCGTCCTGGTGGCGGCCGGCGCGGCGCCGATCGACGAGGCCGAGCTGCGGGCGTACTGTCGGGAGCGGCTCGCCGGGTTCAAGTGCCCCAAGGCGGTGGAGGTGGTGGCGGCCCTGCCGCGCAACGCCACCGGGAAGATCGACAAGAACGCGCTGCGGGCCGCGGCGTCCGCCGGATGACGGTCGCGGCGGCCCTCGGCGGCCTTGCGGCGAACGGCCGTTACTCGTCCTGTGCCGTACGGTCGGCCAGCCGTTCGTAGCGCTGCCGTGCGGCCTGGGGAGTGCCGAGCCCGAGCCCGAAGGCGATGTCCGGCCAGGTCATGCCGCGCCCCCGGGCCATTCTGAGGAGCCCGGCCTCCAGCTCGTCCATCTCCCCGCGCATCAGCGGCACGAGGCTCAGGGCGGCGGTGATGTCGGCGCGGTCCACCTCCGGTTCGCCGTCCTCCGGCAGGGCGGCGCCGCTGAGCAGGAAGGACACCAGCCGGACGGCCTCGTGCGGGCCGATCATCGTGGGGTGGACCTGCCGGCGGCGGCGCGCGTCCGTGTCCGCGTGCCGCTCGGCGATCCGGAACAGCGCGGCGTGGACGCGCCGCGCCCGCGCCTGGTCGGCATCCGGGGGAGAGAAGGGATCTGGGGTCTCGGGCGCCTCCGGCGCCTCGGAAGATGACGGCATGCGCAGCAGCATGACGCACCACATGACGGTGCGTCAACGGCGCGTTGTGAACAGTCTGTTTGCTCAGTCGTAGAGGCGGGCGGCGTACCCCGGTCCGTAGTAGGTCTCCAGCTCCTCCAGGGAGTCCTCGGGCCGCTCCAGGACCTTGGCGATGCGCGCCCGGGAGGCGACCCCGTCCGGCCGCCAGGTCTCCGGCTTCCACAGCTCGGAGCGGAGGAACGCCTTCGAGCAGTGGAAGAAGACCTCCTCGACCTCGACCAGCAGGGCGAGGACCGGGCGGTGCCCCTTGACTGTCATCCGGTCGAGGAACGGCGCCTCGCGCACCAGCCGGGCCCGGCCGTTGACGCGCAGGGTGTCGCCGCGGCCGGGCACCAGGAAGACCAGGCCGACGTGGGGGTTGGCGAGGACGTTGTGGAACCCGTCCGCCCGCCGGTTGCCCGGGCGTTCGGCGATCGCGAGCGTGGTGTCGTCCAGGACGAGCGCCAGGCCGCCGGCCGGGTCGCCCTTCGGTGAGACGTCGCAGTTCCCGTCCGCGTCCGAGGTGGCCACCAGGCAGAACGGCGAGCTCTCCAGCCACTGCCGGTCGAGCTCGCCCAGCCGGTCCCGGACCTTGTCGCGGACGCGCGGGACCGGTTCCCCGAGCAGTTCCGTCAGTTCGCCGGGCTCGGTGATCTCGACCCAGTCCGTCCTGTCCACGGTGGTTCCCCCTCGTTCCGCGGTGCCTGCGACGACGTCTTCGATCCTAGGCGCGCCGGCCGGCCCGGTCACCGGCCGGCCGACGCCTTCGACCGCCCGTCAGTGCCCGCGGGCGATCCACTCCTCCAGGTGCGGCGCCTCCGCGCCGATCGTCGTCGTGTCGCCGTGGCCCGTCCGGACGACCGTCGCGGCGTCGAGGGTCAGCAGCCGGTCGCGGATCGACGCGACGATGGTCGGGAAGTCGGAGAACGACCGGCCGGTGGCGCCCGGGCCGCCTTGGAACAAGGTGTCCCCGGTGAACACCGTACCCAGCTCCGGGGCGTGGAGGCAGACCGCGCCCGGCGCGTGGCCCGGCGTGTGCAGCACGGTGAGCTCCGTGCCGGCCACCCGCAGCACCTGCCCGTCCGTCAGCTCGCCGTCCGGGGCGCGGTCCGGGTGGGTGCGGTCCCACAGGGGCCGGTCGGCGGGGTGGAGCAGGACCGGGGCGCCGGTGCGCTCGGCCAGCGCCGGGGCCGCGTTGACGTGGTCGTCGTGCGCGTGGGTGCAGACGACGGCCAGCAGCCGGCGGTCGCCCAGCGCCTTGGCGATGGCGTCGGCGTCGTGCGCCGCGTCGATGACGATCGCCTCGTGGTCGTCGCCCACGATCCAGACGTTGTTGTCGACCTCCCACGTGCCCCCGTCGAGGGAGAACGTGCCGGAGGTGACGAGGTGGTCGATCCGGGCCGGCATCAGAAGACCACCACCGAGCGCAGCACGTCGCCCTGGTGCATCCGGTCGAAGGCCGCCTCGACGTCACCCAGGCCGATGGTCTCGGTGACGAAGGCCGCCAGGTCGAGCCGGCCCTGGAGGTGCAGGTCGACGAGCATGGGGAAGTCGCGGGAGGGCAGGCAGTCGCCGTACCAGGAGGACTTCAGGGCGCCGCCGCGGCCGAAGACGTCGAGCAGCGGCAGGTCGATCCGCATGTCCGGGGTCGGGACGCCGACCAGGACGACGGTGCCGGCCAGGTCGCGGGCGTAGAACGCCTGCTCGTACGTCTCCGGGCGGCCGACCGCCTCGATGACCACGTCGGCACCGAAGCCGCCGGTCAGCTCGCGGATGGCCTCGACCGGGTCGCTGGTGCGCGAGTTCACCGTGTGGGTGGCGCCCATCCGGCGGGCCGTCTCCAGCTTGCGGTCGTCGATGTCGACGGCGATGATCCGGGCCGCGCCCGCCAGCCGGGAGCCGGCGATGGCCGCGTCACCGACGCCGCCGCAGCCGATGACGGCCACCGAGTCGCCGCGGCCCACCCCGCCGGTGTTGATGGCGGCACCGATGCCCGCCATCACGCCGCAGCCGAGCAGCCCGGCGACGGCGGGGGAGACCTCGGGGTCGACCTTGGTGCACTGGCCGGCGGCGACCAGCGTCTTCTCCGCGAACGCGCCGATGCCCAGGGCGGCCGTCAGCTCGGTGCCGTCCTTCAGGGTCATCTTCTGCCGTGCGTTGTGCGTGGCGAAGCAGTACTGCGGGCGGCCGCGCAGGCAGGCCCGGCACTGGCCGCAGACGGCACGCCAGTTGAGGACGACGAAGTCGCCGGGCGCCACCTCGGTCACGCCCTCGCCGACCGCCTCGACCACGCCGGCCGCCTCGTGGCCCAGCAGGAACGGGAAGTCGTCGTTGATGCCGCCCTGCTTGTAGTGCAGGTCGGTGTGGCAGACGCCGCACGCCTGCACCTTCACCACGGCCTCACCAGGTCCCGGGTCCGGCACCACGATGGTCTCGACCCGCACCGGCTGGTTCTTCCCCGGCGCCACCACGCCCCGGACTTCCTGTGCCACGGCACTGCCCCTTCCTTGATCATTACGTCGTGGACCACTCTCGCGCACCACGGCGCCCGGCGTCCAACGACGCGGCTCACGTCTCGCTGGGAGCGCTGGGAGCGCTGGGAGCACTGGGGGCGCCGGGGGTGTCGGCCGCCGGCGCCGCGCCGGGCACGCGGGGCGCCCCCGGCGCGTCGGGCTCGCGCAGCGGGCGCAGCAGCAGCCAGCCGAGGGCGGGCAGCGCGATCAGCGGCGCGAGGGCGGTCCGCAGCGACGCGGTGTCGGCGAGGGCGCCGATGAGCGGGCTCGCCACGCCGCCGACGCTGACCGCCAGGCCGAGGGTGACGCCGCTCGCGGTGCCCACGCGCCGGGGCAGGTAGTCCTGGCCGAGCGTGACGTGCAGGGAGAAGGGGACGTACAGCGCGGCCGAGGTCAGGGCCACGAACAGGTAGAGCGCCGGGCCGGGGACGAGCACGACGCCGGCGACCGCCGGGACCGCCAGGGCGTACGACCAGCGGACGACGGCGATCCGCCCGTACCGTCCGGCCAGCTTCCCGCCCGCCACCGTGCCCACCGCGCCGCCCAGGTAGAGCACGAACAGAGCCGCGGTACCCGCCAGTTGCCCCCAGCCGGTGCGCTGCCGCACATGCAGCGAGACGAACGCGCTCAGCCCGACGAAGACGATCGAACGGCACATGATGGCCCCGGTCAGCCGGCGGAACGACGCCCAGTCGTCCCGTCCGGCCGGGCGGGACGCGGCCTTGGCACCCGCCGCGTCCCCCGGCGCGCGGACCGCGCGCAGCGCCGCCGCGCACAGGGCCGCGCCCGCGACGGCCGGGAGCACCAGCAGCGGCGTCGCCCGCAGGCCGCCTGTGGCGACGACGGCGGAGACCAGCAGGGGGGCCGCGGCGAAGCCCAGGTTGCCGCCGAGCGAGAACCAGCCCATCGCCACATGGCTGCCCCGGCTCGCCTGACGCGCCACCCGCGCGGACTCGGGATGATAGGCGGCCACGCCGATCCCGGACACGGCGACGACCGCCAGGGTCAGGGCGTACGAGTCCCACAGGCCGCTCAGGGCGACGCCCGCCCCGCCCACCAGCGTGCTCACCGGCAGCAGCCACGGCAGGGCCCACCGGTCGGTGAGCGCCCCGAACAGCGGCTGCACCACCGACGAGAGCAGGGACGCGGCCAGGACGACGCCCGAGGCGGCGGCGTAGGTGTAGGCCCGCTCGGAGACGAAGAACGACACCAGGGCGGCCACGGCTCCCTGGTAGACGTCCACACAGGCGTGCCCCGAGGAGAGGAGAAGGATCGGGCGGTTGCGCGGCGGGCGGTTGCGTGAGGGGAGGGAACGATTCTTCGGCACGTCCCCGATCGTGACGGCTCTTCTGCGCGTCGCGCTTCCGATAATGTGCCAACTCCTGTCGGAAACCCGCCACTCCCGGTCCCAACCGGTGGCCGATCGTCCGGAATCCTACCCGTGCGCGGCCCCCGGGGCGGTGAGTAGTCTCGGGCGGGAAGCGGGCGGAACCCGCCGGGCGGGAGGGAGCGGACCATGGCCGGAAGGCGGCCCCGGATCGCCGTCGTCGGCGGGGGTATCGGCGGGCTGGCCGCCGCCGTCGCGCTGCGGCGGAGCGGCGTCGAAGCCGTCGTCCACGAACAGGCGCCGCGGCCGACGGCCACCGGCGCGGGCGTCGCCATCGGCGCCAACGGCCACCGCGTCCTGCGCTCCCTCGGCATCGACCGGCGGCTCGCGACGACGGCCGTCGTCCCGCTGCGCGTCGACTTCCGGCACTGGAGCACCGGTCGGACGGTGGCCGGACTCGGCATCGGCGACAGCTACGAGCAGCGGTTCGGCGCCCCCTTCCGGCACCTCGAACGCTCCGCCCTCCAGGACGCGCTGCTCGCCGCCGCCGACGGGATCCCGGTGCGCTTCGGTGCCCGCTGCACCGGCGTCGAGCAGACCCCCGACGGCGCCGTCGCCCGGTTCGCCGACGGCTCGGTGGCCGAGGCGGACGCGGTCGTCGGCGCGGACGGCATCCACTCCGCCGTCCGGAACGCCGTCTTCGGCCCCGACGAGGCGGTCTTCTCCGGCACCAGCGGCTACCGCGCCCTCGTCCCCCTCGACCGGGTGCCCGACCTGCCCGAACTCGCCGAGCCCGTCCTGTGGCTGTGGGTCGGGCCCGGCCGGCACGTGGTGGTCTACCCGGTCGCGGGCGGCCGCCTGCTCAACTTCCTGGCCGTCGTGCCGGACCCCGCCTGGACCGTCGAGTCCTGGGTCACCGAGGGCCGGACGGGCGACCTGCTCGCCGCGTTCGACGGCTGGCACCCGTCCCTCACCCGCCTCCTGGCCGCCGCCGAACGCCCCGGCCGCTGGGCCCTCTACGACCGCGAGCCCCGGCGCGCCTGGACCCGCGGTCGGATCACCCTGCTCGGCGACGCCGCCCACCCGATGCTGCCCCACCACGGGCAGGGGGCGAACCAGGCGCTGGAGGACGCGGCCGTCCTCGCCGCGCTGCTCGCCGGGGCGGGACCGGACGACGTGCCCGCCGCCCTGCGCCGCTACGAGCTGGCGCGCCGCCCCAGGACCCGCGCCATCCAGGCCGGCTCCCGGCGGAACGCCGCCTGCCTCCAGCTCCCCGACGGGCCCCAGGCCACCGCCCGCGACGCGGACCTCGCCACCCTCCCGGACCGGCTCGCCTGGATCCACGGCCACGACGCCCTGGCCGAGCTGCGCGCACCGGCGCCGGGCGAGGCGGCTACCCGGCGGTGACCTCCAAGTGGTAGTCGTACGCGGCAGGATCGAAGGTGAGGCCCGCCGTCCGCTCCAGGACCGCCATGTGTCCCGCGTCCATGGGATAGACGTCCACGAAACGCTCGACCGGGACCCCGAACAGCCCGGCGAGGAAGGCCGGGTCGGCGTCCGGCAGTTCCGTCTCGCCCGCGGGGAAGTCGGCGCCCTTCGGGTAGGCCGTCACGGTGTGGCGGGCGTCCGGCCGGCCGGAGTCGCGCGGGGCTCCGGCGGTGCCGGGCCGGTCCTCGGTCACACCTCGACCCAGCCGTGGTTGGCGGCCAGGCGGACGAGCCGCTGGCGGATCAGGAGGATCTGCTCCGCGGTCATGGTGGGGGCCGCGCCGAGGAGCAGTTCGGTGACCTCGTCCGTGAACTCCTTGGCGGACAGCACGTCGCAGTCGCCGTCCTCGTGCGGCGGGCCGGGTGTGTAGGGCTCCGCCGGAGGCTCGGCCGGGCGCGCGGACGGCACCCGGTCCAGCAGGCGGACGTGGGACGCCTTGAGGCCCCGCTCGCCCTCCTCCACGGTGAACTCGACGAACGCGCCGGGGACGATCAGGCGCTTGTCCGCCTGGACGTCGTTGACGTGCACGAACACGTCCTCCCCGCCGGTGTCCGGAGCGACGAACCCATAGCCCCGGAACTCGTCGAAGCGGATTATCCTACCCGTGACCACAGACATTCCCCACCTACACCGCGTGCCAGCACCAGCCCGGTCCCGGGCCCGACGGGACCCTATCCAGCGCCGGTGCGGGACACAATCCCCGTGTCAACGCCCTGCCGCCCGCACGTCGACGAGCACCTTCCCCGCCGTCTCCCGCGCCGCGACGGCCTCGTGCGCCTGCGCTACGCCGTCCAGCGGCACGACGCGGTCGACGTGCGGGACGAGCCGCCCCTCGCCGGCGAGGGCGAGGACCCGCCCGGCCACCTCCGCGAACAGGCCGGGCGTTTCCAGGACTTGCTGCATCCACAGCGTCACCACGCCGAGTGAGCGCCGGGTCAGCGCGTCCACGGCGACGACGGCCGGCTCCTCGCGGTGGCCGATGGAGACGAGCCGCCCGAAGGGGGCCAGCGCGGCGAGCGCGGCCTCGACGCGCGGGCCGCCCAGCGAGTCCAGGTAGAGGTCCACGCCGTCCGGCAGGAGCTCCGGCAGATCCTCCGGGCCCGCGACCGCGTGCTCGGCGCCCAGCCGCCGGACGAACTCCCGCTTGGCCTCCGACGAGGCCGTCCCGGCGACGACGGACGCGCCCAGCGCGCGGGCCAGCTGGACCGCCAGGTGGCCGACCCCGCCGGCGGCGGACGCGACCGCCACCCGTTCCCCCGGCCGCAGCCGGCCGGCCGTGACCAGGGCGGCGTACGCCGTGCACCCCTGCTCGACCAGGGCGGCGCCGGTGAGATCGTCGATGCCGTCGGGGAGCTCCACCGTGTACGCGTCGCGGGCCACGGCCACCTCCGCGTACCCGCCCCCGTCGCGCAGCAGCGCGGCCACCCGCCGGCCGTCCCGCCGCCGGACGCCGACGATCTCCGCACCGAGGACCGCCGGCAGCCCCGGCGGCCGATAGACGCCCGCCCGGACCTCCAGATCACCGTAGTTGACACCCGCCAGGGTGACGTCGACGACGGACTCCCCCTCGCCCGCCGCCGGTTCCGGGAGGTCCGCGGTCTCCAGGACCTCAGGACCGCCGAACCGGCGCAGCACCACAGCCCGCATGCCGCTCAGCCCCCCAGGTAGTCCTCGGGCGCGGAGCCCTCCCGGACCGTGTCGAGGGTGAAGCAGTGCAGACCGCCGCCGAAGAGGCGGCGGTGGCGGTGGCGCACCGGCACCACGGTGAAGCGGTGCCCCTCCAGCGTCCGGATCAGCTCCGGGCAGGCGGAGTTGACGAGGACGGTGTCGGGGGAGACCGACAGCACGTTCAGGTCGATGTAGCGGCTGGTGAGCAGCAGGTCATCGTCGTCGTACACCGGGAACTGGTTGTCCTCCGGCTCCGGCGGGAAGATCATGTCCCACGAGCGGAGCTGCTTGGGCAGCCGCTCGGCGATCTGCGGGGTGCGCACCAGCAGCAGCCCGGGGCGGAGCGCCAGCACGGTGCTGTCGATGTGGCTGTCGGACAGCGAGTCCAGCCGGTGCACCCGGAAGCGCCCCTCCAGGTGGCGCTCCAGCCAGTCGCAGCCGAGGGCGTGGTTGGCGGTGGAGACGTTGACGAAGACGTCCAGGCCCAGCCGCAGGCACTGCGCCCCGTCGATCATCATCTCGTGCCCGACGTCGTACGGCGACGGCCGGGGGTCGGTGATGGGCTCCATCAGCTCGCCCGGGGCCGTCTGTGCCGTGACGTAGGAGAGGTCGAAGGAGGCGTCGGTCATCAGCGGCCGGGGCATCACCGTCCAGCGCGCGCCGCGCCGGAAGTAGTCGGCGAAGACCGGCTTGAGCAGCTGCGTCTCGAAGTAGCGGGCGCGCACCTGCGGGGCCGTCTCGATGACCTCGTCGCCGAGGACGATGCTGTTGTCGCGGACGTTGAGCGCCGGGATGACGGCGGCGCGGAAGGTGGGCGTGCGGACCTCGATGTGCTCCGCGAGCGGCGCGGGCCGGTGCACGGTCACGCCGAGCGAGGTGAGGGTCTCCACCATCCCCTCGACGTCCTCCTGGAGCTCCTCGACGTAGCGCTTCTTGATGGGGCTCTGCCGGGCCCCGGTGCCGGTGCCGCCGTCCTCGCCGGGCGCGCGGTGGCGCGGGTAGTACATCCGGCTGTACGGCATCTCGTCGTGGAAGAACAGGTCGAAGGAGAGCTCCCGCTCGTGGGAGGAGTAGTTCTCGGCCGATCCGACGACCACTTCACGCAACGGGGACCAGCTGTCGTAGCTGTTGAGGGACATGCTGCGGCCTTTCTGCGAGCGACGGGGGAGGGGGGACGGGTTCAGGCGCGGGCGGCGGCGAACGCCGGCAGGGAGCGGCGCACGGCGTGCGCGGCGTCCCGGTCGCGGGCGATCACGCAGGGGATCACCGTGCCGTCCACGGGGACGAGGTCGCCGACGAGGACGACGCCCGTGCGGGTGGCGGGGTCGAAGGCGAGACCGGACCGCTCCAGCGCGTCGAGGGCCGCGCCGAAGGAGGGGACGGGCCAGGTGCCCGTCTCCAGGAACACCCGCCGGGACCCCGGGCGCTCGCCGACGAGCCGGCGGCCGAGCGCGGTGTGCAGGTGCGACGAGCCGGTGAGCCGGCCGTTGGCCTCGGTGAACAGCAGCTCGCCGGCGGGGGTGAGGATCGCGTCGGCGCTGAGCGTCCCGCGGTAGCCCAGGGCGCGGTACGCCGCGCACAGCCGCCGCCCGCCGGCGAGCAGCCGGTCGAGGACGGCCCGGGGCAGTGCGGCGGGCACCGTCTCGCCGACCACGACGGGGTCCATCAGCATCTCGCCGTGGCCGGACAGGACGATCGCGTCGTCGCCGACCTCGAACTCGGCGTAGACGGGGGTCGATTCGGGGTGGTACCGCTCGACGACCAGCGGGTGCCGGCCGCCGGACGACAGCCGGTCCCAGTGGCCGGCCACGTGCTTCCGGGCGGCCTCCGGCCCGGGCAGGACGACCGCGCGGGGCGCGCCCAGGGGCCGGACGGCCGGGTCGGCGGTGAGGATCTCGTTCCCGAGCCCGCCGGAGTGGAACGCCTGCTTCAGGACGGCGCAGTGGCCCGCGGCGAGCAGCCCCGCCGCGTAATCGCCCGCCGCGTCCGCGGTGCCCGCCACCGTACCGGCCGCGACGGGCGTGCCGGTGCCCGCCGCCACCGCGCGGAAGGCCGCCTTGCCGTTGACCAGGGCGCTGCCGCCCTGGGCGTGGAACGCCCATCCCGGCAGGGCGCGTTCGGCGCCCAGCCGGCGGGCGAGGTCCGCGACGCCGGCGTCGGCGTACACCGGCAGCACCCGGTCGACGGTCCGGCCGGCCAGGGCGGTACGGACGGCGGCCACCGTCGCGTCGGGCAGGGTCCCGGTGGGCGGGAGGTCGGCGGTGACGACGGTGAGGGTGGCGCGGCGGGTGCCGGTGAGGCCGGTGACGTGGTCGGCGTACGCATCGTCGGGTGCCTCCGGCAGCAGCAGGACGTCGCCGTCGCGGGCCCACCACAGCAGCCGCTGGGCGCCCCGGGCGGCCCGCCGCCGCCCGTCCGGGGTGCCGTCCGGGCCGCCGGCCATCTCCGCGGCCCGGTTGTCGCCGATCAGCAGTGCCGTCATCCGTCCTCCAGCGGCGCGGCGTCCGGGCCGGCGGGCTCGGGGCCGCGGCAGGGGACGAGGAAGCTGCGCTCGAAGACGAGCACGACCTCGCCGGTGGACTTGGTGCCGGTGGTCCGGCAGGAGACGATGCCCTCGCCGGGACGGCTGCGGGAGAGCCGCTTGCCGAGGATCTCCGTGGAGGCGTAGAGGGTGTCGCCGGTGAAGACCGGGTTGGGCAGTCGGATGCGGTCCCAGCCCAGGTTGGCCAGGGCCTTGCCGCTGGTGCTGCGAGCCGTCATGCCGCCGACGATGCTCAGCGTGACCAGGCTGGAGACCAGCGGCCGGCCCCAGGGGGTGTCCGCGCAGAACGCGGCGTCGATGTGCAGGGGCGCGTCGTTCATCGACAACGTGCTCATCAGGACGTTGTCCATCTCGGTGATCGTCCGGCCGGGCCGGTGCTCGATCACGTCGCCGACGGTGAACTCCTCGTAGAGGAAGCCCACCACTTCCCGGTAGTGCTGCGGTCCCAGCCGCTCGTAGCCGCTGGGCGGGGTGTCGTCCGCCATGGGTCCGTACCGTCCTCGGTGCGTGGTGGTTCGGTGTGGGGTGGCTCAGTCCGTGCTGGTGAGGTCCTTGATGTGGCCGATGAACTCGTCGAGCTTCTCCCGGGACAGGTCGGCGCGGATCATGATGCGCAGGCCGGCCTCGCCCTTGGGGACGATGGGGAAGAAGACCGCCGAGCAGTAGAAGCCGCGCTGGAACATCTCGCCGGAGAGCTTGACGGCCGCGTCCGGGTCGCCGACGGTGATGCGGCGCACGGGGAGGCCGTTGCCTGCGAAGGAGGTGGGGAAGGCGTTGTCGAAGTAGGCGATGTTCTCCTGGAGTTTGCGCTGGAGGTCGCCGAGTTCGGGGGAGCGGTGGATCGCGGCCGAGGCCAGCGAGGCGCCGACGACCGGGAACGACATGTTCTGCGACCAGCCGACCGGGCCCGCGTGCCGGTGCAGGAACTCGAACATCTCCCGGCTGCCCAGCATCGCGATGCCGCCGGCCGTGCCGAACGCCTTGCCCAGGCTGGCGGTGATCACCGTCAGCTCGTTCATCTCCAGCTGGGAGCGGGCGAAGCCCTCGCCGTGCTCGCCGAGGATGGAGAGCGAGTGCGAGTCGTCCAGGTAGAGGAACAGGCCGTACCGCTCCTGGAGCCGCCGCAGCCCGTCCAGGGCCGCCGCGCCGCCCATCGAGTACGCGCCGTCGGCGACGTAGGCGACCCGCGGGTAGGTCCGGCAGATCTCCTCCAGCCGGTCCAGGTCGTTGTGGTCACAGGTGAGGACGAGGCTCTCGTCGCCGCAGACGGGCTTCATGTACGACATGCAGAAGTGGCAGAAGCGGTCGAAGACCATCACGCGCGGCTGCCCGTCGGACAGGTGACCGGAGGCGATCAGCGGCAGGATGCCGGCGGTGAGCGCGCTGCACGAGGCGCCGGGCAGGGCGTGGCAGCCGAAGAGGTCGCCGAGCTCCTCCTCCAGCCGGGCGAGCAGCCGGTGCCGGACCCGGGTGGTCGGCATGACCAGGGAGGTGGCGCCGGTCTCCCGGAGCGCCTCGATCGCGCCCTCCACCACGGCGGGGTGGTGGTTGAGGCCCAGGTACGAGCAGGAGCACATGTTGACGAACGCGTGGCCGTCCGGGGTGACGAGGTGGTTGTTGGCGTCGGGGGAGTCGGCGACGACGCCGATCAGCCCGGCCTCCGCGGCGCCCAGCCAGGCCGGGTCGGCCGTGCGGATCATGGTGGCGCTGTTGCGGTAGCGGTGCGGGCCGGTGATGTCGGCCGTGGGGTTCGGGGGGTTCTCGGTGTTCACTGTTCCCTCTCCTGCGTCGCGGTGGTGGAGCGCGGGGCGTCGGGGTACGGGTGGGGTGCCCGGGCGGCCGGGGCCGGGGCGGCTGTCGCCTGAGGGGATGGGGCCGCGGCTCTCGGAGGCGGTTCGGACGGGTCCGGCGCCTGGTCGCCGAACTCCTCGACCAGGCGCTGGGACGCCTCGAAGAACGGGATGCCGATCATCATGCCGTCGACCACGGTGATGTCCCGGCCGTTCTCCCGGCCGGCGGCCACGATCCGGCGGGCGCGGCCGAGGGTGTCGGCGTCCGGGGAGAACGCCTCGTTGATCAGCGGCACTTGGCGGGGGTGCACGGCGATCTTGCCGCTGAACCCCATGTCCTTGGCGAGCGCCGCCTCGCAGCGCAGCGCGCCGTCGTCACGCACCTCGAAGAGCGGCGCGTCCATGACCTCGATCCCGGCCGCCCGCGCGCTGTTGACCAGCACGCCCCGCGCGTGGGCCAGGGCGTCCCAGGTGAGCCGGGCGCCGGTGGCGAAGGCGTAGTCGGCCGAACCGAAGACCAGGGCCCGCAGCCGGGGGGACGACGCGGCTATGGCGGCCGCCCGCTCCAGGCCGCGCGGCGTCTCCACGACGGCGATGAACTCGGTGTGCGGGCACTCGGGACCGAGGACGTGCTCCACGATCTCGACGTCCCGGCGCGACTCGACCATGGGTATCAGCACGAGCGGCGGCTTCACCGCGTAGTGGCGCAGGGCCAGCAGGTCGCGCAGGCCGTCCGGCCCGCTGATGGTGTTGATGCGCACCGCGCACCGGGTGCCGGCGGCGCTCGGCAGGGTGAAGAAACCTTCCGCCCGTCTCCGTGCCTCCTCCTTCCGCGCCGGCGGAACGGAATCCTCCAGATCGACCATGGAGATGTCGGCCCCCGAGCGGTGGCCGGTGGCGTAGCGATGGACGGCGGTGGCGGGGGTGGACAGCAGGGACCGGCAGAACCGCGAGTACTTCATGGGATCTCCGACGAGGGCCGGCGGAAGAGAGCAGGGAGCGGTGGCGTCGTGATCCGCCCCCGCGCTTCCATGCCTACCGCACCCGGGCTGTTCGAGACCGCTCCGCGTGCCCTGAACAAGCAACTCCGAACAACGCCGAATAATCGGGATTGGTCATTCCCAGCCGGACTGTCATTGTCGAATTGACGGAAATCATAGTGTTGTTGGCCATTGCGTGACCGCTACCGTAAGACGCACCGCTTCGTTCGGCTCGCTCGCGCCGTCGCCCCACCCCTGGCCCGGCGCCGTGCGGCACGGCTGGAAAGGCAGGGCAGTGGCACGTCGCGAACGGCCCCTGGACCCGGGTGACAGCCCCCTGCTGCGCTTCGCCGCGGACCTGCGGGCCCTGCGCGAACGGGCCGGCAGCCCCACCTACCGCCAACTCTCCCTCCTCGCCCACTCCTCGGCGGCCAGCCTCTCGGTGGCCGCCGGTGGCCGCAGATTCCCGACGCTCGCCGTCACCAGTGCCTACGTCCGCGCCTGCGGCGGCGACGTGGGGGAGTGGGAGGGCCGCTGGCACGCCGTCGCCGCCGCCCTCGCCCGCCGCAGGCCGCCGCCCTACGCCGGCCCGGCCGCGTACACGGCGGCGGACGGCGACCGCTTCTTCGGCCGGGAACGCCTGGTGGACCAGGCGCTGGAGCGGTTACGCCGGGACCGGGTCGTCGTCGTCACCGGCGCCTCCGGAGCGGGGACCACCTCGCTCCTCCAGGCGGGCGTGGTCCACCGGCTCGCCGGCCAGGGCCGGCCGCCCGCCGTCGGGACGTTCGTCCCCGGTCCCGATCCCGTCGCCGAACTCGCCCGCTGCCTCGCCCGGCTCCCGGACGCCGACTCCGTCCTCGTCGTCGACCAGTTGGAACGGCTCCTCGCGCAGGACACCTACGGAAGCGACCGTTCCGTCGTCCCGCCGGTCCTCCGCTGCCTCCTCGACGTCCTGCGCGCCGCGCCCTGCCGGCTGGTGCTGGGCCTGCGCACCGACCTCCACGACCGGCTCGCGGGACACCCGTTGCTGGCGGGGCTGCCGCTGTCCCTCCCGCCGCTCACCCCCGAGGAGCTCACCCGCGTCGTCACCGAGCCGGCGGCCGCGGCCCACTGCACCGTCGAGGACCGGCTGCTCGCCGTCCTCGTCACCGGCGCCCACCGGCAGCCCGGCGGCCTCTCCCTCCTCTCCGCCGCCCTCCTCGCCACCTGGCGGCACCGGGACGGCAACCGCCTCACCCTCGCCGGCTTCCACGCCGCCGGCGGGTTCGAAGGGGCCGCAGCCGAGGGCGCCGAGGCGGTCTGGGCCGGACTCGCCGACGGGCCGCGGCGGCGCGCGCGGGCCGCTTTGCTGCGGCTGACCGAACCCGGCGACGACGGCGCACCGCGCGCCCTCGACCGGCGCGAACTCGGCGACGACCCCGGCACGGCCGCCGTCCTCGAACGCCTCGCCGCCGCCCGGATCGTCACCCTCGACCACGACCGGGCCGTCCTCGCCCACGGCGCCGTCGCCCAGGGCTGGCCCCGGCTCGCCGCCTGGACGGCCGAGGACCCGGAGGCGCTGAGCCGCCGCCGCGGGCTCACCCGGGCGGCCCGCGCCTGGGAGGAGTCCGGCCGGGACCCGGCGACGCTGTGGCGGGGGCGGCGGCTGGCGGAAGCGGAGGCCGAGGCGTCGGCGGGGATGCCGTCCGACGGCCCGGCCGGGACGGCTGCCGTCCCGCCTGTCCCGCCGGACGCGGCGTACCCGCCCGGCGTCCGGGAGCGCGACTTCCTCGCCGCCTGCGCGACGGCCGAACGCGCCCGCCGGCTCCAGGACGCGGTGAGCGACGCCCGGCTGCGCGCCCAGCGCCGCCTCATCACCTTCCTGGCCGGTCTTCTCCTCTCCATCGCCGCGCTGGCGGCGGCCACCGTCCCGCTCGCGGTCCGCTGAGTCCGCTTGGTGGTTACGGGGTGATGGTCACGGTGTACCACTCGTGGTCCAGGATGCGCTCGGACTGCACGGCACGCCCGTACTCGCCCCCCGCTTCCGTGTTCTGCTTCAGGGGTACGTGGCTGCGGACGCAGGTCTGCGCGGGGCCGAGGTACCGGAGCTTGTCGACCTCCCACTGGAAGGTGGCGGAGTTGTACCACGGGTGGATCTCCGCGCACAGGTTCCCGTTCGTGCCGCCCTGGCTCGAAGCGGCGAACGGGTACTCGTCACACGAGTCGGGCTCCGTCGTGACGAGGATGGGCTTGAAGGGGTTCGGTGGGGCGTCACAGCTCTGGTAGCGCTTCTGCTTCGTCGTCGGGGCGTCCTCGTCCTCCTCGTCACTGCCCCGCTGCAGCGGTGCCTCCTTCGTGCCGGTGTTGCCGCCCTTCAAGTTGTCCTGAGCCCACCGGTAGGTGATGGCCGCAGCCCCGTACTGCGCGATGGAAATCCTCACGTCGGCCATGTGTCCCATCACGATGCACCCCGACGCACTGCCCACGGCCTTGTCACAGCGCAGTTCCGGGCCGTACCAGGTGCTCAGGGGGATGACCCGCTTGTCCGCCTCGGTGGAGGTGAGGTCACCGCGGTAGATGGGCCTGACCACGCTCTGGCCGCCTTTGGCCACGGTGGTCTTGTAGACGACGAAGTCCTCCTTCGTCTCGCCGACACCGATGGGCACGTACTTGCCGCCCCACGCCTTGGCCTTGTACATCGTGCACTGCCCCGAACACGAGGGCCCGAACGCGAACAGTATGGTCCCCTTGCCCGCGGCCTGGGTGACCGTGGCGCTGATCGTCTCCTGCCAGGTCTGGGCCTTCGGGTCGATGGCGGCGGCGCGGGTGACGAAGTGGAGCGAGGCCGTCAAGACGATCTCGCCCTTCTCCGTCTTGAGCGTGTAGGGGGCGTTGGCCTCAAGGCAGTAGGAGTGGCGGGTGTCCTCCTCCTTGCAGGAAGGCGCGGCCACACGGGCCTTGGGTCCGGCCGTGAGCTGCGGCACGGCGTCGCGGGGCCCGTCCCCTGTGACGCAGTCGACCACGCCCACGCCCTCCTTGCCGACCTCGCCGGGCGCGGTCGGGACACAGCCCTTGCCCGCCACGGCGGCGCCCGCCTTCGTCGGTGCGGCGGCGGACGCCGTGGTGGTGGTGAGGGCGGAGGCGGTCAGAGCGAGTGTGGCTATCGCCATCAGGCAGTGTCTCGCGCGTTTCACGATGGTCCCTTCGGTGGTGGTCCGCAGGCCACACGGCCGTACGGGTCAGCGAGAGGGTAGGAACCATCGACCGGACTCGGGTTCGGATGTCGCAACCTTGTCCGGAATTCGCGACCGGTCCAGGCGGTGGGCGGGCCGCATCGCCGGAACAGGCCATTCCGGCCGGAAGCAGCACACTGGCCGATTACGGCATCCCCGTGTCGTCGCCGGTGGCCTATGTTCACTCGCGCTCAGCACCATCACACCGACGGCACCAACGGCCGGGGTTCCCGCCCGTGCGTGGCCCGGCCCATGGGGGGAAAGACAACGATGCGTCACACCAGACCCACCGGCTTCCTCGGCAAGGGGCTCGTAGCCCTCACCGCTACGACTGCCTCCGTGATAGCCACGATGAGCCTCGCCTCACCGGCCACGGCCGCCCCGACCGGGACCGCCGCCGCCTCGGCGGTCAAGCCCGGTGACACCTGCACCACGGCCGACCTCGGCAAACGCCACCCCTACATCAAGAGCGCCGAAGTCACCCCGACCATCACGCACTTCAAGGGCTGGTACGTCACCGACGGCTCGACCGGCTCCCAGACCGTCGACACCAGCACCCAGGAAACCATTACGGTCTCCGTCGGTGCGAACGGCAACATTCAGGGCAGTTTCCAGGTCGAAACCCTGGGCATGGTCGGCGGGACCGTCGGCCTGAACGTCCAGGTCAGCTACACCCACACCAGCAGCACCAACAAGTCGATCAGCTGGAACTTCCAGACCCCCGGCTACTACGGCCTCTACGAGGGAACCAAGAAGGTCACCGGCACCTACGGCAGCCTCAACTGCAACCGCACCGACCTGGGCGGCGGCACCTACGCCCTGAAGTGGACCGAGGGCCCCGACACCGGCAGCTACACCACTTACACCACCCTCGAAGAAGGCGCGGTGCGCTGCGAGGACAAGGTCCCCGCCAACAGCATCATGGCCAAGGCGCAGGTCCTCCTCGACTGCGGCTCGGCCGCCGCCACCGCGAAGCACCCGGCCGGACCGGTCCCCTCGGCGAAGGCCGACGCGGCCAAGGCCGCGTACGAAGCCGGGAAAGCCGCCAAGGCCGCGCAAGGCGTCAAGGCCGCCCAGGCCGCCAAGCCCGCCCCGCTCGCCGGACTGTCCTGCCAGTCCTCCGTCTACAAGATCGAGGTCCCCGGCAAGCCCCTGAACTGGAGCGCACCGGTCCTTGCCAACGACGGCATCCGCCTGCGCCAGTCCAACTGGACCAGCGCCCACCTCGACAACTGGCGGCTGTGCAACGTGACGGAGCGCAACGGGGTCCTCGAGGCGTCCCTGTGGAACTGGGGCAACGGCGGATGCGCGACCATCCCGGCGGACATCGCCAACCGGGAGCAGGCCTACCTGACGACGGCCACCTGTGTGGAGGACGACCTCCAGCGGTTCTACATCTACCGCGACGTACCCGGCAGTTCGAAGGTCGGTCTGCAGAACAAGTACACCGGCTCCATGCTGGGCCACGACCGGTACGCGGACGGGGAGCTCGTCCGCCAGTACTCCAGCGGCCGGCCGGACGGCACGGGCACGTACGCCCTGACCGCGGTCTGACGGCCCCCACCCCGGACGGGACGAAAGGGGCTCAGCGGACGTTGAGTTGGTCATGTCCATGGTGGACAGTAATGCCGGGGAACCCTATATTGATCAGCGCCGCCGCCACGTGATCTCGATTCAGCGAGACGTGCCGGCGATTTCACGAGCCGGGGGGTTTGTGGTCGTGCTGTGCCCGGCGTCGCGCCGTGGTCGCGCAATTCCCCCTGGCTGTCGCGCCCGTGGGTTCCTGGTGACCCCCGTCCATGCACGCAAGGGTATTCCATGTTCAAGATTGCTTCTCGTGTCGCAGCCGTTTCCGCCGCGACCGTCGTCCTCGGCCTGATCCCGCTCGCCGGCACCTCCTACGCGGCGGGCTGCTACGGGACCGCCTGCGACAACAAGGGCCCGAAGGGCACCGGTTGCGAGGACGACGCCGTCGGCCACGGCAAGGTGGACAACAACGGCCGCGTCGCCGAACTGCGCTGGTCCAACAAGTGCCGCGCCGCCTGGGTTCGTACGACGCAGCAGGCCAGCCCGTCCTGGTACAGCTCCTACGCCACGATCGAGAAGTACGACACGCACGGCCGGCTGGTCCGTTCGCTCAGCGTCGACACCCCGAACAAGTACGGCGACTCGGACTGGTCGAACATGCTCGGCGGCAACGACTACTCCTACCGTGCCTGCGTCGGGTTCAAAAAGGACAGCGGCGCCCCCTACGGCGTGCAGTGCACCAACAAGTGGGGTTAACCGACAGGTGGGGATGGTGTGCCCGATTTCCGCGTCGAAAACTCGAAAGACGGCTGACATCGGGCGCGTTCGCCGGGGTGTGTGTCGCACCCGAGTAAGTCAACTCCCCTCTTGCGCAAGGGATTTATTGCGGTCTTAGATGAGCGCGATCACTCGGCGGACGTGCCCTCGCGGCCCGTCCGCCGTCGCACCGACGCCAGGGGGAGGCGCGGATACGGTGCATCGCGCATCATCACTCCCTTCCGTCGCGTGCCAACTGCGACGAAAGACGGAAGACTTGAGACCCATCAGACCGGCCCGTGCCGGGATCGCGGGGCTTGCTGCCGCCGCCGTCCTGGCCGGGCTGATACAGACCAGCGCGGCGCTCGCCGCGCCGGACGCTCCACCGGCCGATACGAAGCCGACCGGCGCCCCGGCGGGTTCGGGGGCGGTCGCCGACCCCGACAAACACCTCGGTGACGACTGGAAGACCTCGAAGGACCAGGCCGTCACCGCCGCCGCGGACTCGGCCGGCCTGCGCGTCCTCGCCGCGGAGTCGAACCGGGCCTACGCGTGGCGGACGGCCGCCGTCCTCAGCGAGCCGGGAGTGCCGGCCGACACGTGGATCGGCAACCAGTGCGTCATGGACGACTCGCACGTCGCCGCGGTGTACGCCCCGCGGGCGTTCACCAACAAGCCCGAGCTGATGCAGGGCGGAGCGTTCACGGCGATCGTGAACACCACGACGGGCGCGGTGACGAAGCTGCCGTTCACGGCGACGCTCGCCTACTTCGACCCCACCTGTAACACCAGCACCCACACGGCCGCGTTCACCCAGTACCGCGACATGAACGACCTGTCACGGACGAAGACGCGCGTGATCACCGTGGACACGTCCGGCAAGACGGTCCTGAAGACCGGCGAGCTGCGCGGCCAGGTGTCGTCGGCCGCCCCGGTGAAGGACGGCGTCGTCGCCGGGCTCGGCAGCGACCTCGTCCGGATCGACGGCCGGGGGAAGACCAGCCGGCTCGCCCAGGGCGACAGCATCCCCTTCGACATCCGCCCGCTGGCCGACGGCAGGATCGGCTTCGTGGACCGCAAGGGCACGAAGACGGCGCAGGCGAAGGTGTACGACGGCCACGGCGCGCCGCGCACGGTGGCCACCGGCCCCCTCGGCGACCTCGACCTGGTGCAGGGCGCGCAGGGCCGGGCCTTCCTCACCGGCAGTCCCAAGGACGTCAAGGTGGAGGGGAGCGGGATCACCCGGATCGACGCGCCGGCCGACACCGACGTCTCCTCGCTCGGCCGCCTCGCCGTCGACCCCGTGCTCACCCCCGGCGTCCGCGCCGGACTGACCCGCATCAAGGGCGGCGGGAAGAGCTTCGACAAGGCGGACGAGCCCGAGGCGGGTGTGCGCTCCCGCTCCGGCAAGGCCCCCGGGGTGGCGGACACCGCCACCACGCTTACCGTCACCTCGACCGCCACGCCCACGGGCGACAAGGTCGAGCAGCGGGTGGCCTCGGCGCAGCCGCGCCTCAAGCAGGGCCTCTCGCCCGCGCTGACCGGCGGTAGCGAGCCGCGGACGCTGGGCCGTCCGTCCGGGGCGCTGAAGGCACCCGCCGACGGGCCCGTCTCGCACGATCCGACCGACACCGACCGCTGGTGCTCGGTCTCCCGCAACGACATGAGCGTCCAGGCGCTGCAGCCGACGCCGAACCAGGTCGAGTGGGCCGTGGACATGGCCATCCGCGGCGAGCTGCGCGGCAAGTGGATCCGCCAGGGCGGCTACCGTGACCAGGCCGGGCTCGGGACGATCGACCCGCAGGGGCTGTTCCCCCTCCCGTCGCTGAACGGCGGCGGCCGGATCCCGGCCAACGTCCTCCTCGGCATCCTGGCCCAGGAGTCCAACCTGTGGCAGGCCGAGTCCGGTTCGATCCCCGGCCAGATGGGCAACCCGCTGGCGGCCGTGGACGGTTACTACGGCCACAGCGCCAAGGACACCCTCCTCGGCTACTGGCGCATCAACTGGGACAAGTCCGACTGCGGCTACGGCGTGGGCCAGGTCACCGACGGCATGCGCCTCAAGGGGCACGAGAAGACGGACAAGACCACGGGCGAGAAGATCGAGACGAGCCTCGACCCGAAGCTGCAGAAGATCATCGCGATCGACTACGCCACCAACATCGCCGCGTCGATGAAGATCCTCGCCGACAAGTGGAACGAGGTCCACAAGGACGGCCAGAAGATCACCGTCAACAACGACGACCCGTCGCGCGTGGAGAACTGGTTCACCGCCGTCTGGAACTACAACCTGGGCTTCAACCCCAGGTCCGAGGCGGGCAAGAACGGTGGCCGCTGGGGCCTGGGCTGGTACAACAACCCGGCGAACCCCATGTACAAGGAGGGCGCCTGGGACCACCCCTTCATGGACGTCTCCCTCAACGCGAAGAACATCACCGACGCGGCGCACCCGCAGAACTGGCCGTACGAGGAGAAGGTGATGGGCTGGGCCGCCTGGTCCATCGACACCGGCTTCTCCTACGACACGGACGGCAAGCAGGGCTGGAAGGGCGAGTCCGGCTACTCCACCGCGGGCTTCCAGCCGGCCTGGTGGCTCAGCGTCCAGAACCGTTCCCGCGTCAGCCCGCCGCTGGACACCTTCTGCAACAAGAACAACGGCTGCAACGCCGGCAAGCCGGTCGACTGCCCGGACGAGGCGTGCTACCGACAGTTCTGGTGGACCCAGGAGAACGCCACCTGGAAGCCCGACTGCAAGGACTCCTGCGGCAACGAGAAGATCAAGTACGTCACCCTGCGCGACGAGCCCGGCCGCGGGTACCGGCTGAAAAACGGTACGCCGGTGTGCGGCGGGGTCCCGGGCGGCTCCGACGTCGTCGCCTCGATCCCGGCCGACACGGAGACGTGGTCGAGCTGCGGCAAGGCGTGGTCGTCGGGCAGTTTCCAGTTCACCTTCCATCCCGACTGGGACAAGCACTACGAGGCGAAGGCCGACCTGCACTCGATCGGCGGCGGCCACGGCGGCCACTTCTGGTACACCCACACCCGTGACGACGACCACCTCGGCGGCGACGGCAACCGGATGACGATCGAGGGCGAGTGGACGGCGGGCAAGTCGTACGACCTCGCCGCCGTCTACGCGTACATCCCCGACACGGGGGCCCAGACCAAGCGGGCCACGTACGTCATCAGCGGTGCCGTCGGCGGCCCGTACGAGCGGGTCGTGGACCAGAACGCGAACAACGGCAAGTGGGTGCCGCTGGGCGCCTACAAGTTCACCTCCACGCCCAAGGTGAAGCTGACGAACTACGCCAAGGGCGGCACCGCCGACGAGGACGTCGCCTGGAACTCCGTGGCCTTCAAGCCGATCAAGGGCAAGTTCGTCCAGCGCTCCCTGACCGCCGCCGCGGTCTTCGACCCGAACCAGGAGCTGAACTCCAACCACCTGACGTCGGACCTGCCGACGCCGGTGCGGTCGATGAAGTCGCTCTACGAGTGGGGCCTGGGACTCGCCGAGCGGGGCCCGCTGTGGAACAACAACGGCAACGGCGTCGAGGCGTTCGGCCTCACGTACGAGGCACGGTGCAAGGACGCCAAGGCCGTGGGCGAGTGCACGGGCCAGAAGACGTACGACGAGGCCGAGAAGTGGGCGAAGGACATCAAGGCGGGCGGCTGGAAGCCGAACGCCGACGGTTCCGTCCCCGGGATGTCGATCCCGATCTGGATGGCCATGGCCAACCCCCAGCGCCCCGACGCGTCGAAGCCCGCTTCCGAGATGTTCAAGGACCCGAACAGCTACAAGATCAAGTCTGACGTCAGCGTGACCTTCGTGGTCGGCGAGGACGGGAAGATCGTCGAAGGCAGCGTGGGGTCGGACTACCGGAACCGCGTCGGCAACGCCCACCTGCCCTACTTCGTCACGAAGATCATGAAGGCGATCGAGGCCGACTACGGCATCCCCGCGCCGGACATCGACTACAACACCCAGGACGCGCTGGAGTACGGCAACGTCAAGTACTCGCGTCCTTACGAGGACGGGGACACCCCCGGGCAGGCCTACTTCCCGCACTTCCGCGCCGCGCGCCTCGACGACGCCAAGCAGTGCGTGGACTTCCGCGCGGTCGGCGGCGGTGTGCACGGCTACCGCGCGATGATCGGCCACAAGTCGATCAACGAGAACGTCAAGAAGTGGGTCGACCAGGTCAACTCCGACACCGAGACCAACCACGCGGTGCGGCGGTTCGCCGGGGACATCTACTCGATGTTCTTCAAGAACAGCGGCTCGTGGAACAACAACATGTGGGGCTCCACGATCGGCAACGCGCCGCCGATCTGGCAGGACGTCGCGGCCGCCTTCTGCGCCGACGGGTCCGTCAAGCCGACGCACTACCTGAAGAACGACGACGCGAACCCGTCCAACGGCATCGTCTACCAGTCCTACATGCCCGACCTCTACCTGTACGTCGACGACCGCATGACGGACAACCTCGGCCGACCGTCCAACCAGCGGATCAACATCGGCGACTGGAAGAACTTCTCCAACTTCCCCGCCGACGCGCCCAACGGCAACGCCTACGCCTGGTGCGGCGTGGGGTCGCGGGGCAGCGGAGGCAACCCGTGGGGCGTCGACGCCCCGGTCCCGATCTTCGGTGACGGACCCGGGAACCGGCCTGACAAGGTCGTCCACTGCGACGAGCCGGAACAGCAGTTCAAGGTGAACCTCACCCAGTGACCGCGAGCGGCACGGTGATGTGACGTCACGGTGAGGGGAGGGAGCCGGGCCTCAGGGGCCGGCCTCCCTCCCCTCTCGTGATTCTGTTCGAAGGTTGTGTCGCGGGCGACCGGGCCCTGCCCGCCGCCCCACCGCCGTCCGGCACCCCGCCGCCATCCGGCGGAGCGGTGCCCCGCCACCACCCGGGTGGCGTGCCTCACCCCGGGGTCTGCCACGCGAGTGATCGGGAAAGCGTCTACGGTGCGTGATCTTCCCGAACCCCTGACGACCCTGGTCCGACGCGGCAGAGAACCCGCGGTCGCGCAGACGGTGCGGTCCACGGCCGCCGCCGTCATCGCCTACGCGGTGGCGCTGACGCTCAGCAGCGAACCGGCGCCGCTCACCGCGCCGCTGACCGCCCTGCTCGTCGTCCAGGTGACCCTGTACTCCACCCTGACCACCGGCATCCGCCGGGTGAACTCGGTCGTCGCCGGCGTCCTGATCGCCATCGGCTTCAGCGTCCTGGTCGGCCTCACCTGGTGGAGCCTGGGACTGATCATCCTGGCGTCGCTGGTCATCGGGCGCTTCGTCCACGTGGGGGAGTTTGTCCCCGAAGTGGCGATCAGCGCCATGCTCGTCCTCGGCGTCACCCGGGTGGCCGAGACCGCCTGGGACCGGGTCCTGGAGACCGTCATCGGAGCCGTCGTCGGGCTCCTCTTCAACGTGCTGCTCGTACCGCCCGTCTGGGTGGAGCCGGCCGGGGACGCCATCCAGGACCTGGCCCGCCGGATAAGCGGACTCCTCCGCCACCTCGGCTCCGAGGTCGGCCGCCCCACCCCCGTCTCCGAGGCCGCCGCCCGGCTGCACGAGGCCCGCCGCCTCGACCACGACGTCGCCCAGGTGGACGTCTCCCTCCGGCAGGCCGAGGACAGCCTCCGGCTCAACCCCCGGGTCAAGGAGGGTCTGCTCTCCCGGATCGTGCTGCGCACCGGGCTCGACGCGCTGGAGATCTCGGCCGTCGTCGTCCGGGTGATGTGCCGCTCCCTGACCGACCTGGCACGCGAGCGTACCGACGAACCCCTCTTCCCGGAGGACGTCGCCGCCGCGCTCACCGATGTGCTGCACCACCTCGCCCGGGCCCTGGAGAGCTTCGCCGTGCTGATCACCAGCCAGGTGAGCGCCAACGCCGAGGAGGCCGAGTCCCGGCTCGTCGAGGACCTCGCCGTCGGCCGGGAGAGCCGCGACCGGGCCGCCCACCTGCTGCTCGACAAGGTCCGCGAGCACCCACGGCAGTGGCAGCTGCACGGGTCGCTGCTCGCCGAGATCGACCGCATCCTCGACGAACTCGACGTGGAGAAGCGCACCGAGCGGCTGACGGAGGAACTCGACCGGCACTCCCGGGCGTTCCGGGAGCGCTGGCCGCTCTTCCACCGGCTCAAGCGGCGGGTGATCCGCAGCCGCTTCGGCAGCCGCAGCACCCGCGCCTGACGGCCGTCCGGGGCGCCGCGCGTCGCGGCGCCCCGGGGCCCTCGTCAGCCGGCGGTCACCGGCGTCCGGTCGTGGTGACGGTCGTGGGTACGGTCGTGGTGGCGGGAGATGTTCTTCTCCAGGAGCGCCAGGCAGTCGGCCACCCCCACGGACGCCGGCGTGAACTCGGGCAGCCGCCCGTCGTCCCGCTTCAGCCCGCTCAGCGCCTCGTCCATCGCGGTCTGCGCCGCGAACAGGCACGGGGTGCTGTAGATGGCGACGTCCACGCCCAGCTCCGACAGCTCCGGCAGCGACAGCCGGGGCGACTTGCCGCCCGCGATCTGGTTGAACAGCAGCGGTTTGTCGCCGATGACGTCGCGCACCTGGCGGATCCGGTCGACGCTGCGCACCCCGTCGACGAGGATCACGTCGCAGTCCGTCGCCGCCAACGCCTTGGCGCGGCGCAGGATCTCGGGCTCGTCCGTGGCGTCGGTGCGAGCCACGACCACCATGTCGCGGCGTGCGTGGAGCACCATGTCGAGCTTCTCCAGGTACTCCTCCAGCGGCAGGATCAGCTTGCCGTCCACGTGCCCGCAGCGCCGCGGCCGCTTCTGGTCCTCCAGGATCACGCCGGACGCGCCGACCTGCTCCAGCGACCGCACCACGTGGCAGGCCGTCTCGGGATCCACGTAGCCGTCGTCGATGTCGACGAGCAGGTGCTGCGCCGGGAACGCCTGGCGCAGCCGCTGGACGAAGCCGACGAGGTCGGGCCAGGCGATGAACCCGATGTCGGGCAGGCCGTAGTGGGAGGCGGCGAAGCCGAAGCCGGAGACGAACATGCCGTCGTAGTGCCGGGCCGCCACGGAGGCGGAGAACATGTCGAACACGCCGATGAGCGGGGTCGTACCGGCGTCCGCTATCGCGGCGCGTAGCCGATTCGGGTGGTTCACGGTACCCTCCGGGTGAGTTGGGCGACGCGCCGGCCGACCGCTGCCGCCAAGCTCGTGACCGGCCGCGCGCGTCGCTGACCAGAACCCGGGTGTCCGCCGTGGAGAGACGGCGTACCCCGGGTTCTCCATGCACGACGGGAGTCGGGACCCCCTCGGGCGGTAGCAGCCGGAGTGGCGTCCCTCACTTCCGGTCCGGAGGCTAGTTCAAAACTTGGTCATGGAGCAATCAGTGAAAGGTAAAGTCCCGGGCGACGCAACGCTTTTGCGCCGAAAGGCGCCCGCATCGCCCGGGACGGGTTTCGTGCCTGGTCCGTGAGATGCGTCCGCCCGGTCGGCGAGCCGTGTCAGCCGCGGACCGGCACCTTGTGGGCCAGCGCGGTGACGTGCAGCTCGCCCTTGTCCACGAGGTCGCCGAGCGGAACCGCCTGGTGGGTCCGCGCTGCGGGCGGCGTCACCAGCAGGTACGTGCTCTTGCGGGCGTCCGTGCCGGAGTGCGTCCAGGCGACGTTGGCCTGTGCGGCCTGGCCGGGCTTGAGGTATATGAGCTTGTTGCCCGGGTCGTCCGCGTACCAGGTGCTGCCCCACACCGCGCGCGAGGACAGCGCCTTGCGCGCGGAGTCCGCGAGGCCCAGGCCCGGGTAGCCGCGCAGCGCGCACGTCCGCTTGCCGGTGTTCTTGAACTCCAGCGTGCCGCCGGCGTGGTTCATCCCGCCGCCCAGCCGCTCGGCGAACGAGATCCGCAGGTCGGAGGTGCCGCACGTCGGCGTGGCCGACGCGGCCCCCGTCCCGTCCTGGGTGGCGCCCGCCGTCCCTGAGGCGGCGGCGAGCGCGATCCCCGCGGCGGCGGCGACGCTCACGAGGCGTGTGGCGGTGAGGCGTGTCACGAGCAGTTCCTTTCCTTGAGTTTTCCCCTGAGTTTCACGTGCCGTCATGCTCGCTGCGCCTACCCGTCGCGCGCGCCCCCGAACGCGCCGGGGCGTAGGGAACGCGCCACCCGGCGGCCGGAATTCCCTTTTCTCTCCCTGGGTTCCCGCATGGTTCGCCTCTGGTTCCCCGCCCGGAAAATCCCCGGTAACGCCCGGTCGGACGCCGGGTGGGCAGGGGCGTTCCGATTCTCATGGCCCTTCCGGGGGCGGTCAATCGGCGAAACGGAGGGCGCGCGGGGGCCTTCGGCCCTGCCGGACATCGGCCCGAAACCGCCGTCCGCCCTCTTGCGCGCCCCGGCGGGCGCGTTAGGCTGCCCCGCCACACGCGGTTCGGGCCGGACGGGTATCGGGGGACTCCGGATGTCTTTGCGACTGTCTACGCGACTGTTGTCTACGCGACTGTCCTTGCGACGGACGGCGCGACGGGTGGCGCGCCGCCGAACGGCCGCTCCGGCGTGCGCGCTGGCATGCGCCGCGCTCCTGGCGGCCGCGGCCGCCCCCGCCCCCGAGGCCCTCGCCGACCCCGTCGCCGCCACCGGCCCGGCCCCCGTCCGGGCGGACGCCGAGCGGCTGGCCGGACGGCTCGCGTCGGAGGTCACCACCGCCGGGGCCTGGCGCCACCTGGAGGCGTTCCAGCGCGCGGCCGACGAGCACGGCGGCGTCCGCGCCGTCGGCACCGAGGGGTACGACGCGTCGGCCCACTACGTCACCCGGCGGCTCACCGAGGCCGGCTACCGGGTCCGCGTCCAGCGCTTCTCCTTCCCCGACAGCCTGCCCGTCGCCCAGACGGCCCGGGTCACCGCGCCCGACCCGCGCGACCTGCACCCGCTGCTCGCCCGGTTCTCGCCCGCCACCCCGGACGGCGGATGGCGCGGGCGCCTGGCCGTCCTGCCGGGGAACGCGTACGGCTGCGGCGCCGCCGACTACGCCGGGGACGTCCGCGGGCACGCCGTCCTCGCCCGGTACGGCGGCTGCGACCTGGCCCGCAAGAGCGAGCTCGCCGCCGCGGCCGGCGCCGCCGCCCTGCTGGTCAACGTCGACCAGCAGCCGGCGGAGATGAACATCCGCTCCACCGTCCGCCCGCCCGCCGTCGCCCGCGTCCCCACCGCCAACCTGCCGCGCGGCGAGGCCGAACGGCTCGCCGCCGACGCCGCCCGCGGACCCGTCGAGCTCTTCCTCGACCTGCGCGGGCGGGCCGTCACCACCGAGTCGTACAACCTGCTCGCCGACACCCCCACCGGCCGCGCCGACCGCACGGTCGTCCTCGGCTCGCACCTGGACAGCGCCACCGAGGGCCCCGGGCTCAACGACAACGGCAGCAGCGCCGCCATGGTCCTGGAGACCGCCCTCCGCCTGGCCCCGCACCGGGACCAGGTGCGCAACCGGGTGCGCTTCGCCTTCTGGGGCGCGGAGGAGGAGGGAATGATCGGCTCGGGGCACTACGTGGCCCAACTGAGCGCCCAGGAACGCCGGGAGACCGCCCTCGTCCTCAACTTCGAGACCATCGCCTCGCCCAACTACGCCCGCATGGTCTACCACGGCACCGGCGCCGTACCGCCCGGCACCGACACCGTCGAGAAGGTCTTCACCGACCGCTTCGCCCGGCGCGGACTGCCCACCGTCCCGCTGGAGTTCGACGGCCGGTCCGACTTCGCGCCGTTCATGGCCGCCGGCATCCCCGCCGGCGGTGGCTCCGCCGGCTACAACCACCTCAAGACGCCCGAGTGGCAGCGGCTGTTCGGCGGTACCGCCGGCCAACTCACCGACCCCTGCTACCACCAGACCTGCGACGACCTCTCCCACCTCGACCGGACCATCCTCGGCCAGTTCGGCGACGCGATGGCCTGGGCGACGGCCCGCTTCGCCGTCGACGTCTCCGACGTCGGAGCCGTTCGCGCCCGGTGAGCCCCACGCCTCCGGCGCTTACCATGACGGGACCGCCCAGCGTGAGGAGCAGGCCATGAGCACCGCCTTCCCCCTGTCCCGGACCGACAGTCCCGTCCCCGCCGCCGAGCGCGCCGCGCGGCTCGCGGCGCCGGGTTTCGGCCGGTACTTCACGGACCACATGGCCACCGCCACGTGGACGCGGGACGGCGGCTGGCACGACCGCGGCATCGGCCCGCTCGCCCCGTTCTCCCTGCACCCCAGCACCGCCGTCCTGCACTACGCGCAGGAGATCTTCGAGGGGCTGAAGGCCTACCGGCACGCCGACGGCAGCGTCTGGCTGTTCCGCCCGGAGGCCAACGCCCGCCGCTTCGCCCGCTCCGCGCGCCGGCTGGCCCTGCCCGAACTGCCCGAGGAGGACTTCCTCGCGAGCGTCGCGGAACTGGTCCGGGCCGACGAGCCGTGGGTCCCGGTGCCCACCGGCGAGGAGAGTCTCTACCTGCGCCCCTTCATGTTCGCCTCCGAGGCGTTCCTCGGCGTCCGGCCCGCCGCGGAGGCGCGCTACGCGGTGATCGCCAGCCCGGCGGGCCCGTACTTCCCCTCCGGCGTCACCGGCGTCACCCTCTGGATCAGCGGCCGCTACACCCGCTCCGCCCCGGGCGGCACCGGCGCCGCCAAGTGCGGCGGCAACTACGCCGCGAGCCTGGCCGCCCAGATCGAGGCCCAGGACAACGGCTGCGACCAGGTGCTGTTCCTCGACAGCGCGGGCCACGGCACCCTGGAGGAGTCCGGCACCATGAACCTCTGCCTGATCACCGCCGACGACGAACTCGTCACCCCCTCCCTCGGCACCATCCTGGAAGGCGTCACTCGCGACACCGTCCTCACCCTCGCCCCCGACCTCGGCCTCACCCCCGTCGAACGGACCGTCACCCTCGACGAACTCCGCACCTCCATCGCCGACGGCCGCGTCACCGAGGTCTTCGCCGCCGGCACGGCCGCCGTCATCACCCCCATCGTCGGCTTCAAGAGCGACACCCACACCTTCACCGTCGCCGACGGCACCCCCGGCAAGAAGACCCTCGCCCTTCGCGAACACGTCCTGGACATCCAGTTCGGCCGCACGGAGGACAAGCACGACTGGCTGCGGCGGGTGGTCTGACGGCCCTTTGACGGCCGGGGGCCGGGCGGGCGGCATCCGCCACGGCGGCGGGCCCGGCCCGGCCCCCGGAGCGCCCGGTCAGCGTCGAGGGCTGCCGAGCGCGTCGCTCCGGTGCGCCCACAAGGTGGCCTGCGGGTCCACGTAGGGAGCCGCCCCGGCCGCCCGGTCCTGATCATGCCCGCACCGGAGGGAGACCGTCGTGGAGCCCGTGCTGGAGAAGGCGCCGTGGATGCCGACCGTGGCCACGTACACCCCCGTGCCGGCACTCCCGCTGGTGGGGCTGCCGACCATGGTGCTCGCCGCGCCGACGGCGCTCTCGCCCGCGTACAGCGCACACCGGGTGTAGTCGCTGGGCCCCCAGCCCACCAGCGTCGCGTTGCCCGACAGCACCCAGGAACCGGCGGGCACCGACTCCGACACCACCGTCGTGGGCACTCCGCCCTTGGTGCTGAGCTGCACCGCGGACGAGTTCTGTCTCACCACGTCCTGCCCGGTCGCGAGCCTCGGCTCGGCCACGGGCGCCGTGGACGTACCGGCCGACGCCGACGCTGCCGTCAGAACGCCGCCTGCCACCACAACACCGGCGCCCAGCAGCGCCATCGACCGGGACGACTTCGTCATCATCTGGCTTCCTCCCTCGGGTGGTGCCGGTGAAAACCCCCGCCCGATAGAGGATGGTGCTCCCGAAGCCCGTGGGACAGAGCGAGTTCGGCCGACTGCACGGCCGGAACCACCCGCCGCCCTCCCCGCCCGCCCGCACGCGCCGTACCACCCGTCAGACCGCGCCCCCCACCCGCGACAAGGGCAGCCGGCCCACCGCCCGCGCCTCCCGTTCGGCCGGGATGTCACGGTACGGGTGACGCGGGGCCGGGGAGCGCTGGAGGCCGCGACGGTGGTCACGGTGCGGTGAGGTCAGTTTCCGCGGAAGGTCTGTACTCCCTTGCGGCAGCCGCGGGTCCAGGCGTCCGGGTAGGCGGTGCGGGACTCGCGGGCGCGTTTCTCGCAGCCGCCCCAGACGACCTCGCGGACGGCCGCGCCCTTGCCGCGGGCCTCCAGGACGTCCTGGCCGGTGTCGAAGCCGTCGTCGTAGGCGGATTCGGAGGTCTCGGCGTCCTCGGCGTCCTCTTCTTCCTCGTCGTCGCCCGGGTCCGCCGCCTCGTCGTCCTCCTCGTCGGCCTCTTCGGCGTCGGGGAGGTCGTCGTCGGCGCCTTCGTCGTCCTCTTCCTCCGCCTCGTCGTACGCGTCGTCGTCGGCGACGTCATCGGCGGCATCGCCGGGTGTCGCGTCGCTCGCCGTGCCCGGCCGCCGGAGGTCGTCGCGGGGGCCGTGGTCGGTGCCGCAGGACGTCAGGAGGAGGGAGGAGGCGGCCACCGACACGAGGAGGACGGGGAGTGCCCGGCGGGGGCGCCGGGCGGGAGAAGGTTGTGCCATAGGACCGTACGGTACGGGGTCCGGGGCGGCCGCCGCTCAGCCGGCCGGTTTCAGGACGAGCCGTACCTCCAGCTCGTGCTCGCCCGGCACGGTGCCGTGCTCCTCCACGCCGAACGCCCCGGCCAGTTCGTCCTGGACCTGGCGCACGGGCTGCGCGGCGCCGAACAGGTCCACGGTCACGGGGGCGTCGAGCGGGACGGGGCCTGGGTCGGTGCGTGGCCGGCGGGCCCGGGTGTCGACCACCGTGCACCAGACGACCGGTTTGCCCGGTGCCGTCCCGCGCCCCTCGCTCCGCTCGGCGACGAGGGTGCCGGGGGCGGTGGGGAACGCCGCGTCCAGGGCGGCGATGACCGCGTCGGCGGTCTCGCGGCCGCAGTCGGTCAGATGGACGCTGACGTGATCCGCGCTTTCCGGGATGGTCACCGGGGGGCTCCTTTGCGTCGTGCCGTCGTCGGCCGCTGCCGCCGCGCCGGCCCTCGGCCCGACCGTACGGGACGGCCGGCCGGGCGGCACTCGGGGCGGGTCCGTCCGGGGCGGGGCGGGACGGCCGCAGTGCCCGGCCGCGTACCCCTTGAGCAGGGGCGCATGCCCCGAGTGGCCCAGTGGGACCCCGTTCGGCTCTGCCGGGTCGGGCCCTGATCCACGATCCTGGACGAATGGGATGACCAGCATGACCAGCGCATCCAGGACGACCGGGACGGTGCCGCCGCGCCGCTCCATGAGGCCGCGCCGCTCCACGAGGGAGAGCAGTCCGTGATCACACGCATCCGCCTGCCGCACCGGCACCTGGCGCCGCCCGGGCGCCCCGGGCCCCCGCCCGAGCCGCCCCGGCGTCCCCCGCCGCAGCCCCGCCCCGGCTGGGGCCGCTGGGTGCTGGTCTTCGTCCTGGTGATGTTCGTGATCGTCATCCTGTTCGCCCGCGGCCTGCCCGGCGGGGAGAGCCACGAGAAGTCCTACAGCGACTTCGTCGCCACGGTGGACGCGGGGCAGGTGCGCAGCGTCGACATCGGGGACAAGGGAACCGTGACCGGCCGGCTCAAGGACGGCACCGAGTTCACCACGCAGCTGCCGACCGCCCTCGGCCACGGGCAGCTCGAACAGCGGCTCCAGGCACACCACGTGGAGATCACCGCCTCCCGCAGCGGCCAGAGCAGCCCGTGGCTCTCCGTCCTGCTGGCCTTCCTGCCCCTGCTGTTCCTCGGCGCCTTCTTCCTCTGGGGCGCCCGCCGCGCCGCCGGCTCGCTGTCCGGCGGCATCAGCGCCATCGGCCGCTCCCGCGCGAAGATCATCGAGGCCGAGCGGCCCACCACCGGCTTCGCCGACGTCGCCGGCTACGACGGGGTCAAACAGGAGATCGGCGAGGTCGTCGACTTCCTGCGCAGCCCCGAGCGGTACGCCAGGGCCGGCGCCACGGGACCGCGCGGCGTGATCATGGTCGGGCCGCCCGGCACCGGGAAGACCCTCCTCGCCCGCGCCGTCGCCGGCGAGGCGGACGTGCCGTTCCTCTCCGTGACCGGCTCCGCGTTCGTCGAGATGTTCGTGGGCGTCGGCGCCTCCCGGGTCCGCGACCTCTTCGACGAGGCCCGCAAACGGGCGCCGTCCATCATCTTCATCGACGAGATCGACGCCGTCGGCGGCCGGCGCGGCGGCGGCACCCGGCTCGGCGGCAACGACGAGCGCGAGCAGACCCTCAACCAGCTCCTCGCCGAGATGGACGGCTTCGACCAGAGCAGCGGCATCGTCGTCCTCGCCGCCACCAACCGGCCCGACGCCCTCGACCCGGCCCTGCTGCGCCCCGGCCGCTTCGACCGGCAGGTCACCGTGCCGCTGCCCAACCAGGCGGAACGGGCGGCCATCCTCGCCGTCCACGCCCGCGGCAAGACCCTCGACCCGGACGTCGACCTCGGCACCGTCGCCCGCGCCACCCCCGGCTTCTCCGGCGCCGACCTTGCCAACCTCGTCAACGAGGCCGCCATCAACGCCGTCCGCGCCGACCGCGCCGTCCTCACCGCGCGGGACCTCGACACCGCCCGCGACCGGGTGCTCCTCGGCCGCCGCGAGACCTCCAACGCCCTGCTCCCGGAGGAACGCCGCTCGGTGGCCGTCCACGAGTCGGGTCACGCCCTGGTCGCGGCCCTCTGCGAACACGCCGACCCCGTCGCCAAGGTCACCATCCTGCCCGCCGGGGTCTCCCTCGGCGTCACCGAGCAACTGCCCGAGGCGGAACGGCACCTGTACAGCGAGGGCTACCTCACCGACCTGCTCGCCGTCCGGCTGGGCGGCCGCGCCGCGGAGCTGGTCGTCTTCGACGAGGGCTCGACCGGCGCGGCCAACGACCTGGCGGGCGCCACCCTGATCGCCACCCGCATGGTGCGGGAGTTCGGCCTGTCCCGCGTGCTGGGGCCCGTCGGATACGCGGCGCCGGGACAGCAGCTCCTCGGCGAGACGGCCGAGGAGCTGCAGCGGCGGCCCTACTCGGAGCAGACCCAGCGGATCGTCGACCAGGAAGTGGCCCGGCTGCTGGGGCAGGCCGAGGAACGCGCGCTGGGCCTGCTCCGCGAACACCGTGCCGCCCTCGACCTGCTGGCGGACCTGCTGGTCGCCAAGGAGACGGTGGACGGCGCGGTGGTTCTCGACGTGCTGCGGCGGGAGCGCGGGTGACGGGATACAGAGTCGAGGGCTCCGGCGGGTCAGGAGGCCCGGAACCCGCCGCTCAGAGCTCCAGGCGACCTGCCGCTCAGAGCTCCCAGCCGTACATCGGCGACCGTCGCGGCTCCGGTCCGGCCCCGCGCGCCGCCACGTCCCGTTCCGCCGTGCCGATCAGCTGCTCCCCGAGGTCACGCAGGGCGCGGCCCGCGGCGAACTCGTCACCGATCACCGGGACGTCCTGGTCGCCCGGCGAGCACTTGGCGACGCCCTGCCCCGTGAGGGACGTGGCGCCGGTGTCGAGGACCGCGCGCGCCTTCGTGGTGCCGCCGTCCTCGGAGACGTCCAGCCGGACCGTCCACTCGGTCGTGTGCTCCATGGCTCACTCCTCGCTCGGGTGTCCCCGCCTCCATTCTGCCGCCGTCGGCCCCCGAGCGACCGTCCGCGACCGGTCCGGGTACACGGTGTGACGCTTCCCGTACGTACCGCAGCGCTCCGATGCGTGGGGCGGACCGTTCCGCGGAGGGCCGTGACCCTTTCCTGACGAGCGTCGTTCGGATGGAACGGGGTGTGCGCGGGGCGTCAACTGCGCAGGATGAACAGGTCCGTTGTGCGTGTGATGTCGCGTTGCCGTGGTGAACGGCGGTGGCCAGGCGGTAGACCAGTGTCGTCATCCCGGACAACGACCGTCGCCAGGAGGTTCCGTGAGCCCACGACGTACGCTGCTGCGCGGCACCCTGGCCGCCGTCCTCTGCGCCGCCGTGCTGCCCGCCTGGGGCACGCCGGGCCGCGACCGGCGGACCGCCGCGCCGCCCGGGGCGGAGGCCGCCACCGCCGCCTACATGGACGCCGTCCGGACCGACCGGCGCGCCCTGCGGGCCTTCCTCCACGCCCTGCCCAAGGGCGCCGACCTGCACAACCACCTCGGCGGCGCCGCCAGCACCGAACTGCTCGTCGACCTCGCCGCCCAGGACGGGCTCTGCATCGAGAAGGAGCGGCTGCGCGCCGTCCCGCCGCCCTGCCCCGCGGGCGGCCGGCCCGCCGCCGACGTCCGCGCCGACCGGGCGTTCCACCGGCACCTCGTCCGCGCCTGGTCCATGCAGGACTTCCGGCCCGGCCGCGAGTCCGGACACGACCACTTCTTCGCCACCTTCGAGAAGTTCGAGATGGTGGAGACCGGGCACATGGGCCGGCTGCTGAGCGAGGTCGCCGACCGGGCCGCCGCGCAGCACCAGTTCTACCTGGAGACCATGGTCACCCACGCCACCGCCGGGGTGGCCGCGCTCGCCGCCCGCGCCGGCTTCGACCCCGACCTCGGCCGGCTGCGCGGCCGGCTCCTCGCGGGCGACGGGCTCGGCCGGCTGGTCGGACGGGCCCGGGGCGCCATGGACCGGGCGGTGGCCGAGTTCCGGACCGCCTCCCGCTGCGGCACGCGGCGGCCCCGGCCGGGCTGCGGCCTCGCGATCCGCTTCATCACGCAGGTCGACCGCTCCGCCGCGCCCGAGCAGGTCTTCACCGAGCTGCTGCTCGGCTTCGAACTCGCCCGGCGGGACCGGCGGTTCGTCTCCGTCAACCTGGTGGCCCCCGAGGACGGTGCCGTCGCCCTGCGGGACTACGCGCTGCACATGCGCATGCTGCGGTGGCTGCACGCCTGGTACCCGCGGGTACCCGTCACCCTCCACGCGGGCGAGCTGGCGCCCGGCCTGGTCGGGAGGGACCATCTGCGGTCCCACATCCGCCAGGCCGTGCTCGTCGGGCACGCCCGGCGGATCGGGCACGGCGTGGACATCGGGTGGGAGGACGCGCCGCGCGACCTCCTGGCGACGATGGCGACGCGGCGGGTGCTCGTCGAGGTCCCGCTCGTCAGCAACGCGCAGATCCTGGGGGTGGTCGGGCGGCGGCATCCCTTCGAGCTCTACCGGGAGCACGGGGTGCCCGTCGCTCTCGCGACCGATGACGCGGGGGTGGAGCGGAGCGACATCACCGCGGAGTACGAGCGGGCCGCCACCGCGCACCGGCTCGGTTACCGGGCGCTCAAGGACCTGGCGCGGACGTCGTTGGAGTACGGGTTCCTGCCGGGGCGGAGTCTGTGGCGGTCCCGCGACGGCTTTGCGCTCGCGGGCCCGTGCGCCCGTGATCGGCCCGGGGGGCCGGGTCCCCGGGCGGCTTGTGCCGCCTTGCTGGCGGGGAGTGCGAAGGCTGCGGTGCAGTGGAAGCAGGAGGTGGCCTTCGCTCGGTTCGAGGAGCGGTTCGGGCGGCTCTCGGTGCGGCTTCCGGGGGCGGGGCGGTGGTGAGGTGGTGGGGGGCGCCTGCGGCGGGCTGTGCCCCGGGCCCGCCCCTTCACCGATTCCTGGGGGGGGCAAGCCCCCAGACCCCGGAACCGCGCTCCGCGCGGAAGTCCTCAAACGCCGGACGGGCTGATCGGCTGCCCCCAGTCGACCGTCAGGCGGCCGCTCTCCGCCAGGGCCACTGTCGTGCCCAGGTCCGCCGAGGCCCGGGAGAAGCGGTGGTGGATCCAGGCGCGGCCGCCCTCCGGGGCCAGTTCCGTGTGGCCGTAGCCGAGTTGGAGGGGGACGGCCTCCAGCCGGACGGGGGCGGTGCCGTCGAAGGTGACGAGGAAGAGGAGGCCGAGGTCGTTGCGGAGGACCGGGTCCACGGCGTAGTCGTCGACGAAGTCCCCCATGTCGTACAGGGTCCGCCGGCCGGCGCCGTGGAAGACGTGGGCCGAGTGCCCGGCGACGAGCCCGGCGCCCGCCGCGTGCAGCCCGGCGGCGGCCTCGCGGACGTAACCGGGAGGACCGGAGGTCATGTTGGGCCCCCAGTGCGGGGTGACGAGCACCGCGTCGGCCGCCCCGGCCGCGGCCGCCACCGCGTCGCGGAGCCAGCCGGGCGGCCCGTGGTGGAGGTCGGCCCAGGCGACGCCGGGGCGGTCCGGGGCGGCGGCGAAGTCCTCCGGGTGGTCGGTGGCGCCGAGCACGGCGAGCCGCCGGCCGCGCGCCTCCAGCACCGCGCCCGCCCGGGCCCCGGCCGCGTCGGCGCCCGCGCCCACCACCGCGATCCCGGCCTCGCCCAACAGCTCCAGCGTGTCCGCGAGGGCGTCGAAGCCGTAGTCGAGAGCGTGGTTGTTGGCCAGGTTCACACAGTCGACCCCGAGGGCGGCGAGGACTCGCGCGGCCACCGGGGGCGCCCGGAAGAAGAAGGGCTTGCCGGGTGCCGGCCACGGCTCGCCGCGCGCGGAGACGCAGCACTCCAGGTTGAGGACGAAGAGGTCGGCCTCGGCCAGGGCCTCCCGTACTCCGGGGGAGACCAGGGTGTCCGGCGCGGGCGCCGCCGCCAGTCGTTCGGCGACGCCGCGTCCCAGCATGGTGTCCCCGGCCAGGGCCACGGTCACGGTCACCGGCGTACCTCCCGTTCCCTTCAGTCTCGGCCGGGGCCCGCCACCGGGCAAGCGGCGGCGGGCCCCGGCGGGCGGCTCAGCGCCGGAGCACCTTGCGGGCCAGCGCGTTCCCCAGCAGCTGCGCGAGCTGGACCAGCGCGATCAGCACCGCGACCGCCACGACCATCACCGACGTGTCGAACCGCAGGTAGCCGTAGGTCATGGCCAGGTTGCCCACCCCGCCGCCGCCCACCGTCCCGGCCACCGCCGAGAAGTCGATCAGCGCGACGAGCATGAACGTGAAGCCGAGGACGAGCGGGCCGAGGGCCTCGGGGACCAGCACGGTGAGCAGGATCCGCAGCGGGCCCGCGCCCATCGACCGGGCGGCCTCGATCACCCCCGACTCCACGGACAGCAGGTTGGTCTCGACGATCCGGGCGACGCCGAAGGTGGCCACGACCACCATCGGGAAGACCGCCGCGTCCGTCCCGATCATCGTGCCCACCACGCCGCGGGTCACCGGGGACAGCGCGACGATGGCGATGACGAACGGCACCGGGCGGACGACGTTCACCAGCGTGTTGAGCACGGCGAAGACCAGCCGGTTCGGCAGCACCCCGCCCTTGCGCGTCGCGTACAGCGTGAGGCCGACGGCCATGCCGAGCACCGCCGACAGCGCGAGCGTCACCAGCACCATGTAGACCGTCTCGCCGGTCGCGTCGACCACCTTGGGCCAGAACGTGCTCCAGTCAGCCTGCATTGACGACCGCCTTCGCCGTGGTCCGGACGGCGTCCAGCGCCGCCACGAACGCGTCCACGTCCCCCTCCGCGCCGCGCAGTTCGAGCGTCACGCTGCCGAGCGCGGCGTCGCGCACCTCGCCGACGCCCGCGTGGGCGATCGTGAAGTCCACCCGGTGCTCCCGCAGCAGCCGCGACAGGTGCGCCGCGCCCGGCGCGTCGCGCGTCACCGGGACGGTGACCAGCCGGCCGGGGTGCCGGCCGCGCAGCCGTTCCAGCGCCTCGCCCTCGGGCGGGTCCCCGAGCGCGGAGCGGACGAACACCTTGGTGACGGGGTGCCGCGGCCGGGCGAACACCTCGTACACCTCGCCGTTCTCCACCACCCGTCCCTCCGACATCACGGCCACCTGGTCGCAGAGGAAGCGGACGACGTCCATCTCGTGGGTGATGAGGACGATGGTGATGCCCAGCTCGGTGTTGACGCGCCGCAGCAGCTCCAGCACCTCCCGGGTGGTCTGCGGGTCCAGGGCCGAGGTCGCCTCGTCGCACAGCAGCACCTTCGGCGACGTGGCCAGGGCCCGGGCGACGCCGACGCGCTGCCGCTGGCCGCCCGACAACTGCTCCGGCCAGTGCCGGGCACGGTCCTCCAGGCCGACGAAGCGCAGCACCTCCAAGGCGCGCCGGCGGGCCTCGGCTCGCGGGGTGCCGGCCAGCCGCAGCGGGTAGGCGACGTTGCCGAGGACGGTGCGCGAGCGGAACAGGTTGACGTGCTGGAAGACCATCCCGACGGACCGCCGGACGGCCCGGCGCCCCCGCTCGTCGAGCGCCGTGAGGTCCCGGCCCCCAACCAGCACGCGTCCCGCGGTGGGGACTTCGAGGTGGTTGACGAGCCGCAGCAGGGTGCTCTTCCCGGCGCCGCTGTGCCCGACGACGCCCAGGACGGTGCCCTCGGCGACCGTCAGGGACACCCCGTCCACCGCGGTGAACTCCGTGCCGTGCTTGCCGGGGTAGGTCTTGCGGACGTCCCGCAGTTCGATCACGGCCGTCACTTCCCCTGCTCGGTGAGGCGGTCGAGCTCCTTCTCCAGCGCGGCGCGCGGGATGTCCACCACGTACCGCGCGCCCTTGCCGGACTTCCGCACGGCCGCCTGGACCTTTGCGGAGCGGTAGAGGCCGACGACCTTGCGCAGCGTCGCGTCGTCCTTGTCCTTCGCCCGCGCCGCGATGACGTTGACGTACGGGCGGGTGGCGGCGCTCTCCGGGTCGTCCCGGAAGACGGCCTGTTCGACGCGGTATCCGGCCTGTTCGGCGACGCCGGCGTTGATGACGGAGGCCGCGGTGTCCTTGAGGGCGCGCGGCGTCTGCTGGGCGTCGACGGGGGTGAGTTCGAGGTGCTTGGGGTTGTCGGTGACGTCGTCCGGCGTGCCGTAGATGCCGGCCTTCTCCTTGAGCCCGATCAGCTTGGCCTCGCGGAGCACGAGCAGCGCCCTGCCCTGGTTGGACGGGTCGTTGGGGATCGCGATCCGGGCGCCGTCGGGGATCGCGTCCACCGACTTGTGCTTGAGCGAGTACAGGCCCATGGGGGCGACGGAGGTGGAGGTGAGCGGCACGATGTCGGTGTGGTTCGCCCGGTTGAACGCGCCGAGGAACGCCAGGTGCTGGAAGGCGTTGAGCTCGATGTCGCCGTCCGCCAGGGCGCGGTTGGGCAGCTGGTAGTCGTCGAAGTTGACGATCTTGACGTCGATGCCCTCCTTCTTCGCCTCCTCGGCGAGCACGTCCCATTCCGGGTCGGAGCCGTTCACCCCGATCCGCACCTGCCCGTCGGCGGACGAACCGGACATGCCGCAGGCCGACAGCAGGGCGGCGAGGGCGGCTGCGGCGGACGTCGCCGCGGCGCGGCGGAGTACGTGTTTCATGAGGGCTCATTCCGGGTGGTGCCGATGCAGGGCCGGTTCGGAAAACGATCACCGGCGGGTTGCTGGAGATCGTAGGAGGGAAACCCGGAATCGCCTGGTTATGAAAGGAAGGGTTCACTTCCTTGCAATCAAACAAAGGCTTGGCTCAGGAGGGTGCCCAGGGCTCAGGACGCCGTCCGCTCGACCGCCTCCTTGACCACCGCCGGCAGCTCGCCCGTACGGGCCAGGGCCGCCCGCTGGAGGGCCGCGCCGCCGCCCCGGGCGAACAGCCGGTCCAGCGACTCCTCCACCAGGGCGAGGTCACCGGAGTCCGCGAGCGCGTCGCGGACGTGGTCCACCAGCGACCGCACCACCGCCTCCGCCGGCGCCGGGGTCCAGTCCGCGGGGTGCACCAGCGCGTCCGAGACCCCCGACTTCGCCGCCCGCCACGACGCCAGCCGCAGCACGCCCACGGAGACCGGTTCCGGCGGCCGGCCCGCCCGCCACTCCCGGGCCGCCGTGTCCACCAGGCCGCGGACCAGCGCCGCCACCAGCACGGTGTCATCCGGATCCAGGCACACGTCGGACACCCGGATCTCCACGGTGGGGTAGTTCCGCGACAGCCGCGCGTCGAAATAGATCATGCCCTTGTCGAGCAGCGTCCGCGTGTCGAGCAACTGCCGTACGTGGCCGTGATACCGCTCCGGACCGCCGAACACCTCCACCGGCCCGGCCGACGGCCAGCGGCCCCACACCTGGCTCCGGTAGCTGCCGTAACCGCTGTCGTGGCCCTGCCAGAAGGGGGAGTTGGCGCTGAGCGCGAGCAAGGGGGCCAGCCAGGGGCGGATGCGGTCCAGGACCGCCACCCCCTCCTCGTCGGACTCCACGCTCACGTGCACATGGCAGCCGCAGGTCAGCTGCTCCTGCGCGGTGAGCCCGAACTCCTCGGCCAGCTGCCGGTAGCGCCGGCCCGCGCTCAGCGACGGGTCGACGGGCAGCGGCGAGGTGGCCAGCGCCGCCACCGCGGCGCCGACGGCGCCCGCCCGCTCGATGGCCGTGGCACGTCGTCGCCGCACCTCCGCCGCCAGGTCCGTCATGTCGGCCGTCGGCTTCGTGGCGGTCTCCAGCTGCTCCCGCTGGAGCTCCTTCTCCAGCTCCGGGTCGTCCCCCCGGGCCAGATCCTCCAGGGCCAGCACCGTCCCGGCCACGGCCCGGGGCTCCCCACTGTCCGGATCCACCAGGAGGAGCTCCTCTTCCACTCCGACGCTGCGCATGCCGTCTTCCGCCCCTTTCCCGGGTCCGCCTGTCGTTCGCACCCCGTATACCCAGGTCGGGCGGGGTTGCGCCGAGGAATCGGAAGCGTTCTCAGGGGCCCGGGTCCGGAGCGCGGCGGATCCGGACGACGTCGTGGGCGTGGCCGATGGCGTACGTGCCGTCCGGCTGGGCGAAGTGCTTCTCCACGTACGCGGCGAGGTCGGCGCGGGAGGGGAGCGGATCGAGGTCCTTCAGGACGGGGACGTTGATCATGAATTCGGCGATCTCCAGGGCCTCGCGCGGATCGGCCGTCCGGTACGCGTTGTCGACCGTCTCCAGGGACCGGTCGGCCACCCGCCCCGCCTGCCGCTCCAGCAGCAGCCGGGTGGCGTGCCGCAGGTCGAACCGGGCTCCGGTGAAGTGCCGGACCATGCGCATGCAGGCGTTGTCCGGATCCTGGAGCAGGACGACGAGCGTGCCGCCGGGGGCCACCCAGTCGAAGACCCGGTCGAGGGTGCCTGGCCACTCCTCCTCGGGCAGGTAGTACAGCACGTGCGAGAGCAGGACCAGGTCCGCCCGGACGCCGGGCTCGGCACGGCCGACGGGCGCCGCGACCACGGTGGCACCGGGGCACGCCCGGCGCAGTCCCTCGCGCATGGCGGCGCTGGGCTCGACGGCGACCGTCCGTTCGAAGAAGGGGGCCAGCCGGGCGGTGGTCCGTCCGTCGCCCGCGCCGACGTCCAGGAACACCCGGCGCCGTGCGAGCCCTTCGACGAGGACGATCAGGCGCGCCTCGATGTCGTCCTTCTCGTCCGACCCGGCCAGGAAGAGGTCGAACGCCCGCCGGTAGGCGGCGCTTTCGACCTCCAGCACCCGCACCGGGCCGGAGCCCGCGAACGGCACGGACATCCCGATCGCCCCCTTCCCTCTGCTTCCTCTGTCCCGTTCCCCCTCTCCACCATGGCACCGCGTTCCACGGCCCCTGCGGTGCAGGCACGTTCCTGCCCGCGTGTCGCGTCCGGGCGCGTGGTGCCGGGTGGATAAGGGGCCTGGTGCGCGGCGCCGGGTGGGCGGCGCCGCTGTGAGAAGGGGATCGGGACGGACGTCAGGCGGCGTCGGCGACGCTGATCGGAGCCGCGATCTGCACGCGCTTGAGGTGGCGCGTCGGGTCCTCGAACGCGTTACGCGAGTGCAGCATGCGCCAGTTGTTCCAGACGATCATGTCGCGCTCCTCGTACTGGACGGCGACGTGGCTCTCGTCGTAGATCGTCTTGCCGCGCTCCAGCAGCCGGGCCGCGAGCTCGTCGCCCTCGGGCACGACCAGGTTGTTGTAGGAGAAGCGGAAGACTCGCTCGCCGTCGACGTCCTCCAGTACCGGGTGCTCGACGTTGTGGTGCACGCCCCGGCGGGCGAGGCCCTCGGTGGACTTCCAGGTGTAGGAGGTCTCGGCGAAGTGCCGCAGCTCGTCCTCGGTGAACTCGCGCAGGATGCGGTCGCCGTCGAGCATGGTCGTCTCGCCGCCCAGCCCGGACGCGGGCTTGACGCACCACAGCGCCATGTAACGCGGCGGGAGCCCGCGGAACTCGTAGCCCTCGGAGTGCGGCACCAGGGGCTTGCGGTTCTGGGCGTGGTAGATGTCGTCCATGTCGGCCTCGGGCTTGAGGTCGCCGATCACCGTACCGGTGGGCGTCGGCTGGAAGTCGCCCAGTTCCTTGAGGAAGGCGACGTGGTCGAAGCTTTCCGGAACGTTCACGAGATGGACATAGCCGTTGTTCCCCAGAAGCTGGCGGAAGGCGTAGCGGAGAACGCTGTCGGGCAGCAGGTCGTGATTGACGTCGTAGCAGGAGAGAACGCTGTCGGGGGACTTGGGCATGACTGTTCCTCGTATTCGTGGTATTTCGCGCCCGGTGGGGCTGGGTAAGGGTGACGGCACGGCGGACCGCGCCGGTGTACGGGAAAGAGAAGTTCCGATCGGCACGGCGGTACCGCGCGGCCGGTCACGTGGTCCCGACGGCCGGATTCCCGGGTGCCGGATTCCTGACGATCAGGCGAACTCGTCGTATCCGAGCCGAATCACCATGGCGGCGACGACGAACAGGAGGACGCCCCTGACGAATCCGCTGCCCCGGGACAGGGTCATTCGTGCGCCGACCAGTGCGCCGGCGACATTGAACACGGACATGCCGAGCCCGAGTGCCCACAGGACATGTCCCTGTACGGCGAAGACCAGGAGAGCGCCGAGGTTGGTGCCGACATTGATCATCTTCACCGTGGACAACGCCTGGATGAATTCCAGGCTGAGAAGAGTGGTGAAGGAGATGATGAGGAAGGTTCCGGTGCCCGGGCCCACCAGGCCGTCGTAGAAGCCGATTCCGGCGCCGGTCAGCAGGACGAGGCGGGCGACGTGCCGCCGCTCCGGGGCGTCCCGGTAGGCGTCCGGGGCGGCCGGGTCCGCCGGGGAGGACGTGCCGAACTGCGGGCGCATCAGGACGAATGCCGCCACTCCGATGAGGAGGGCGAGGATGACCGGCCGCAGGAAGTCGGAGGAGACGGCCGTCGCGACCAGCGCGCCGCCCGCGGACCCCGTGACGGCCGCACCACCGCCGACCAGGGCCACTTTCCGGGAGATCGGGTGTTTCCGGCGGTACACCATGGCCGCCGTGAACGTGCCCAGAGTGGCGGCGAGTTTGTTCGTTCCCAGCACGGAGGCCACGGGATACGAACCGGCCGTGACGAGAAGCGCGGGCAATTGCAGGAGGCCGCCCCCTCCCACCACCGCGTCGACCCAGCCGGCCATGGCGGCGACGGCTAACAGGGCGACTACAGCTTGCCATTCCATAAAGTGACCGAATCTTTCCAGGGAAAAGTCCCGGACGGGGACGGTGAGCGGTGGGGGATCCGTGTGCCGCGACGGCCGGAAGGGCACGCGCGCGAAACACACGGGTGACGAGCGTGGGGGACGGCATATGACGAACTGCCGCGGGTGACGCCGGAAGATCAACTAGCCGGAATCGTATTGCCGCCGTACCTCTGCGTCACTCCCTGAATGAGGGATGAGAGTCAGGTCACACACGACCCCGAATCGGTTGCCTGCGGCACCGTTCGGGAAGGGTTTCACCCCCGAATTCACCGCCGCACGGAAGGCGAACGCAAACGCCCGGCGGTGCCGGGCGAGTTGGGAATTGCGGCGGACCCGGACGGGGCCGGGCCGACGGTGTCACTCCGCGGCGGACTCCGGTGCGTCCACCACCAGTTCGGCCACCGCCTCCGGCGCGTGGCCCGCCGCCCGCAGCGGCGCCCGGACGTCCCGGTCGAGGTCCGGCAGCCGGCCGACGAGGGCCGAACGGGGCCCTCGCAGGTGGCGCATGGCGTGCTGCTGGACGTCCGAGGTCTGCTCGATCTCGTAGACGAGGGTGCCCGGCCCGAAGCTGTGCAGCGTGCCGCCCGGCACGTACACCGTCTCCCCGGCCCGGACGGGGAGGCGGCGCAGCACCGCGTCGAAGTCCTGGCGCAGCAGCGCCCGGCGCAGCGCGTCCCGGCCGACGCCCTCGCGTGTGCCGACGTACGCGGTGGCGCCCGGGGCGGCGTGCAGGATGTGCCACGCCTCGGTCTTGCCGTGCGGCTGGTTCTCCAGGCGCCGGGCCGTGCGGTCGTCGGCGTGCAGGTGCACGGGCAGCGGACCGTGGGCGTCGATGAACTTGGTGAGGAGCGGGAAGTGCGGGCCGCGCCGGCCCGGGCCCACGAGGTCGTCGGGGTGCCCGAGGAACAGCTCGCGCAGCGTCCGCCCCGCCGGCGGTCCGCCGGTGACCCGGGCGATGTCCCCGTCCACGTCGCTGACCTCCCACGTCTCCGCGATCCGCCCGACGGGCAGCCCGGTCCGTCCCAGTACGTCGGCGATGGCCCGGCCACCGAAGACGTGTTGCCGGACGGGCGTGGTCAGCTCCAGCGGGTACCAGGGGACGGCGGGCGCCGCGCTCACAGGATGGGCTTCCCTCCGGTCACCGCGACGCGGGCGCCCGAGATGTAGCTGCCCTCGTCGGAGGCGAGCAGGACGTAGACGGGTGCCACCTCGGACGGCTGACCCGGGCGGCCCAGCGGGGTCTGCTCGCCGAAGTGCTCGACCTGCTCGGGCGGCATGGTGGAGGGGATCAGCGGGGTCCAGATCGGGCCGGGGGCCACGCTGTTGACGCGGATGCCGCGGTCGCCGACGAGCTGGGCGAGGGCGGCGCAGAGGTTGGCGACGCCCGCCTTGGTGACGTCGTACGGCAGCAGCGTCGGCACGGGCATGTCGGAGTTCACCGAGCTGCTGCCGATGATCGAGGCGCCGGCGCCCATGTGCGGCAGGGCGGCCTTGCACAGGTGGAACATCGCGCTCAGGTTGGTGGCGAGGGTGCGGTCCCACTCCTCGTCCGTGATCTCCTCCAGCGTGCCGTGGGTCATCTGGAACGCGGCGTTGGATACGAGGACGTCGATGCGGCCGAACTCCTCGACGGCCTTGGCGACCACCGCCCGGCAGTGCTCCGGCCGGGCGAGGTCGCCGGGGACCAGCACGGCCTGCCGGCTGGCCTCCTCCACCCAGCGCGCGGTGTCCCGGGCGTCCTCGTGCTCGTCCAGGTAGGAGACGAGGACGTCGGCGCCCTCCCGGGCGTAGGCGATGGCCACGGCCTTGCCGATGCCGCTGTCCCCGCCGGTGACGACCGCGACCTTGCCCTTCAGCCGTCCCGAGCCCTGGTAGCTCTCCTCGCCGTGGTCGGCCCGGGGCCGCAGCTCCTTCTCGACGCCCGGGACCTCCTGCTGCTGTGCCGGCCGGGTCATGGTGCCTCCTCGCTCCGCGCTCGGCCCTCGGGGAAAGGCGCGCGGGAATGTCCGGGATCTTCGCGGTTCCGGCTCCGGGTACCCGGCCGGGCGGGGCGAATGCGCGCGCTACACAGCGGGGCGCATGGGCGCGCGTCACAGCCGAGGCAGCGCCCCGGCGCACGCCGGCGGCCCCGCGCGCCGTGCGCCGGGGCACCGGCGGCCTCCCGTCCGGGCCGACCGCCCCGGCACCCCCGTCAACCCCGCCACCCCGGGCGCGCGAACGAGTGATTCGCTCCCTCCGTGGGCAGGCGGTGCGGCGACCAGGGAAAGGGGAAACACCGTGACCGCTCTCGGCCTGCCCGCCACCGTCCGCGCCTGCCTGTTCGACCTGGACGGCGTCCTCACCCGGACGGCGACCGTCCACGCCGCGGCCTGGAAGGAGATGTTCGACGCCTACCTTGCCCAGCGCGACGGCCCGGACTTCCGGCCGTTCGACCCGGTGGCCGACTACGACGCGTACGTGGACGGCATGCCCAGGGCCGACGGCGTCCGGACCTTCCTGGCCTCGCGCGGCATCACCCTGCCCGAGGGCAGCGACGCCGACCCGCCCGACCGGGACACCGTCCACGGCCTCGGCAACCGCAAGAACGCCCTGGTCCTGGCCAAGATCAGGAAGGAGGGCGTGCAGGCGTTCCCGGGCTCCGTACGGTACGTCGAGGCCGTCCGGGACGCCGGGCTGCGCCGGGCCGTCGTCTCGTCCAGCGCCAACTGCCGCGACGTCCTCGTCGCCGCGGGGATCGAGGAGCTGTTCGAAGTGCGGATCGACGGCCTGGTCGCCGCCGAACGCCACCTGCCGGGCAAGCCGCACCCCGACACCTTCCTCGCCGCCGCCGAGGCGCTCGGCGTGACACCGGCCGAGGCCGCGGTCTTCGAGGACGCCCTGGCCGGCATGGAGGCCGGGCGCGCCGGCAAGTTCGGGCACGTCGTGGGCGTCAACCGGGCGGACCAGGCCGAGGCGCTGCGCCGGCACGGCGCGGACGTCGTCGTGGACGACCTTTCCGACCTTCTTTCGGATCATCTGGGGGAGACAGCGTGATCACTCATCCGGCCTTTCTCGTCGAGCCCTGGTGCCTCCGCGAGACCGAGCTCAACCTGAGCGTGCTCTCCCAGAGCGAGTCGGTCTTCGCCCTGTCCAACGGCCACATCGGCTGGCGCGGCAACCTGGACGAGGGCGAGCCGCACGGACTGCCGGGCAGCTACCTCAACGGCGTCTTCGAGTTCCGCCCGCTGCCCTACGCCGAGGCCGGCTACGGCTACCCCGAGTCCGGCCAGACGGTCATCAACGTCACCAACGGCAAGGTGATCCGGCTGCTCGTCGACGACGAGCCGTTCGACCTCCGCTACGGCCGGCTGCACCGGCACGAACGCGTCCTGGACTTCCGCACCGGCCTGCTCCACCGCACCGCCGAATGGACGTCGCCCAGCGGCCGGAGCGTCCGCGTCCGCTCCACCCGGCTGGTCTCCTTCACCCAGCGCGCGGTGGCGGCGGTGGCGTTCGAGGTGGAACCCCTCGACGGCGACGTGCGGATCGTCGTCCAGTCGGAGCTGGTGGCCAACGAGGAGATGCCCGACCTCGGCGGCGACCCCCGGACGGCGTCCCACCTCAAGGACCCGCTCGTCCCGGAGCAGTCCGCCGCCCACGGCCCACGGCTGCGGCTGCTGCACCGCACCGCCCGCAGCGACCTGAAGGTCGCCGTCTCGGCGGACCACGTCGTGGACGGGCCCGAGAAGACCGAGATGTCGTCGGAGAGCAGCGAGAACCTCAGCCGGCTCACCGTCGCCGCCCGGCTGGGCTCGGGGCAGCGGCTGCGGGTGGAGAAGTTCGTCGCCCACGGCTGGTCGGCCGTCCGGTCGGTGTCCGCCGTGCACGACCAGGTGGACGCCGCGCTCGCCGGCGCCACCAGCACCGGCTGGCGGGGGCTGCTCCAGGAACAGCGCGCCTACCTAGACCACTTCTGGGCCCGCGCCGACGTGGAGGTGGACGGGGACGCCGAGATCCAGCAGGCCGTCCGGTTCGCCCTCTTCCACGTCCTCCAGGCCGGCGCCCGGGGCGAGGCGCGGGCCCTGCCCGCCAAGGGCCTCACCGGACCCGGCTACGACGGCCACTGCTTCTGGGACACCGAGACCTTCGTCCTGCCGGCGCTCACCTACACCGCCCCCCAGGCCGTCGAACAGGCGCTGCGCTGGCGCCACAGCACCCTGCCCGCCGCCCAGGAGCGCGCCCGCCAACTGGGACTGCGCGGCGCGGCGTTCCCCTGGCGGACCATCAACGGCGACGAGTGCTCGGCCTACTGGCCGGCCGGCACGGCCGCGTTCCACGTCAACGCCGACATCGCGGACGCGGTGGTGCGCTACGTCGCCGCCACCGACGACGAGGACTTCGAGCGGGAGATCGGGCTGCCGCTGCTCGTCGAGACGGCGCGGCTGTGGCGCTCGCTGGGCCACCACGACCACCACGGCGACTTCCACATCGACGGCGTGACCGGCCCCGACGAGTACAGCGCCATCTGCGACGACAACCTGTACACGAACCTGATGGCCCAGCACAACCTGCGCGCGGCCGCCTGCGCGGCCGAACGCCACCCGGACACGGCCGGCACCCTCGGTGTCGACGACGAGGAGACCGCCGCCTGGCGCGACGCCGCCCACCGGATGACGCTGCCGTACAACGAGGAACTCGGCGTCCACGAGCAGTCCGCGGGCTTCACCGGCCACCAGCAGTGGGACTTCGCGCGGACGGGCGAGGACCAGTACCCGCTGATGCTGCACTTCCCCTACTTCGACCTCTACCGCAAGCAGGTCGTCAAACAGGCCGACCTCGTCCTCGCCATGTGCCTGCGCGGCGACGCCTTCACCCCCGAGCAGAAGGCGCGCAACTTCGCCTACTACGACGCGCTGACCGTCCGCGACTCCTCGCTGTCCGCGTGCGGACAGGCGGTGATGGCCGCAGAGGTGGGCCACATGCGGCTCGCCTACGACTACCTGGGCGAGGCGGCCATGATGGACCTCTCCGACCTGGAGGGGAACACGCGCGACGGCATACACATCGCCTCCCTCGCGGGGACCTGGTTCGCCCTGGTCATGGGGTTCGGCGGGATGCGCGACCACGGTGACGTGCTCGCGTTCGCGCCCCGGCTGCCCGAGCAACTGGGGCGGCTGGCCTTCACCATGCAGGTCAGGGGGCGCCGGCTGCGGGTGGAGATCACGGGCACGACGGCGACGTACACCCTGCTGGAAGGGGAGGCGCTGGACATCCGGCACTGCGACGAACCGCTGACGATCACCCCGGCCTCGTCGGAGTCCCGTGAGGTGCCGGAGCTGCCCACCCGGCCCGCGCCTGACCAGCCCGCGGGCCGCAGCCCGGCACGCCGCCGCGCCGTCGCCCACGCGGAGTCGGAGGCGGCGCCCGGGCATCGGTGACGGGGGGTTGGCAGGGGTGTGAGTGACAGGGGTGACTTCTGCGGCCAGTGAGGCGCGCCCTAGGGTGCGGACATGAGTGCATCCGACTACCTTTCCGACCTGTTCTCCCTGCATGGACGCGTCGCCGTCGTCACGGGCGGCAGCTCCGGCATCGGCCGGGCCATGGCGGTGGCCCTGGCCCGGGCCGGCGCGAGCGTCGTCGTGGTGGCCCGCAAGGAAGCCGAACTCGACGACACCGTCCGCGAGATGGCGGCGCACGGGGGCCGGGCGGCGCGGGTCAGCGCCGACCTCGGCACCCGGGACGGCGTCCGCGCCGCGGCCGAGGAGGCCGTCCGGGCGTTCGGCGAACCCGACATCCTCGTCAACAGCGCGGGGATCAACCTGCGGCCGCCGATGAGCGAACTGGGGGAGGACGTGTGGGACGCCACCATGTCCGTGAACCTGGAGGCCCCCTTCTTGCTCGGACAGCGGTTAGGGCCGGGCATGGCCGAGCGCGGCTACGGGCGGATCATCCACGTCAGCTCGCAGCAGGCGCACCGGGCGTTCGTGCAGAGCGGCGCGTACGGAGTCTCCAAGGGCGCCCTGGAGTCCCTCGCCCGCTCCCAGGCCGAGGCGTGGTCGCCGCACGGCGTCACCTGCAACACCCTCGTGCCGGGCTTCGTCATGACCCCGCTCAACCGACGCCTCTCCTCCGACCCCGAGAAGGTGGCCGCCCTCGCCGGCCGCACCCTCGCGGGGCGGAACGGGCTCGCCGAGGACTTCGCGGGGGCGGTGGTCTTCCTGGCCAGTCGCGCCTCGGCGTACGTGACCGGGCAGTCGGTGTACGTGGACGGGGGCTTCTCGGTGCACTGACCGGTCCCGAATCCTCCTCTCAGGGTTCCGGTCCTCATCTCCCTCTCAGGGTTCGCCCCTGAGAAGGCGTCGGGTTTTCTCAGGGTGGAGTCAGGGGGGAAGCCGGGGAGGTCCCGGATGCCGGGGAGGCGTGGGCGGAGAAGCATGGAGGACATGAATTCCTCAACTCCTTCTCCTTCCGTGCCTGTTCGCCACCGCCGCCGGCGGGTCCTCGCCGGAGCGGCGTTGGCCGGTTCGCTGCTCCTGACCGCGGTCGCGCCGGCCGCTCTGGCCGCGGCCGACACGGGGGCGGCCCCGGCCGCGGCCCCCGCCCGTGGGCCTGCGGTGCCGCCGCTCGACACGCAGGCCCTCCGGGCGGCCATCGCGGACCTCGGCGATCCGCAGGCGACGGCCGCGCAGGTGAGAGTCGAGGGTTCGGCCGGGCGCTGGTACGGGACGTCGGGCGTCGCGGACCTGCGGACGAAACGGCCCGTGCGGCCGGACGACGCGTTCCGGGTCGGCAGCATCACCAAGGTCTTCGTCGCCACCGCGGTCCTCCAACTGGCCGCGGAGCACAAGGTGGACCTCGACGCCCCCGTCCAGCGCTACCTGCCGGACGCCCTGCCCGCCGACTTCCCACCGATCACGATCACCCAGCTGCTGAACCACACCAGCGGCCTCCCCACGGAGAGCGGCCCGGGCGTTCCGGACCTCTCCACCCCGGAGAAGGTCCTCCAGCACCGCTACGACCGCTGGACGCCTCGGGAACTGGTGTCCCAGGTGGGCCGTGGGCCGATGAAGTTCGCCCCGGGTACCAAGCAGGAGTACCGGGGGATCAATTACGTGCTCGCCGCCATGGTGATCGAGAAGGTGACCGGCCGACCCTACGGGGAGGAGATCGGCCGGCGGATCCTCCGCCCCCTCCACCTCACCCGCACGTCCGTTCCCGGCACCGACCTCGGGATCCGCGGGCCGCACGTGCACGGCTATCTGGCGATGTCCGACGGCAGCCTGCGGGACGCCACGGTGTACGACCAGACGGAAGCCTGGGGCGAGGGAGAGATGATCTCCACGACCGGGGATCTGGACCGCTTCCTCTCCGCGCTCTTCTCCGGCCGGCTGCTGCCCGCCGCCCAGCTGGACAAGATGTTCACGCTGCCGCCCGCGAACGTGCGCATGGTGGACGGCGGACCGGCCCGCTACAGCACCGGACTGCAGACCGTCACGGTGAACGGGGTGACGTTCTGGGGCAAGACCGGCGAGCGGTACGGCTACAACTCGGCCATGGTCGCCACGCGCGACCAGCAGCGGCGCGTCGTGTACTCCTTCAACCCCACGCATCGCGACCAGTCCCAGATGAAGATGACCCTCCGCATAGCGGACGCGATCACGAAGGGGAAGGGCTGAGCGGCGGGCCGGCGGCGCCGGCCACCGGTCCGGCGGTGGGCGCCAGCGGTTCGGCGGCGGGGGGTCAGCCGACGTAACGACGGGCGCGGGAGGCCCGTTGGGGCGCCTCCGGCAGGCGGGGGCACGCGGAGCTCGGCGACGATGGGGTCCTCGAACGGCCCGCCGGGCCGGCCGTCGGACGGGTGCTGCTCCGGATGCGGGTGGACGAGGATGCGGCCGGTGACGGCGGCGAGGCGGGGGCGGGCGTCCGAGAGATCGGCGGAGCGGGCGAGGGAGCCGGGGCCCACCAGGAGTCGTCGTCGCAGAAGGCCGGATAGGGGGTGGTGATCGAGCGGGCCGCCAGGTTGCGGCCGACGGCGCCCAGGTTGCGGCCCGGTGTGAGCAGGCGCACGTCGGGGCGGAGTTCGCGTACGGCCCGGGCCGTGCCGTCGGACGAGGCGTTGTCGACGACGACCGGCGGCCGTTCGGGGAGGCCGGCCAGCCGGTCGAGGGTGTGGAGGAGGTCGTCGCGGCGGTCGTGGGTGATGACGACGACGGTGGTGCGGGCCTCGGTCACGGCTCTTCCTCCCGCGCGGCCTCCTTCGTGCGGCGGGCCATCACGGCCGGCGGTGGCTCGCCGTGTCGCACCGGGCGAGGGCCGGCAGGAGCGGGTTCGGGCGGCGGGCAGGGGGCGGAGTCGACGAGCCGTGCGCTCCGTTCGACGGCCGGTGGCAGGGGGCGCCGGCGGGCCAGGGCGGCCGGGAGCCGGCGTAGGACCTCGGCCAGCGCGCGGCGGGCCTCCCGATCGCCGGGGCAGTCGCACACCAGCGACCAGGTGCGGGACAGGGCGTACGGCAGGGGGCGGACCAGCCAGGCCGTCAGCAGCTCGTTGCGCCGGGCCCGGGCGGGGCGGCCGGTGCGCGGCGCCGGGTCGGGGTGGTGCCGGGCGACGAGGGCGGGGCAGTGCACCAGCCCCCAGCCCCGGCGGGCCAGTTCGAGGGCGAGCAGCGTCTCCTCGCCGCCGAAGTGCAGCAAGGGGTCGAAACCGCCCGCTTCGAGGAAGGGCTCGCGCCGCACGACGGCCGAGCAGGCGAGGAAGCCGAGGACGGACGGGCCGGGCAGATCGGGCGCCCGGCCCAGAGGGGAGGCTGCCAGGACGCGGTTGATGGGATCCGGACGGCCTTCGGCGCCCACCCGAGTGGTGGCGGCGATCAGGGCCAGGCGTGCGTGGGCGTCGAACAGGTCGGCCGCCGCGGCGAGGGAACCGGGCTCCCACCAGGAGTCGTCGTCGGCGAACGCGACGTAGGGCGTGTCCAGGGCCGCGGCACCGACGTTCCGCCCCACGGCGCCGAGGTTGCGGCCCGTCTCCAGGAGACGGACGTGCGGGTGCTGCTCGCGCACGGCCGCGGGGGTGCCGTCGTGGGAGCCGTTGTCCACGATGACGATCGGGGGGTGTTCGGGGAGTTCGGTGAGGTGGCGGAGGGTGCGCAGGAGGAGGTCCCGCCGGTCGCGGGTGATGATGACGATGCCTACGCGCTGGGACACGGGTGCCGGGTAACCGTTGCGCGGGGGTGCAAACGGTGGGGTGCCCCCTCTGGGGGAGTTTGAGGACGAGCGGCGGAGCCGCGAAAAGGGGGTCTGGGGCGCAGCCCCAGGAAACGGCGAAGGGGCGGGACCGGGGCACCCTCACCCCAGCAACCGCCCCACCACCCGCAGATCAGCCACCAAGCCCCCATAGAGCTCCGCCCGCCCCGCATCATCCCCCCGCAACACCGCCGACGGATGGATCGTGGCGACAAGCACCCCGTCTCCCGCCGGCAACGGCACCGGCACCGGCACCCCCCGATCCCGATTGACCCGAAAACCCGACCCCAGCAACGCCTTCCCCGCGGACGCGCCAAGCGCGACGACGACCTCCGGCCCCACCGACCGCAACTCCTCCACAAGCCACGGCTTACAAGCACTGATCTCCCGGAGACTCGGCGCCTTGTGAATCCGCCGCTTCCCCCGGGCCGCGGCCTCGAACTTGAAGTGCTTGACGGCATTGGTCACATACGTCTCGCCAGACGAGATCCCCGCTTCCGCGAGTGCCCGGTCGAGCACGCCACCGGCCGGCCCGACGAACGGATGCCCCTTCCGATCCTCCTGATCACCGGGCTGCTCGCCGACGAGAAGGACGCGGGCCGAGACGTCGCCGGCGCCGAAGACGGTCTGGGACGCGTCCCGGTGCAGCGGGCAGCCGTGGCAGCCGGCCGCCGCGTCCCGCAGCGCGTCGAGGTCCGCGCCGGCGGGAACGAAGGGCGACGCGTCGTAGGCGTCCTCATCGGACGAGCCCGCCGCCGCGCCGCGGGTCACGGCCCGGTCCGCTGGTTGTAGCGGCGGGCGGCCCGGTCGTTGAGCACGGTGAGGCGGGCGACGGCGGCGGAGCCGAGCCGGCGGGCGGCCTGCCGGCCGGGCACGTCGTGCGCGGGGCCGGGCCCGCCG
>NZ_JAIQLH010000001.1 GCF_020037025.1 Streptomyces huiliensis | reverse complement strand
CCCCCCCCACACCCCACGCACCCTGCGGGGCGGCGCCGGGTGACGGACGAGCCCCCGCCACGCCCGTCACCCGGCACCCGCCGGCACGGCTTCCGCCGCACCGCCCGCCGTCACCCGGCGTTCGCCGCGGACCGCCCGCCCGCACATCGCGCGACGCCGCCCCGGCCGCTGCCGAGCGTTCCGCCGCCGACCCGGCCGCCCAGGCGCCCGAAGGTCGCGAAGACGTCCGGGGCGCGGCCCCCGCCACCCGTCGCCATCAGAAGTCCCAGCCGTCGTCCGGAGCCTGGACCGGAGCGTCCGCCTCCGGCCGGCCGGCCGCCGCCGCGAAGGCCGGGCCCGCCATGCCGGCGGTCAGGGTCGTCCCGTCGGCCGGGTCGATGAGCAGGAAGGCGCCGGTGCTGCGGGACACCGCGTAGTCGTCCAGCGCCAGCGGTTCGGCCGTGCGCAGGACGACGCGGCCGATGTCGTTGGCGGCCAGGGCGCCTGGGGACGGGCGGAGGGCCAGGTCCGCCGGGTCGAGGCGGGACGGGAGCGCCTTGACGACGGCCTTCACCGTGCGGGTGGTGTGCTTGAGCAGCACCCGGTCGCCCTCCCGCAGCGGCCGGTCGGCGACGTGGCAGACGGTCGCCTCGACGTCCCGGACCGGCTCGGGCGCGCTCGCCGTCGGCGCGATGAGGTCGCCGCGCGCCACGTCGAGGTCGTCGGCGAGCCGTACCGTCACCGACTGCGGCGCCCACGCCACGTCCACCGGCGTGCCGAGCGCGTCGATCGCGGTGATCGTGCTCGTCCGGCCGGACGGCAGGACGGTCACCCGCTCCCCGACGCGCAGGACGCCGGAGGCGAGCTGCCCGGCGTAGCCGCGGTAGTCGGGGTGGTCGGCGGTCCGCGGGCGGATCACGTACTGGACGGGGAACCGGGCCGGGTCGCCGGTGGGGTCGGCGATCACCGGGACGGTCTCCAGGTGCTCCAGCACGGTCGGACCGCCGTACCAGTCCAGATGGGCCGAGGGCGTCACGACGTTGTCGCCCGCGAGCGCCGAGACAGGGATCGCGGTGACGTCGGGGACGCCGAGCGAGCCCGCGTACGCCGTGAACTCCTCGGCGATCTGGGCGAACACGGCCTCCGACCAGTCGACCAGGTCCATCTTGTTGACCGCCAGCACCAGGTGCGGGACGCGCAGCAGCGCGGCCACGGCGGCGTGCCGGCGGGTCTGCTCGACGACGCCGTGCCGGGCGTCGACCAGGACGAGGGCGAGTTCGGCGGTGGACGCGCCGGTGACCATGTTGCGGGTGTACTGCACGTGCCCGGGGGTGTCGGCGAGGACGAACCGGCGGCGGGCGGTGGCGAAGTAGCGGTAGGCGACGTCAATCGTGATGCCCTGCTCGCGCTCCGCGCGCAGCCCGTCGGTGAGCAGCGCCAGGTCGGGCGCGTCGTGGCCGCGGTCGCGGGAGGCGTGCTCGACGGCCTCCAACTGGTCGGCCAGGACCGACTTGGAGTCGTGCAGCAGCCGCCCGACCAAGGTGGACTTGCCGTCGTCGACCGAACCGGCGGTTGCGAAGCGCAGGAGTGAGGTGGCGGCGGCCGGCTCGGAGGCGATGCCGGCGGTGCTGGAGATGCTCATGATCAGAAGTACCCCTCGCGCTTGCGGTCTTCCATCGCGGCCTCCGACAGCTTGTCGTCGGCGCGCGTCGCGCCCCGCTCGGTGAGCCGGGAGGCGGCGATCTCCTCGATGACCCGGTCGACGGTGGCGGCGTCCGACTCCACGGCGCCGGTGCAGGACATGTCACCGACCGTCCGGTAGCGCACCACGCGTCTCTCCAGCCGCTCCCCGTCCCGGGGGCCGCCCCAGTCGCCGGGCGTCAGCCACATCCCGGACCGGGCGAACACCTCGCGCTCGTGGGCGTAGTAGATCGAGGGGAGGTCGATCCCCTCGCGGGCTATGTACTGCCAGACGTCCAGCTCGGTCCAGTTGGACAGCGGGAAGACGCGGACGTGCTCGCCGGGGGAGTGCCGGCCGTTGTAGAGGTTCCACAGCTCCGGCCGCTGGCGGCGCGGATCCCAGCCGCCGAACTCGTCGCGCAGCGAGAACACCCGCTCCTTCGCCCGCGCCTTCTCCTCGTCCCGCCGCCCGCCGCCGAACACCGCGTCGAAGCGGTGCCGCTCGATGGCGTCCAGCAGCGGCACGGTCTGCAGCGGGTTCCGGGTGCCGTCGGGGCGCTCGCGCAGCCGGCCGTCGTCGATGAACTGCTGGACGGACGCGATGTGCAGCCGCAGCCCGTGCCGGGAGACGACCTGGTCGCGGTAGGCGAGCACCTCGGGGAAGTTGTGCCCGGTGTCCACGTGCAGCAGCGCGAACGGCAGCGGGGCCGGGGCGAACGCCTTCAGCGCCGTGTGCAGCATGACGACGGAGTCCTTGCCGCCGGAGAACAGCAGCACCGGCCGTTCGAACTCGCCCGCCACCTCCCGGAAGACGTGCACCGCCTCCGACTCCAGCGCGTCGAGGTGCGACAGGGCGTACGGGCTGTCACCGCGAGCCGTCACAGCACACCCCTCTCCACCAGCAGCGCGCGCACCGCGTCCGCCGACTCCGTCACCGTGCGCTCGTGGGCGTCGATGCGCAGGTCGGGGTCGGCCGGGGCCTCGTACGGGTCGTCCACCCCGGTGAGGCCGGTCAGCTCGCCGGCCGCCCGGCGGGCGTACAGGCCCTTGACGTCCCGGACCGAGCAGACCTCGACCGGCGTCGCCACGTGCACTTCCAAGTAGCCGGTGCCCAGCGCCTGGTGGCGCTTGCGCACCGCCTCGCGGGTGTCGGCGTAGGGGGCGATGACGGGTACGAGGACCGTCACGCCGTGGGCGGCGAGCAGCTGGGCGACGAAGCCGATCCGCCGCACGTTCACGTCCCGGTCGGCGCGGGAGAAGCCCAGCCCCGCGGAGAGGAACTCGCGGATCTCGTCGCCGTCCAGCACCTCCACCGGGCGCCCCTCGGCCCGCAGCCGGTCCGCCAGCGCGCGGGCGATCGTCGTCTTGCCCGCGCTCGGCAGGCCGGTGAGCCACACCGTGGCACCCGTCATCCGGTTCTCCCAGGGATTCGATCCGCTTGATCGGTACGGGCCGGTCATCCGTGCAGCCCGCACTCGGTCTTGGCGCGGCCCGCCCAGCGGCCGGCCCGGGCGTCCTCGCCCTCCCGCACCCGGCGGGTGCAGGGCGCGCAGCCGATGGACGCGTACCCGTCCATGAGCAGCGGGTTGGTGAGCACGCCGTGCTCCGCGACGTACGTGTCCACGTCGTCCTGCGTCCAGCGGGCGATCGGCGCGACCTTGACCTTGCCGCGCCGGGCGTCCCAGCCGACGACGGGCGTCGCGGCCCGGGTCGGGGACTCGTCGCGGCGCAGCCCGGTCGCCCACGCGTCGTACCCCGCCAGCCCCTTCTGCAACGGCCGCACCTTGCGCAGCGCGCAGCAGAGGTCCGGGTCGTGGTCGTGCAGCGCGGGGCCGTGCTCGGCGTCCTGCTCGGCGACGGTCCGCGGCGGGGCGAGGGTGACGACGTTGACGTCCATCACCGCCGCCACCGCGTCGCGCGTCCCGATGGTCTCCGGGAAGTGGTAGCCGGTGTCCAGGAAGACGACGTCGACGCCGGGCCGGACGCGGGAGGCGAGGTGGGCGACGACGGCGTCCTCCATGGAGGAGGTGACGCAGAAGCGGTCGCCGAACGTCTCGACGGCCCAGCGGAGGATCTCCTCGGCGGGGGCGTCCTCCAGCTCGCGGCCGGCGCGGAGGGCGAGCTGCTCACGATCGGTCATCGAGTCCTCCCGGTATCCGCTCCTCCGGTCCGCCGGTGGTCCGCTGGTCCGGACCTCCGGAGAGACCCCGGGCCAGCAGCCCCAGGAACTTCAGCTGGAACGCGCGGTTGCAGGCGGCGCACTCCCAGGCGCCGTGGCCCGTCTCGTTCGGCCGCAGGTCCTCGTCGCCGCAGTACGGGCAGTGGAAGGGGGCGGCGCGCTCGCTCACGACAGCTCCTCCTCGCCGGCCCGGGCCGTCCAGGCCGCGAAGCGCTCGCCGTCGGCGCGGCCGGCGAGGTAGCGGCGGAGCACCCGCTCGATGTAGTCGGGGAGTTCGTCCGCGGTCACCTTGAGGCCGCGCACCTTGCGGCCGAACCCGGCCTCCAGGCCGAGCGCGCCGCCCAGGTGCACCTGGTAGCCCTCGACCTGGCGGCCCCGGTCGTCCATGACCAGCTGCCCCTTGAGACCGATGTCCGCCACCTGGATGCGGGCGCAGGCGTTGGGGCAGCCGTTGAGGTTGATGGTGAGGGGCTCGTCGAAGTCCGGGAGGCGGCGCTCCAGTTCGTCGATGAGGGACGCGCCGCGCGCCTTGGTCTCGACGATCGCCAGCTTGCAGAACTCGATGCCGGTGCAGGCCATCGTGCCGCGCCGGAACGGGGACGGGCCCACCCGGAGGTCCAGTGCCTCCAGCCCGGCGGTCAGGGCCGCGACCCGGTCCTCCGGCACGTCGAGGACGATCATCTTCTGCTCGGCGGTGGTCCGCACCCGGCCCGAGCCGTGGGCCTCGGCCAGCTCCGCGATCTTCGTCAGGGTGCTGCCGTCCACCCGGCCGACGCGCGGCGCGAAGCCGACGTAGTACCGGCCGTCGCGCTGCCGGCGGACGCCGACGTGGTCGCGCCAGCGCTCCGCCGGCCGCTCGGGCGCGGGCCCGTCGGCCAGGGCGCGGCCCAGGTACTCCTTCTCCAGCACCTCGCGGAACCGTTCCGGACCCCAGTCGGCGACGAGGAACTTCAGCCGGGCGCGGTTGCGCAGCCGCCGGTAGCCGTAGTCGCGGAAGATGCCGATCACTCCGCCGAAGACGTCGGGGACGTCCTCCGACGGGACCCAGGCGCCGAGCCGGACGCCGAGCCGCGGGTTGGTGGACAGCCCGCCGCCCACCCACAGGTCGAAGCCCGGCCCGTGCTCGGGGTGGCGGACGCCGACGAACGCCACGTCGTTGATCTCGTGGGCGACGTCCAGCAGCGGGGAGCCGGAGACGGCCGCCTTGAACTTGCGGGGCAGGTTGGAGAAGTCCTTGTTGCCGATGAAGCGGCGCTGGATCTCCTCGATCGCCGGGGTGCCGTCGACGATCTCGTCCTCGGCGATCCCGGCGACCGGCGAGCCGAGGATGACGCGGGGCGTGTCGCCGCACGCCTCGGTGGTGGACAGGCCCACGGCCTCCAGCCGCCGCCAGATCTCGGGGACGTCCTCGATGCGGATCCAGTGGTACTGGATGTTCTGGCGGTCGGTGATGTCGGCGGTGCCGCGGGCGAACTCCTGGGAGACCTCCCCGATCACGCGCAGCTGGGCGGTGGTCAGCCGGCCGCCGTCGACCCGCACGCGCAGCATGAAGAACTCGTCGTCCAGCTCCTCCGGCGCCAGGACCGCGGTCTTCCCGCCGTCGATGCCGGGCCGGCGCTGGGTGTACAGGCCCCACCAGCGCATCCGGCCGCGCAGGTCGGCGGGGTCGATGGCGGCGAAACCCGCCTTGGCGTAGATCGTCTCAATCCGTGTCCGTACGTTGAGACCGTCGTCGTCCTTCTTCACCTGCTCGTTGGCGTTGAGCGGGGTGAAGTGGCCCGCGGCCCACTGGCCTTCGCCGCGGTGACGGCCGGTCTTGCGGCGGGGCGTCGCCGGCGCGTCGGCTGCGGGGGGTTGCGCGGTGGCGGCCATGGCGTTCTGTCCTTCGGAAGGTCCGCCCGCCGGGCCGACGCCGCGTACCCCGCGGGCACGCATGTCCCGCGGGCCGGCGCCGGAGCCGCGTCGATGACGGCATGACGGCACTGACCTGCGGTTATGGTGAGCGGCAGGGTGGGGAGGGTGCAGCGGACGGCCCAAGAACGGACGGAATCGGGTGGGGCCCGCCGGTCCGCGCCTTCGGGGACGGCGGTGGGGGGAGCGGGAGTGCTGAGCCGGTCAGCCCGCTGGACAGATGGCGCTGGACACGCGGCCGAGGTCGACGTGACGCCGACTCACCAAGGCAACTCCAGCTCGTGACATGAGGGAAGCGTGGCACGGGCGTTTGGGGCCAGTCCACCATTCGCCGTATAGTGAGACGATTGATCTTGTTATGTGAGATGAGGATCGTGGTCAGGCGTGTGCGGGGTGGGCGCCGGGCCAGGGGCCGGGGGCCGGTACGTCCGGCTCGTCCTCCGTCTTCGTGGCGAAGACGGAGAAGCCGCGCCGCGTGTAGTTGGCCATGGCGTGCTCGCCGTCCTTGGAGCAGGTGTGCAGCCAGACGCGGCGGGTCGGCGGCAGGCCGGGCCAGCGGTCGGCCAGGTCCCAGGCGCGGCGTACGGCGTGGGTGAGGAGGCCGCCGCCGATGCGCCGGCCCTGGAAGGCGGGCAGCAGCCCGAAGTAGACGATCTCGACGGAGCCGGCGGGGGCCCCGTGGCCGTCGCCCCCGAACTCCAGGCCGACGCCCCCGAACTCGGGGCCGGGGTCGCCCGGTGCCAGCTCCACGTAACCGGCCGGCGTCCCCCGGTCGTACGCCACCCACGTCTCCACGCCGGGCCGGTCCAGGTACTCCCGCCACCGCGCGTACGGCCAGCCGAGCCGGTCCGTCCAGGCGTGGTCGCCGCCGACGGCCGTGTAGAGGAACCGGCTGAACTCGGGCGACGGCACCTCCGACCGGACGAACCGGACGTCGGGGCCCGGACCGGGCGCGTCGGCGGGGACGAGGGCGTCCGGTGCGGTCATGTGCAGCGACCAGGTGGTCACAGCGGTCGTTCTGTTGTCCATGACCTCACCCAACCACGCGCGCCGCGGCGGCCCCCCGCGCCCCCGCACACCTGTCCGGCCTGCTCCGCGCGGCTGCCGGGCGTGCTCCGCGCGGCCGTCCGGCGGATGAACGGACCGGTCGGGGACGGATACGGTTAGGGCGTGCAGGCAGCAACAAATGAACCACCGGGGCAGCGGAAGGGCCGGCTCCACCGAGCTAGGGCCCTGTACCGAAATGTGTCGAAGCGCAGGATGGCGTGGCTGCTCCTGAAGGACACGATCAATTCCTGCATGGAGTACCGCGTCACCGGCCTCGCCGCCGAGGCCGCGTTCTTCACGCTGTTGTCGCTGCCACCGCTGCTCCTGGGCTTCATGAGCCTGCTGGGGTACCTGGACGACTGGACCGGCACCCACACCATCAAGAGCCTCCAGGACAACATCATCAACGCGTCCTCGGCCGTCCTGTCGGACCGCGGCGTCAACCAGATCACCGTGCCCCTGCTGAACGACGTGCAGAGCGGCGCCCGCCGGCCCGAGATCGTCTCGGTCGGCTTCGCCATCGCCCTGTGGTCGGGGTCGAGGGCCGTCAACGTCTTCGTCGACACCATCACGATCATGTACGGGCTGGAGGGCCGGCGCGGCATCGTCCGCACCAGGCTGCTCGCCTTCCTGCTCTACATCGTCGCCCTGCTGATCGGGGCGGTGGTGATGCCGCTGATGGTGGTGGGGCCCGAGGCGGTGGAGAACATCCTGCCGTGGAGCGCAGGCGTCGCCCAGATCTTCTACTGGCCGGTGGTCCTGGTGCTGTCCGTGGCCTTCCTGACCACGCTCTACCACGTGTCCGTGCCGGTGCGGTCGCCGTGGCGGGAGGACATTCCCGGTGCGCTCGTGGCGCTCACCATGTGGGTGGTCGGCAGCTTTCTGCTGCGCATCTACCTCACCCACACGGTGGAGGGCCTGACGATCTACGGCTCGCTCGCGGCGCCCGTCGCCGTCCTGCTGTGGATCGGCGTCTCCGCCTTCGCCGTGCTCGTGGGCGCGGCGGTCAACGCGGCCATGGACCGGGTCTGGCCGTCGGTCACCACCGCCGCCGCCCGCGCCGAGGCGGACCGCAGGAAGGCGGCGGCCGCGGCGGCGGTGGCGGCGGAGCGGGCGGCGCTGGCGATGGTCCACGAGTACGAGGACGACCCCGAGTCCGACTTCTCGGAGGACGGGCTGACGGGACGGGACCGGGAGCCGCCGTCGGAGTTCCCGGAGCGGTGGGCGCAGTTCCTGCCGCCGGAGGACGTGCGGACGCGGCTCCAGCACGTGCGGGCGGAGAAGCCGGGGAAGGTGACGAAGGGGGGCAAGGGGGCGAAGGGGGAGCCCAAGCACGCGAAGCACCGGAGGCGGTAGCGGGGGCGGTCGCGGGCCTCGGATGGGCGCACTCGAATATTCGCTCGCGAGCGCGGCGCCCCGCGCTCTAGAGTCCCCCCGACAGCCGCGAGTCGGCGGCGAGGACGGAATGAGCGGCGAGCGCGCCGCACGCGGAATCAGGAGGTGAGCCCGGGATGACTGTCACCACGGCGGCCACGACGGCCCGTACCCGGCGATCGACCACTCTCACCTCCCTCCTTCCTAAGGAAGACCGCGTTGTCCGAGCAGTTCACGCTCTCCGCACAGCACCCCCTCGCCCGCTACGGCTGGGACGAGGGCTTCGCTGACTCCTTCACCCCGTACGCCGCCGAGGGCTTCGTCCCCGGCCGGATCGTCCGCGTCGACCGGGGCCGCTGCGACCTCGTGGTCGCCGACGAGACCGCCGACGACGGCGTCGCCATCGTCCACGGCGACACCTCCCTCGTCACCACGGGCGACCCGCTGCGCATCATGTGCACCGGCGACTGGGCCGCCCTCGACCTGACGACGGGCCACGTACGGGCGCTGCTGCCGCGCCGCACGGCGTTCGTGCGGTCCACGTCCTCCCAGCGGTCCGAGGGCCAGATCCTGGCCGCCAACGTGGACCGGGCCCTCATCGCCGTCCCGCTCTCCACCGACCCGGACCTCGGCCGGGTGGAGCGCTTCCTGGCGCTCGCCTGGGAATGCGGCGCCGAACCCGTCGTCGTCCTGACCAAGGCGGACCTCGTACCGGACCCGGCCGTCCTCGGCCACCTCCTCTCCGACACGGAGGCGGTCGCGCCCGGCGCGCAGGTCTTCGCCGTCAGCGCGGCCACGGGCGACGGCGTCGACGTGCTCGCCGCCGTGCTCGCCGGGGGCACGTCCGTGCTCCTCGGCCCGTCCGGCGCGGGCAAGTCCACCCTCGCCAACGCCCTCGTGGGCACCGACGTCCAGGACGTCCAGGCGATCCGCGACCGCGACGGCAAGGGCCGCCACACCACCACCACCCGCAACCTGCTGCCCCTGCCGGGCGGGGGCGTCCTCATCGACACCCCCGGGCTGCGGGGCGTCGGCCTCTGGGACGCCGAGGGCGGCGTCTCCCGCACCTTCTCCGAGATCGAGGCCCTGGCCGAGGAGTGCCGCTTCCACGACTGCGGGCACGACAGCGAGCCCGGGTGCGCGGTGACGGCGGCCATCGAGGACGGTGCGCTGAGCCCGCGCCGGCTCGACAGCTACCGGAAGCTGCTGCGTGAGAACCGGCGCATCGCGGCGCGCACGGACGCGCGGGTGCGGGCGGAGATGCGGCGGGAGTGGAAGCTGCTGATGGCGGAGGGGGCGTACATGGTGGAACGCAAGCGGGGGCGCTCGCGCTAGGCGGGTTCGGTGGGGGGTGCCCCGGTCCCACCCCTTCGCCGCTTCCTGGGGCTGCGCCCCCAGACCCCCTTATCGCGGCTTCGCCGCTCGTCCTCAGACGCCGGACGGGCTGTATCAGCCTGTCCGGCGTCTGAGGACAACCGCGCGGAGCGCGGTTTCGGGGGGTGCGGGGGCTTGGAACCCCGCGTCCGATTTCCGCCAGACCGGCCCCGCCGGCTCCCGCACACTGGAACACGTGACGACAACCGCACCCCACCCCGACGACCTCCGCTACCAAGCGGTAAGCAGCAGAGACGCCCGCTTCGACGGCGAGTTCTTCTTCGCCGTCGCGACGACCGGCATCTACTGCCGGCCGAGCTGCCCGGCGGTCACGCCGAAGCGGGTGAACGTCCGGTTCTACCCGTCGGCGGCGGCCGCGCAGGGGGCCGGGTTCCGGGCGTGCCGGCGGTGCCGGCCGGACGCGGCGCCGGGGTCGGCGGAGTGGAACATCCGGGCGGACCTGGTGGGACGGGCGGTGCGGCTGATCGCGGACGGGGTGGTGGACCGGGAGGGGGTGGCGGGGCTGGCCGCGCGGCTGGGGTACAGCGCGCGGCAGGTGCACCGGCAGCTCACCGAGGAGCTGGGCGCCGGGCCCGTCGCCCTCGCAAGGGCGCAGCGCGCGCACACCGCCCGCGTCCTGTTGCAGACCACGGACCTGCCGGTCACGGAGACCGCCTTCGCGGCGGGTTTCGCGAGTGTGCGGCAGTTCAACGACACCATTCGCGAGATCTACGCGCAGACGCCCACCGCGCTGCGGGCGCAGGTCAGGACGGGGAAGCGGCCCCGGGCCGCCAAGGGCACCGCGCCGGCCGGCGTGCCGCTGCGGCTCGCCCACCGGGGGCCGTACGCCGCCCGGGAGGTCTTCGACTTCCTGGAGCGCCGGGTGATCACTGGCGTCGAGGAGATGACGGGCACCGTCGGCGCCCGCGTCTACCGGCGCACCCTGCGGCTGCCCTACGGCACGGGCATCGCCGAGGTCCAGGAGCCGCCCGCCGGGCACGTTCGCGGGGGCGGCCGGGGCACCTGGCTCGCCTGCCGGCTGCACCTCACCGACCTGCGCGACCTGGCCAACGCCGTCCAGCGGATGCGCCGCCTCTTCGACCTGGACGCCGACCCCGACGCCGTCGCGGAGCGCCTCGGCGCCGACCCCCGGCTGCGTCCGCTCGTCGCCGCCCGGCCCGGCCTCCGGTCGCCCGGTGCGGCGGACGCGGAGGAGCTCGCCGTCCGGGCCGTGCTCGGCCAGCAGGTCTCGGTCGCCGCGGCGGCCCGCCTCGCGGCCCGGCTGGTCGCCGCGCACGGCACCCCGCTGCCCGTCCCCGACGGCACGCTCACCCACGTCTTCCCGGAACCCGGCGTCCTCGCCGAGGCCGGCCTCGACGGCCCCGACGACCCGGGCATGCCGGAGGCCCGCAGGCGCGCCCTGCGGACCGTGGCGGCCGCCCTCGCCGACGGCACCGTCCGGCTCGACCCGGGCGCCGACCGCGACGACGCCGAGCGGCGGCTGCTCGCCCTGACCGGCGTCGGCCCGTGGACCGCCGGCTACATCCGGATGCGGGCGCTCGGCGACCCCGACGTCTTCCTCCCCGGCGACGCCGGGGCGCGCCACGGACTCGCCGCCCTCGGCGCCGGGCCGGACGCCGCCGACGACTGGCGGCCCTGGCGCTCGTACGCGCTGCACCACCTGTGGAGCCCCACGCTCTCGAACCCCGCGCTCTCGAACCCCACGCTCCCGAATCACAAGCTCTTGAACCGCACGCCCGCCGCGGCGGGGGAGTAAGGACGGCACCCGAAATGCTTCCGACGCTGTACACCGAGACCGACAGCCCCCTCGGCACCCTGCTGCTCACCGGCCGGCCCTCCCCGACCGCCCCGGGCGGCACCGCGCTCGCCTCCCTCTCCGTCCCCGGTCAGCGCAACGGCTTCACCGTCCGCCCGGACTGGCACCGCGCACCCGACGCCTTCGCCGAGGCCCGGCGCCAGCTCGACGCCTACTTCGCGGGCGAGGCGAAGGAGTTCGCCCTCGAGTACGCCGTCGAGGGGACCGAGTTCCGCCGCCGGGTCTGGGACGCGCTCGACGCCGTCCCGTACGGCGCGACGACCAGCTACGGCGAACTGGCCGCCCGCCTCGGCGTCTCCCGGGCGGCCGTCCGCGCGGTCGGCGGGGCCATCGGCGCCAACCCGCTGCTCGTGCTGCGCCCGTGCCACCGCGTCATCGGCTCGGACGGCTCCCTCACCGGCTACGCGGGCGGCCTCGACCGCAAGCGGCTGCTGCTCGCCCTGGAGGCGGGGGAGGAGCGGCAGCGGGTGCCGGAGGTGCCGGACGGTCTGCCGGGTGTGTGAGGGAACGATCCTCCGATTCCCCCTCTCAACTCCGGGCCGCGGTCGGGCGGGGTAGCGGTCCGCCCGTCGTCCAGCCCCGTTCCGCCGCCTTCCAGCCCAGTTGCAGCCGCGTCGTCACCCCGGCCAGTTCCATCAGCCGCTTCACCCGCCGCTGCACCGTCCGCAACCCCAGTCCCAGCTGCTTGGCGACGCTCGCGTCGGTCAGCCCGGACAGCAACAGCGACAGGACCGCCAGGTCCGTGGCGTCCGGGACGTCGGAGACAGGCGGTAAAGGAGCGTCGTCCGTCGGCCGTAGCGGGCGGGCCTCGTGCCAGACGGTCTCGAACAGGGCCGCCAGCGAGTCCAGCAGTTCGCCGGCGCCGACGACGAGCGCCGCGGGTCCCGCGTTCCCGGAGGGAAGGACCAGGAGCGCCTCCCTCCGGTCCGCGAGGAAGAGCTCGGCGGGTACGCGGTCGGCGACCCGGATCAGGTGCCGGCCGGCCGGGTGTGTTTCCGGGAGGAGGCCGCCCGCTCGGTCCACGACCGTGCGGTGGCGCCCCCCGTGTCCGGTGCACGTGTCAACCCAGGGACGGTTCTTCACCAGTGCGCACACTTCTTCGACGGCTCGCCGCCGCAGCCCCGCCAGACGCCGGGCGACGGCGTCCGCGCCGGTGACCGCCTCGACCGCCGGGCCGGGGCCGCCGGACCGGTCCTCCGACCGCTCCTGCCTGCGCTGTCCTGCGGGTCTTCCGCGTTCCAGGCCCCCGACGGCGGCCGGACCTATGGCACCGGGCACGTGACACCCCTCCCCACGACCGTGTTGCGACTCCCGCCATCATCTCCGCGAGGGGCCTCGCGTGCACTCTTCCCGTATGCCCAGCAGTGTGGACAATAAGGGCATGAGTCAGCTGGGGGATCAGGGACAAGAGGACGCCTGGTGGGCGGAGTTGTACGGCCGGACCACGGACGGTCCGGCTCCCGCCGCCGGGGAGGACAGCCTCGACGACCGGTTCGCTTCCGCCGCGGCCGTCGTCGGCGGTGACCCGCCGCCCCAGGGTTCCGCCCGCCCGCCGGGCCGCGCGGCCCGCGGCGCGCCCCCGCTCAGCGGGCTGCCCGCCCGCGCGGCCTGGTCGGTCTCCTCCCGGTCCGGTGGGCCCCCGGACCCGTCCCGGCTGCCCCCGCTGCCCGACCTCTCCGGCCCGCCCCGGGGCACACCGCCCCCGCCGTCTCCCCCTCCACCACCACCCCCTCCTCCACCGCCGCCCCCACCCCCGCCGAACGCCGCCTCCCGCTGGGACCTCGGGGCACCTTCGGCCGCGTCGCGCGGCGCCCGGCCCGGGCCCGCGGCCCCCGGCCGGAAGTCCTCCCCGCCCCCGCCGAACGCCGCGTGGCCGCCGGCCGCGGGGCCGGAGGTCCCGGAACGGGCGGACGGCCGCTCCGGTCGTACGGACCGCCCCGGCCCGGCCGAGTCGGCGCACCCGCCGGGACGGAACGAGCGGTCCGGCGGGAGCGGGCGGCGCAAGGGAGGCGGCCGGCCGGGGGCGGGGGATCCGCGGGAGCGGGAGAGCGGTGATCGGGCCGCCGGGAACGGCCGGTTCGACGGCGCCGACGGCAGCGACCGCTCCGGCGGTGCGGACCGGTTCGAACCTCCCGGCCGCTCTGACCGTTCCGACCGGCCGGAGCCCACAGCCCGCTCTCCCCTGTCCGGCAGCCGCCGCGAGCCCTCCGGTCGTTCGGACCTCGCGGACCGGTTCGGGCGGCCGGAAGCCTCCGCCGGGTCGGGGGCCGGCGACGCCGGGTCCGCACGTACCGCCCCTCGCGGCCGGGCCGCGAGCGGCGACCGGTCGGCGAGCGGCGACCGACTGGCCGGCAGTGACCGACCGGCGAGCAGTGACCTACCGGGGGCGGCCGGCCCGCCGGACGCCGGTGACGCCGGCTCCTCCGACTGGGGCTCGTCCGACTGGCCGGCGGGGGACGGTGACCGGCTGGGGCCCGTCGGCCCGCCGGGCGGCGACGGCTACCGGACGGACGCCTTCACCACGCCCGGGCCCGACGACGCGCGGTCCGCGCGAACCGGCCCTCCCGGCCGGCCGGCGAGGGGCGACGAGCGGCCGGGAGCAGTCGGCTCGCCGGGCGGCTACGGCTCCCGACCGGGCACCTCCGCCGCGTCGGGGGCCGGCGACGCCGGGCCTGTACGTACCGGCTCTCCCGGCCGGTCGGCGAGGGACGGCGAGCGGGCCGGGACGGCCGGCCCGCCGGGCGGCGACGTCTTCGGCCCGGGTGCGTCCGATGCCCCCGAGCCGGCCCGGGCGTCCGGTGGCGCGGCCCTCGGTGTGCCGCCCGTGCCGGACGTCCGGGAGGCGGGGGACGGGCCCGGGTCCCGCCAACGGGAAGGCGCCGGACGGCTCGGCGCCTCCGCGCGGCGTTCCGCCGGCCGTCGGCCCGCGCCGCGTTCCGCGTCGGACGGGCCATCGGACGGGCCATCGGACGGGCTGTCGGACGGGCTGTCGGACCGGCCCGGTGGCGGAACGGACAGCCTCGGCTCCGGCCTCGGCTCCGGCTCCGGCCCGGGCTCCGGCTCCGGCGCCACGCTCGCCCCCCGGCCGCCCGAAGCCCTCACCCGCCTCGAAGCCCCCGCACGGCGGGAAGCCGCCGCTCCTCCGGAAGCCCTCGCACGGACCGAGGCCGCCGCGCGGCCCGACTCCTGCGCGGATCCCGACGCCTACGCGAGGTCCGACGACTCCGGGCCGGCCGGGGAGCCCCCGCGCCCCGACGTCCCGGGGCTGCCGCCCGCGGCGTCCGCGCGGCCCGAGATCCCCACCCTCCCCGACCTCTCCGCGCTGACGTGCGGCGTCCCTTGGGCGCCGGAAGCGTCGGGGCTGTCGGACGCCTCCGAGCCCCCTGCCGCGTCCGAGGCGTCCGTGGTGCCCGAGACCGTCGAGGCGTCCGACCCTCCGGCGGCCTGTGAGTCGGCCGCGGCGCTGGAGGCCGCCGTGGTGCCGCAAGTACCGCGGCCACGGCGCCGGGAGGGGGCCCGCCCCCGGGCGCAGGAGTACGTCGGGCAGGGGCCGCCGACCTACGAGGCGGAGCCGACCGCCTGGCCCGCCGCGGACCCGGGCGGGCTGGAGGACCTCGTCCCGGACACCGTCCTCGACGGCGCCCGGTACGGCGCCATGACGCTGCGGGCCGTCTCCCTGCGCGGCGACTCCGCGCGCTACCGCGGCGAGCCGCGGCGGGACGCGCTGCTCACCGCCCGGTTCGGGAGCGGGGACGGGGCCGTGCTGCTCGTCGCCGTCGCGAGCGGCGCCCGCGCGGCCGAGGGCGCGCACCGGGCGGCGCGGGACATCTGCGCCTGGCTGGGCGCCGCGGTCGGGCGCAGCCACGCCCGGCTGGGGGAGGACATCCGGGCCGGCCGGCGCGGCGAACTGCGCTCCGGGCTGCACCGGCTCACCGACCGGTCGTACGGCCGCCTCCGCACCCGTGCCGCCGAACTCGGCCTGCCGCCCGCCGAGTACACGGCCGCGCTGCGCTGCCTACTGCTGCCGGCCGACCCCCGGTGCCGTACCCGCGTCTTCTTCGGCGTGGGCGGCGGCGGGCTGTTCCGGCTCCGCGAGGGCGCCTGGCAGGACCTCGACCCGGCGCCCCGCCCGGCCGGAGCGGGACCGGGCCCGGGCGGCGACCCCGGCGGGGACGCGCTGTGCGACGACCGCATCACCGTCGACCTGGGCATCCCCACCCCCGGCACCACTCCCGTGATCGACCCCGAGGAGGTGCCGACCGAACCGTTCCGCTTCCGTGCCGCGGTCGCCCGGCCCGGTGACGCCCTGCTGCTGTGCAGCGCGGGGCTGGCCGAACCCCTGCGCGGCGAGCCCGCCTTGGCCGACGCGCTCGCCGAGCGGTGGGGCACGCGGGCCCAGCCGCCGGGGCTGGCCGAGTTCCTGTCCGACGCGCAGCTGCGCGTCAAGGGATACGCGGACGACCGCTCGGCCGCCGCGATCTGGGAGGCGTAGGAGGAGGCAGCGGATCGGAGAACGCCCTGACGATCTCGTGAATGATCTCCGAATACGGCGGGATCGGTGCCGTAAGAGGTGGTCGGGGCAGCGGTTCCCGCCGTGCGCAAGGGAGTTCCGCAATTCCGCCGCAGCATCATGTTGATGAGTCAACAGGAGTCGTTTCTGTGCAGGCGGGGCATGCATTTGCCGTGAGCCTGTTCGATGCCGGGGCGCCGGGGAGGGGTCGGGGCGAACGGAAATGAAACGGCGGACTGCACACTGGTTGGGCGCGGGGGACCGCGAAGGTCGGGAAGGGTCCGCGGGCTGCACGGCGCGCAACGAGGTGAACGGCGGGGAGAGCGAGCCGTACTGGGAAAGACGACTCGGCCGCGACGACCTGGCGGCGGTCGCGGGGATACGGGCGGCCCTGCGCCGGTTTCTGGTCCACTGGGGCGCGCCCGGGCGGGCGGACACCGCCGAGCTGCTGACCAGCGAGCTCGTGACCAACGCCCTGGTGCACACCGACGGCGGCGCGGTGGTGACGGCCGTGCTCGGCGGTGGCGCCCCGGCCGTCGTCAAGGGGCGGTTGCGGGTGGAGGTGCGGGACACCCTGCCGCGGCGCCCGGTGCTCCGCGCGCCCGACGCCGGCCCGCCGGGCCTCGACGGGGACCGGTATGACCGGGATCGGTGTGACGGGGAGCGGTGTGACGGGGATCAGTGTGCTGCCGGGAGCGCGGCGACGTCCGGGCGCGGTCTGCTGCTCGTCCAGGCCCTCGCCGACACCTGGGGCGTGCGGACGCACGGCACGGGAAAGGCGGTGTGGTTCGAGTTGGCGGCGGAGGACCGCTGACCGGGGCCGGCGCGCGGGCCGGAGGGACGTCCGGAGAGTACGCCGCCGTGCTGCCGCCCGGGTCACGTGGACCGTCCGTGCCGCTCCGAGCCGGCGTACGGGCTCGGAGCGGCCGGATCAGCCGAACTGCCGCTCGATGCGTGCCAGTTTCTCCTCCAGGGAGTCGAGTCGCCGGATGGGCTGGGTGTCGTCCTCGGCGGTGAGGTCGATGGGTCCGACGGGGCCCGTCACGCCCGGGGCGTTCGACGCGCCCACCGTGCCCGTCCTGTTCACCGCCTGGAGCGGCCGGCCGCGTGGGGGGAGCTGCTCCTGCTCGGTTATGGAAGGCTCCGCTCCGGACTGCGAGCCGATCTGTGCCGGCTGGGGCGGCGCCGTCACCGCCGTCACCTCCACCTGCCGTCCGCCGCGGGCGCGTCCCCACAGCACGCGGTGCTGCCGGTTGTACGCCTTCAGCCGCGCGCGCTCCAGCTTTCCGGCCTCGCGGCGGCGCAGCCGGTGCTGGCGGCGCTGCCGCTTGTCCTCGCGGACCTCGTCCACGGCCTCGTCCAGCGTCCGTACGCCCTCCAGCAGCATCAGCGACCAGGCGCCGAAGGTCTCGCGCGGCGCCCGGAGCCAGCGCACCATCCGGATCTGCGGCAGCGGGCGGGGGACGAGACCCTGTTCGCGCAGGGCGGCCCGGCGGGTCTGCTTGAGCGCGCGGTCGAACAGGACCGCGGCCGACAGCGACATGCCGGCGAAGAACTGCGGGGCTCCCGCGTGGTCCATCCCGCGCGGCGCGTGCACCCAGTTGAACCAGGCGGCGGCGCCCGCGAAGGTCCACACCAGCATGCGGGAGCCGAGTGCCGCGTCGCCGTGGCTGGCCTCGCGCACGGCCAGGACCGAGCAGAACATGGCGGCGCCGTCGAGCCCGAACGGCACCAGGTACTCCCAGCCGTCCGTCAGGCCCAGGTTCTGCCGTCCGAAGCCGACCAGGCCGTGGAAGGAGAGGGCGGCGGCCACCGCCGCGCAGCAGAAGAGGAGGACGTAGGACGCGCTGCCGTACAGCGCCTCCTTGCGCCTCCTGCGTTCCTCGGTGCGTTCCCAGGAATCCGTGCCCGTCGCGTCCTCCGGTCCGCCGTGGCGGCCGCGGGAGAACACCGTCACCGCCACCACGGCTCCGGCGAGGGCCACGGCACTGGGCAATACCCAATTCAGCGGTATGTCGGTCACTCTCATCTTCTTGCGTCCCTTGCATCGCGGTACCGGCCTTTCGCGCGCCATCCTGACGGAATCGGCCAGCGCACCAAGCGGTTTCCGGGCAACTCGCCGCCAATGGACGCCAAGGACATACGGATAGGTGTGTATTGCTTCGAACATCCTGCTGCGACCGGGGAATTGGGTTCTAATCAATTCACCCTTTCGAGTGGATTGAAGAGGATCGGCTTGAGCTCGGTCGGGTGATGCGAATGGTGTCGCGTGGTGCTGGTGTCGGCTGGTGCGGCACCCCCGGCCCGTCGGGGCGCGGGCCGGGACCGTCCCCCGCTCCGTGGCGGCCGGGCCTTACTTCGTGACGATCGGGGTTTGAGCCGCCGGATCCTCCGCCTATGGTTCGAATGGAGACATAGGAGGACCTCTCATGGAGCAGGGCAGACCCCACCCGGCGGTGCCGCACCCGCGCACCGGCGCGCCCGCCCGCGAGCCGCTCGCCGACGGCGCCGCGGCGCGCGGTGAGCACGTACACGGCGAGCGTCCGCACGGCGAGCGCGTCAACGGCGAGCACCGGCACGCGTTCGGGGCGGGCGCGCCGTCGGCCGGCCTCGCCCGGCGGATGCCGACGCGCTACTCCGTGCGCGGCCAGGTGCTCGACGCCCTGCGCAAGGCCCTGGTCGGCGGCGACCTCATACCCGGGGAGGTCTACTCGGGGCCCGCGCTGGCCGAGCGGTTCGGGGTCTCGGCGACGCCGGTCCGGGAGGCCATGCAGCAGCTGGTCGCCGAGGGTGCGGTCGAGGCCGTGCCCAACCGGGGCTTCCGGGTCACCAGCCGGTCCGCCCGCGACCTGGCGGAGCTCGCCGAGGTCCGCGCCCTGCTGGAGGTGCCCGTCCTGCTCCGGCTGGCCCGTACGCTGCCCGCGGCGCGCTGGCGCGAACTGCTGCCGCTCGCCGAGCGGGCGGAGGCCGTCGCCCGCGGCGGCGACCGCGCCGCCTACGCCGAGGCCGACCGCGCCTTCCACCGCGCCCTGCTCGGGCTCGCGGACAACCGCCAGCTCGTCACCGTCGCCGACGAGCTCCACCGCCGCGCGCAGTGGCCGGCCCCCGGGGACTGGGCCCGGCGCACGGACGACCTCGTCGCCGACGCCGCCGAGCACGCCGCCCTGCTCGACGCGCTCGCCGCCCGCGACCTGCCGGCCGTCGAGACGCTGGTCCGCGGGCACTACACGGGCGCGGCGGAATGAGCCCGGCGGGCCGGGCACCCGGTCCGCTCGGGTGACCGGCCGCCCGTCCTCAGTCGGTCGTCGCTCCCGCCTGGCGCTGGGGCAGCCGGTCGACCAGCCAGGACGGGACCCCGCCCAGCAGCCGGACCAGCCGTCCCGCCTCCTCGCGCAGCCGGGTCGCCTCGGCCGGGTCGGGGAGGACGGCGGCGAGCGAGACGAGGGCCGGTGCGATTCCCACCAGGTAGCCGAGCTCCTCGCGGATGCGCAGTGACTCGGTGTAGCCCTGCCGCGCGTCGGCGTCCCGGCCGTCGTGCTCGGCCATCGCCGCCAGGTGCCGCCAGGTGAACGAGAGCAGCAGCCGGTGGCCGTGCTCGCCCGCTCCCGTGTGGGCGCGCCGGAACGCGGCCGTGGCGTCGGACGGGTTGTCCGAGAGGTGCTGGGCGATCAGGCCGCGGCGGAAGTCGAGCAGGGGGCGGCCGGGGGAGCGGGGCGCGAGCAGTGCCGCCGCGCGCCCCAGGGCGGAACGTGCTTCGTCCGCCCGGTCGCGTACACCCAGAAGAGTGGACAGGTAGGCGAGGTGGCCCCGTTCGCACGCCGCCGCGCCGCGCTCCTCGTCGTCCGTGGCCAGCGCCTCGGCGCCGCGCAGCGCGTCCTCGGCGGCGCTCCAGCCCTCCGCGGTGAACACGCAGCGCTCGATCAGCACGGTCGTACGCCACCGGGCGGCACCCGGGTCCGTCGCCGCGCGCGGGGCGATCAGCGCGGCGGCGTCCTCCCAGCAGGCCCGCGAACGGAGCCGCCACACCGCGCGCTCCAGCGGTCCGTCCTGCGGACTCGGCCCCTGTGGTCCCCATGGTTCCGTCAAGCCAGAATTCCGCATGGCGGTCTCCGCCACAGTGCCCTCCCCAAGCGCGCCGTCGAGCTGGAAGCCAAGCCTGCTCCGATCACAGCACGCGGAACCGGGCCCGGCCAAGAGGCCGGTGTGAACCAATTCACAAAGCGGGGGGTGGACTTCGGCCGCGAGGACTGCGAAGATCACCGCCCTTGCGCCCGGCCCGCCCGGTGACCAGCCCGTTCCGGCGTGCGGCGGCGACCGCCGTCCGGGCGACGGAGCGGAAAATCCCTCGCGCGCCACGCCTGCCCCTGGCACCATGGCCCGCGCACACCCCATCGCGCACACCCCATGCCGCACAAGGGAGACGACCGGACGATGCGCCAGGCCCTCGGAAACATCCAGCGCCCTGACCGGACGACCGTTCCCGAGGACTTCTCCCCTTATGCGCACCTCCAGCCCGGCCCCGGCCACCCGGGGCTTCCTGAACATCGGCATCCTGGCGCACGTCGACGCCGGTAAGACCAGCCTCACCGAGCGCCTGCTGTTCGACACCGGCGTCCTCGACCGGCTCGGCAGCGTCGACGCCGGCACCACGCGCACCGACTCCGGCGAGATCGAGCGCCGACGCGGCATCACCATCCGCTCCGCCGTGGCCTCCTTCCCTCTCGACGGCCTCCACGTCAACCTCATCGACACCCCCGGCCACAGCGACTTCATCGCCGAGGTCGAACGCGCCCTCGGCGTGCTCGACGGCGCGGTGCTCGTCCTGTCCGCCGTCGAGGGCGTGCAGGCGCAGACGCGGGTGCTGATGAAGACCCTGCACCGGCTCGGACTGCCCACCCTGATCTTCGTCAACAAGACCGACCGGGCCGGGGCGCGCGAGGCCGAGACGCTGGCCGCGATCCGCGCCCGCCTCACGCCGCGCGTCGTCCCCATGAACACCGTCCACGCCATCGGCACCCGGGACGCCCGCACGCTGCCCGGCTCCTTCGCCGACCCCGCCTTCCGCGAACGCGTCGCCGAAGCCCTGGCGGAGGACGACGACGCGCTGCTCGCCGACCTCGTCGAGGACCGGATCCCCGACGCCGGACGGCTCCGGTCCGCCCTCGCCGACCGCACGGCGCGCGGCCTGCTGCACCCCGTCTACTTCGGGTCCGCCCACTCGGGGCAGGGCGTGGCGGACCTCCTCGACGGCATCGCCCGCTGGCTCCCGCCGGCCGGCACGGGAAGCGCCGCGGACCGGGCCCCCGCCACCCCCGCCACCCCCACCGCGCCCGTGGGCACCGTCTTCGCCGTCGAGCGGGGCGCGAACGGGGAGAAGACCGCCTACCTCCGCCTCTTCTCCGGCTCCCTGGACCGCCGCGACCGTGTCACCCTGCACCGGCACGGCCCCGACGGCGGCGTCGGCGAGATCACCGGCCGCGTGACGGCGCTCGAGGTCGTCGGAGCGCCGCCCGGCGCCGCCCACCGGCTCACCCCCGGCGGGATCGCCCGGCTCCGCGGCCTCCCCGGCGTCCGCGTCGGCGACCGCCTCGGCCCCGCACCCGGGAACGGCGACGGGCCCACACGCGGTCGCGGCAACGCCAACGGGGTCGGGAGCGGGATCGGGCACTCGGGCGGGTCGCCCACCTTCGCCCCACCGAGCCTGGAGACGGTCGTCCGGCCCCGGAAGCCCGGGGACGCCCCCCGCCTCTACGCCGCGCTGGCCGCCCTCGCCGACCAGGACCCGCTGATCGGCACCCGCCCGCTGCCGGACGGCGCCGGCACCTCCCTCCTGCTCTACGGCGAGGTCCAGAAAGAGATCATCGCGGCCACCCTCGGCGAGGAGTTCGGGGTCGACGCCGTCTTCGAGGAGAGCCGTACCGTCTTCCGTGAACGTCCCACCGGGAGCGGCAGCGCGTACGAGGGCATCGACCGCCACCGGACCGCCGCCTTCTGGGCGACGATCGGCCTCCGGGTGGACCCGGGCCCGCCCGGCTCCGGCGTGGCCTTCCGCCGCGAGACGGAACTCGGGGCGATCCCCCTCGGCTTCGACCGCGCCATCGAGGAGACCGCGCGCCGCACCCTCCGACAGGGCCTGTACGGCTGGCCGGTGACCGACTGCGTCGTCACCCTCACCCACTCCGGATACGCCAGCCCGGTGAGCACTGGGACGGACTTCCGGTCGCTGACTCCCCTCGTCCTGATGCGCGCCCTCGACGAGGCCGGCACCCGGGTGTACGAGCCGTGCCACGCCTACGAGGCCGAGGTGCCCGCCGACGCGCTGAGCGCCGTGACGGGTCTCCTCTCCGAACAGGGCGCCCGGATCCGGGACACCGCGCCCGGCCGCGGCACTTGGGTGATCAAGGGAACCGTCCCCGTACGCCGGGTGGCGGCGGTGGAGCGGCGCCTCCCGGCGCTGTCCCGGGGCGAGGGCCTCTGGTGGTCGGCCCCCACCGACGACCTGCCCTGCCCCGGAACCCCGCCGGTCCGGGCCCGGACGGACGGCGACCCGCTCAACCGCGCCGCCTACCTGCGCCACTTGGGCCGGACTTGAGCACTGGCACCTGAGCACCGGCGGCCGGGCCCGGGGCAGAGGTGGTGCCGACGTTCCCCTCCTGACACACGTCGGCGCCACCGCACCCGGCCCGGGCCCCGTCCCGTCGGCTCAGTAGACGATCCGGTACTGATTCCAGCCGGAGTTGCCTATCTTCTCCTTGGCCGCGAAGGGCGCGGACGCCTTGCCCGTGCCCTTGTAGCGCCACAGCGCACCGGACTTGTCGCGGGCCACCAGGTCCGCGCGGCCGTCCAGGTCCGTGTCGCCGGCCCCGAGCAGCAGGTTGAACTGGTTCCAGCCGCCGCCGATCCTCGTCCGTCCCTGGAACGGCTTGGCCCAGTCGCCCGTGCCCTTGTAGAGCCAGAGCACCCCGTCCTTGTCGCGGGCGACGATGTCCGTCTTCCCGTCGCCCGTCAGGTCGCCCTTGCCGGTGATCTGCGTGTACTGCCCCCAGCCGGGACCCACCTTCTTCGCGCCGGTGAGCGAGCCGTCCTCCCTGGCGAGGTGAAGCCAGAGCACCCCCTGCCCGTCCCGGGTCAGGAGGTCCGGCTGCTTCGCCCCGCCCAGGTCGCCCGGCGAGAAGAACGTGTCGTACCCGCCCCAGCCCGACGCGACCTGACGGTGCACCGAGTCCAGGGGTCTGGAGAGGATCACCTTGTGGTCGGCGGTGAGGAAGTAGGCGTCGCTGTCATACACGTTGTCCGAGTCGGTGTCGACCTGCGTCGCCGCCCGCAGCCCCGGCAGGTCGCCGAGCCCCTCCGTGCGGCGCTCCAACCCGCCCTTGCCGTCCCACATGTACGTGTAGTCCTTGCCCGCCCCGTCGACGACCTCCAGGGGGAAGTGCGGCGCGTCACCGGGCAGCACCCGCGCCAACCGCTGACGCGCCGTCATCGCTGCGGCCCGCCCCGTACCCTCGTCGGCCACGGCCGCACCCGCGGCGGTCACGACGAGCGCCGCTGCGGCCGCCGCGGCGGCGACGCGAGGGAGTCGATGCATGTCTCAGTCTCCGTTCTCAGTCTCCGTACCGGATGGTGAACAAGGCAAAGCGGCAGCACGGCTCCTGACGGCCGGTCACACCGTCTTGCGTGCCTCTATCTTTTCACAGCTTCGAAGCCTGTCAACCGAGTTCACAGCAACGACGCTCCGAACGGGCCGCAACGGCCACAGGCCGGGCCGAAAGCCGGCCCGGCCTGTGGTGGTGCTGGTACTGGTGCGGGTATTGGTGCGGGGTACTGGTGCGGCCCGAGGAGCCGGTTCCGTCAGTACCAGATGGTGTGGTTCCAGATGATGTCGCGCGCCTTCGCGCCGTTGTCCAGGCCGTGGGCGGGCCGGTCGGTGACGAAGTACTCGCGGAAGGTGGACTGCGGGTCCTGGGACATCATGGTGTTGCTCTTCGTCCAGCCGCCGTCCACCTGGGACCACAGGTCGACCAGGGTGGTGGCGACGCGCGCCTCGCAGGCGTCACCGGGGTCGATGCCGCGGGTGGAGCGGTCGTTGGCGAGGTTCAGCGAACTGCCGTTGCCCCAGTAGTAGGTGGTGTCGCCGAAGGTGTGGAACGCCACCGCGTTGGCGTAGCCCTCCGTCCAGGCGCAGCTGGCCGAGGAGGTGCGGTCGACGTAGTGCGGCGAGCAGTTGGTCACCCGCGGCCACCAGCCCTTGTAGAGCTTGCCCTGGAGGGCGTGGCCCGCCTCGTGGACGGTGGTGTGCTCGGAGTCGGGGTCGTTGTCGGCGAGGTGGATCCGGTCCTCGCCGGGGTTCCAGTACGTGCCGTCGGTGGAACCGGGGTACCACTGGACGGTGATCGGGGTGCAGCGCCCGGCCTGCTCGCTGCTCGCCCAGCAGTCGGTCGTCGCGCCGCGGTTCCACCACAGCTTGTTGAGCGTGTCGAAGGTGTGCCAGGCGCGGCTCTGCCCCGCGTTGGCGTACACGGTGCCCAGGCCGGCGTTGCCCGAGAAGTTCGTCACCGCGTACGACGAGGTGGCGTACTGGCCGCCGTTCCGGTCGATCACCGACCACATCCGGCCGGCCTGCGTGCGGAACTCGACCCAGGCGGCGGCGGTGGTGGAAGTGGTCGGCGTGTAGCAGAGGTTGAAGCGGCCGTCGCCGTTGCCCGTCATGCCCGTGGCGAGCTTCTGCGTGGCGCCGTTGGCGGCGGCCTTGCCCCACAGGGTGACGTTGGAGTTGCTGACCGGTTCGTCCCGGTTGGCCTTGCCGTTCCAGATGCCGCCCTCGGCGGACTGGAAGCGGTTGCGGAACGTGCCGTTGACGCAGACCTGGGCGCGGGCGGTCGGCGCCGGGGCGGCCGAGGCGCGGGGCGGGGCCTTGGGGGTGACCTTGCGCGGCGCGCGCTGGTCCGGACCGCGGCCGTGGACCTTGGTCGCGCGGGCCTTGGTGACCGAGACGCCCTTGTTCGTGGAGCCCTTGGCGGCGCCGACGGTCAGTTCGACCGAGTCGTGTCCGGTGCGGCGCGGGTCGGGGCGGTCGAGGTCGCTGACGTCCGCCTGGATCTGGGCGGGTCCGGCGGCGACGGCCTTGACCTTCAGCTTGACGGTCCGGGTGCCGGGGGAGAGCGCGAGCTCGCGGCTGGTGCGCTGGCCGTGGTCGTCCGTCGTGGGGGCGGCGAGACCGGAGTCCCGGCCGGTTATCCGCAGTCCGGGCGGCAGTTGGAGCGACAGGCCGGCCTTCTTGACGTCGGCCTGCGCCTTGACGCGCACGGTGAGGGTGGCCTGCTCGCCGACGGCCGGCAGGTGGTCGAGGGACGCGGTGACGCCCAGGCAACTGGGCGGGGCCTCCCCGTGCTTGTCCGCGGAGCGGATCGTGCAGGGGCCGTTCGGGGCGGCCGCGTGGGCCGGGTTCGGCTTGTCCGTGAAAGCGGACGCGAACGCGGCGGTGGCCGTGGACGGTGTCACGGCGACGGCCAGGCAGGCGCCGACGCCTGCCAGTGCGGTCAGGGGGACCGGTTTCAGTATTCGTCTTCTCAAGGCCCGTTTTCGGGACATGGGCAGACCTCTCTGCGGCGCGCGCGAACCGGATCCGGCCGATCGGCCCCGGCCCGCACGGGCGCCGCCGTGGGGAGTTGGGCACTGCCACCGGGTGCTGACACGTATTCAGCCAAGGAGCAAACCGCTGGCCAAAACAACACCCTGGGTGACAGAGATCGAAACCATAGCGGATGGTCCGCGCATGTCACCACCCGCGCGAAAATCACGGTGCGTGTGATAACTGGGCCTCTGACCAGCAGTGTTGACGCATAACGGAAGCGGCCGGTGTTTTGGATCACGTGCTTCCGGTGCGGCGCGTTCCGCCTGGCCGACTACATTCCGTGATGGGCGGCGTTCGGTCGGCGATCACGAACGCCCGCTCATCCGCCCGGCGTCAGCAGCAGCGCGAACCCGGACAGCGTCGCCATCGACACCAGCGTCGAGACGACCACCGCGTCGCGCGCGAGGGCGCCGGCCGCGCCGTACTCGCGGGCGTAGACGTAGACGTTCTGCGCCGTCGGAAGGGCGGAGCAGACGACGGTGGCGAGGAGTTGGTGGGGCGGGAGGTGGAGGGCGTAGCGGCCGGTGGCGTAGGCGGCCGCCGGCTGGAGGAGGGTCTTGAGCGCGACGGCGACCCCGACCTCGGCCCGCGACCCCGCCGCCGTCGTCCCGTCGTCCGCGCGGCGGCGGCCGTGCAGCGACAGGCCGAGCATGACCAGCGCCGTCGGCACGCCCGCCCGGCCGAGCAGGTCGCAGGAGCCGTCCAGGGCGCCCGGCAGCCGCCAGTGCGCGGCCGAGCAGACGCCGCCAGCGGCGGCGGCGAGCACGATGGGGTTGCGGACGGGCGCGAGGAGCGCGCGTCCGGCGCGCCGGCGGGCCTCGCCCGTCCCCGCGCCGAGTACCGCCAGCATCAGGGGTGTCACCACCAGCACTTGAAACAGGATCACCGGAGCCACCACCGACGCGTCGCCCAGCACCTGGGTGGCCACGGGGATGCCGAGGTTGCCGGAGTTGACGTAGCCGGCGGCGAGCCCGCCGACCACCTGTTCCGCGGGCTTGCGGTGGAAGAGGCGACGGGCCGCGACGGCTCCCAGCAGGAGGGCCGCCGCCGTGCCGGAGGCGAACGCGAGCATCGAGGCGTTCGCGAAGCCGCCGAGCGGCGTCCGGGCGAGCAGCGTGAACAGGGCGGCCGGCATGGCGATGTTGAACACGAACCGTCCCAGGACGTCCTCCGCGTCCGCGCCGAGCAACCCCGTCCTGCCGGCCAGCCAGCCGACCCCGGTCAGGGCCCAGAGCGGGACGAAGGCGGCGAGCAGCGCGGACAGGGCGTGCGGGGTGGGCATGGGTCCTCGGGCGAACGGGGTCGGCCCGTCGCGGGACGGGGTGGGGGGCGGACGGGCGTGGGGCGCCACCGGGGGCGGACGATTACGGGGCGCCACCGGCGCACGGCGGAGCCCGCGGCACCCCCGCGCTCACTCCGGCGGCTTCGCCTTGAGCCCGTTCCCGCACAACGGCACGACGGCGAACGGGCGGTCGCCCTCCACCGCGCGCTCCGGCACCAGGCCCGCCCGCAGCGCCGCCCAGCAGACTGCCGACGTCGGCTCCACGAAGAGCCCGTTGCGCGCGAGTTCGCGATGGGCAGCGACGATCCGGTCCTCGGGGACCGTCACGAACGTACCCCCCGTCTCCCGTACCGCCCGCAGCACCTGGGACCCCCGGGCCGGGCGGGCGATGGCGATGCCCTCGGCGACGGTCGGCTCGGCGGTGATCCGCTCCGGCACCTCGCCGCCCAGCGCGGCGGCGCGCGCGAGGGGCGCGCAACCGGCCGCCTGCACCGCTGTGATGGCGGGCAGCCGGTCGATCAGCCGCTGGTCCAGGAGCTCCTGGCAGCCGAGGCGGGCGCCGAGCACCAGGGTGCCGTTCCCGGCCGGGAGGACGAGCGTGCCGGGCAGCCGGCCGCCCAGCTGCTCCCACAGTTCGAAGACGTAGGTCTTGGTGCCGTGCGGGAAGAACGGATGGTGGACGTGGCTCGCGTAGAACGTCCCCGGCTCCTCGGCCGCGCGGGCCGCCGCGGCGGCGGTGTCCTCGCGGGTGCCCTCGACGCGGCGTACCTCCGCGCCGTACGCCCGGAGTTGGGCGGCCTTGCCCTCGGACGTCGCCGCCGGCACGTACACCTCGCAGGGGAGGCCCGCGCGCGCCGCGTAGGCGGCGACCGCCGTCCCCGCGTTGCCGCTGCTGTCCGCCAGCACCTTCGGCACGCCCAGCCGCGCGGCCAGCGCCACCAGCAGTACCGCGCCGCGGTCCTTGAACGAACCGGTGGGCATCAGGTGGTCGGCCTTGAGCAGCACGTCCGGCCGGCCGGGCGCGGCGATCAGCGGGGTCATCCCCTCGCCGAGGGTGATCCGGGGCGGGCGCGGCACCGGCAGCGCCTCGGCGTACCGCCACAGGGTGGACGGACGCCGCCCGAGCTCGACCGCGTTTGGCATGGCGGGCACGAAGCCGTGGACGTCCAGCGGGCCGTGGCAGTCGGCGCAGCGCCAGGCCAGGTCGGCGAGGGCGTGCAGGCGCCCGCAGGTGGCGCAGCGCAGCCGCAGCCCGCCGTACGGGACGCCCGGACCGTCCGGGCCGTCCGGTGCGGAGGAGGGGCCGGCGGACCCATCGGCCGGAAAACGCATCGTGCCTCTCCTCCTCGAGTCCGCCTCGTGCGCCACCCCGTCCGGGGTTCAAACCAAGGGAACCACCGGGCCCTTGACAACCATGCTCAACAGCCCACTCAGGCAGAGTGTCCAGCGATCTAGACAGTTCGTCAAGATTTGAAGGGCGTATCCCTGATGACGTACTTCTAGTCTCGTTCGGGACCCGGCGGGCGGGCCGGACGGTCCGGCGAAGCTGATGGACGTGCGGAGGCAGGGATGACATCACCGGCATCAGCGGGACGGGCGGGGCAGGCGGGACGGACGGGGCGGACGGGGCGGACGGTGCCGTCCGGGCCCCCCGAGGTCCAGGCCCCGCCGGGCCCGGACGGCACCGCGGACGCCGTGCTGCGGGCCCTGCGCCCGGTCGTCGACGGCCTCGCCGCCACCTTCGGCGCCCAGTGCGAGGTGGTGCTGCACGACTACCGCACCCCCGACGCCAGCGTCGTGGCCCTCGCCGGCTCGGTGACCTCGCGGACCGTGGGCGGGGCCATGAGCGAGATCGGCCTGGAGATGCTGGCACGCGGTGACACCGCGCAGGACAAGCTCAACTACGTCACCAAGACCCCCGACGGGCGCACGGTGAAGTCGTCCACCCTGCTGCTGCGCGACGGCTCCGGGCACGTCTTCGGCTCGCTCTGCGTCAACCTGGACATCACCGAACTCCGGCTCGCCGCCAAGGCGCTGGCCGCCCTGGTCGGCACGGCGGACGCCGCCCCGCCGGCCACGACGGTGTTCTCCGACGACATCGGCGAGGTCGTCACGGCCGTGATCGAGCAGGAGGAGGAACGGCTCGGCCGGCCGCTGGCCCACGACTCGCGGCAGGGCCGCCTCCGGGTGATCGAGGCGCTGGATGCCCGCGGGGTGTTCCGGCTGAGCCGCTCGGCGCAGGTCGTCGCCGAGCGGCTCGGGGTGTCGCGGGCGACGGTCTACGCCGACCTGGGGCTGGTACGGGGGGAGCGGCGGGGACCGGAGTGACGGAGTCGCCCCCGGCGCCCTCGACAGTGACGGAGTCGCCCCGGCACCCTCAGCTCATCCGCGGCACTCTCAACTCATCCGCAGCGCCAGGAAGAAGTCCAGCTTGTCCTCCAGCCGCGACAGATCGCGCCCGGTCAGCTGCTCGATCCGGCCCACCCGGTAGCGCAGCGTGTTGACGTGCAGGTGCAGCCGGGTCGCGCAGCGCGTCCACGAACCGTCGGAGTCCAGGAAGGCTTCCAGGGTGGGGATCAGCTCGGCGCGGTGCCGGTTGTCGTACTCGCGCAGCGGGTCGAGGAGGCGTGCGGTGAACGCGCGGCGGACGTCGTCCGGGACGAACGGCAGCAGCAGCACGTGCGAGGCCAGCTCCTGGTGTCCGGCCGCGCAGACGCGCCCGGGCCGGGCCGCGGCGACGCGGCGGGCGTGCCGGGCCTCCTCCAGGGCGCCGCGCAGCCCCTCCGCCGAGTGGACGGCGGCGCTGACGCCGAAGGTGAGGCGGCCGTCACCGTCGAGCCCGCGGGAGAGCGGGGCGCGGACGGCGGCCAGCAGGGCGTCGGCGTGCAGACCGGCGTCCGGGCCGCGTTCCGGATCCGCGTCGTCGCCCGCGGCGGCAGGGGCCGGGGACAGCGGCACCAGGGCGACGGCCTCGTCGTCCGTGTGGGCGACGGCGATCCGCTCGGACGGCTCGGTGCCCGTCGCGTCCGGGGCGACCAGCGCCTCCTCCAGCAGGCTCTGGGCGATCGGCCCGGCCGGGAGGGCGGCGGCCGTCTCGCCGTCGGTCCACTCCACGCGGGCCACGACGACCTGCCAGTGCGGGGCGGTGCCCGGTCCCGGCAGCAGGACGGGGGTGGCGACCCGCAGCCGGGCGGCGATCTCGGCCGGCGCGGCGTTCGACTGGACGAGCTCCAGCACCTCCTGGGCCAGTCGGCGGCGGACCGTCCGGGCGGCCTCGCGCCGCTCCCGCTCGACGGCGATCAGCTGGGTGACGCCGTGCAGCAGGTCGAGCCGCTCGGCCGGCCAGTCGCCGGCGTCGGCCTCGACGGCGAGCAGCCAGTCGGAGAGGACGGTCTCGCGCGGGTCGGCCGGCCCGGCGGACGTGCCGCGGATCGGGAACAGGGAGTACGTGGCGCCGCCCGCCGTCACCCGGTGCGGGCCCCGGCGGCCGGAGCGGGCCGCGGCCAGGTGCTCGCCCGCCAGCACGGCGCTGACCTCGGGCGACAGGGCCGGCCCGGCACCCGCCAGCGAGGAGCCGGCGATCGGGCGGCCGGTGGGGGAGAGGACCCAGGCACGCAGGTCCAGGTCCGAGCCGAGCAGGTCGAGGACGACCTCGGGGCCGCCGCCCGCCGGGCCCGAGGTCATCAGCCGGCGGTGCCGGTCCACGACCGCGGCCAGGTCGCCGGCGCGCTCGCCGGAGACCTGCCGGACGACGTGCTCGGTGATCGACGCGAACGACACCGTCTCGTCGACCGAGAACAGCGGCAGCCGGTGCCGGGCGCAGGCCGCGATCAGGTCGTCGGGGGTGGAGCTGATCTCCGCCTCGCCCGCCGCGAGCCCGGCCACCCCGGCGGCGGCCAGGATGCGGACGAAGCGCTCGGAGTCGGCCGGCTCCCGGCGCCAGGCCAGGCCGGTGAGGACCAGTTCGCCGCCCGAGAGGTAGCGGCTCGGGTCGCGCAGATCGGTGGTCATCACGCCGCGGACGGTGCGGTCGAGCTCGTCCGCGCCACCGAGCAGGCGAAGGCCCAGCGCGTCGGTCTCCAGCAGTGCGCGCAGCCGCATGATGGGTCGCCGCCGATCTTTCTCGTGTGTTGTCGTGTTACCGGTGCGAAGCCGTGAGGTTTCGGGGCCCCGCCTTTCGTTCGAATCTACAAGACGTCGTACGTGACCAGCCAACCGCTTCATGGTTTCGGTGACTGCACCCGCCCGGTGAAGCCTCTGTGTACTGGCTGCACGCGGCACCGACCCGGCACCGACCCGGCACCGACCCGGCACCGACCCGGCACAGACCTCCCCCACGACGACCCGCCCGGAGCCGTCCGAACGGCCTCGCCACAGCCCCCGTACGGCCGTACCCGGCCCCCGGCCCGACCCGCCGTCGCCACCGCCATCGGCGCCGGTGTCGGGCCCCGGGCGGTCGCGGGCCGGACGGGCCACCGGCCCGGCGCGGGACCAGAGCGAGAAGAGAAACGCCCATGGACTTCCTGCGCCCCGACCGCTGGGAGGACGCGCTGGCCGCCAAGGCCGAGCATCCCACGGCGGTGCCCCTGGCGGGCGGCACGGACGTGATGGTCGAGATCAACTTCGACCACCGCCGTCCCACCCACCTCCTCGACCTCACCCGGATCCGCGACCTGTACGCGTGGCAGACCGACGGGCCGGACGTGCGGCTCGGCGCCGCCGTCCCGTACGCCCGCGTCATCGCGGAGCTGTCCGGTCCGCTCCCCGGCCTCGCCCTCGCCGCCCGCACGGTCGGCTCGCCGCAGATCCGCAACCGCGGCAGCGTCGGCGGCAACCTCGGCGCCGCCTCCCCGGCCGGCGACTCCCACCCCGCGCTGCTCGCGGCGGGCGCGGTGGTGGAGGCGGAGTCGGTGCGCGGCACCCGGCTCTTACCGGTCGAGGACTTCTACACCGGCGTCAAGCGCAACGCCCTCGCCCCCGACGAGCTGATCCGCGCCGTGCGCATCCGCAAGGCCGCCGGGCCGCAGCAGTTCGCCAAGGTCGGCACGCGCAACGCGATGGTCATCGCCGTGTGCGCCTTCGGCCTCGCCCTGCACCCCGACACCCGGACCGTCCGCACCGGCATCGGCTCGGCGGCACCGACGCCCGTCCGGGCGCGGGCGGCGGAGGACTTCCTGACCGCGGCCCTGGACGAGGCCCGCTGCTGGGAGACCGGCCGGCCCGTACCGCCCGCCGCGGCCGCCGAGTTCGCCGCCCTCGCGGCGGCCGCCTGCAACCCCATCGATGACGTGCGCGGCAGCGCGGCCTACCGTCGCCACGCGGTCGGCGTCATGGCCCGGCGCACGCTCGGCTGGGCGTGGCGGCAGTACACGGACGGGACCACGGGGGAGAGGGGCGAACGATGCGCGTGAACATGACCGTCAACGGCCGGCCACGGCGGGCCGACGACGTGTGGGAGGGCGAGAGCCTCCTCTACGTCCTGCGCGAGCGGCTGGGCCTGCCGGGCTCCAAGAACGCCTGCGAGCAGGGCGAATGCGGCTCCTGCACGGTCCGCCTCGACGGCGTCCCGGTCTGCGCCTGCCTGGTCGCGGCCGGCCAGGCGGAGGGACGGGACGTCGTCACCGTCGAGGGCCTGGCCACCCGCGCGGGCCTGCCGGACGGGAAACTCTCCGCGGTGCAGCGGGCGTTCGTCGACGCGGGCGCCGTCCAGTGCGGCTTCTGCACCCCGGGCCTGCTCGTCGCCGCCGACGACCTGCTCGCCCGCGACCCCGACCCGTCCGACGCCGACATCCGCGAGGCACTCTCCGGCAACCTCTGCCGCTGTACGGGCTACGAGAAGATCCTCGACGCGGTGCGGCTCGCGGCGGCGCGGGGCGGGGGCGGCGCTGCGGACGAGGCCGGCGCTGAAGACGAGGCCGGCGGGACGGACGGGAGGGCCGAGGCGTGAGCGAACGAAACGTGCCCGGCCGTCTCGCCTCCGAGGGCCTCACGCAAGGCAGCCGCACCCGCGGCGGCATCGGCGAGTCGACGCTCCGCCCCGACGGAACCCTCAAGGTCACCGGCGAGTTCGCCTACGCCTCCGACCTCTGGCACGAGGACATGCTCTGGGGCCACACCCTGCGCAGCCCGCACGCCCACGCGCGGATCCGGTCCGTCGACGTCGCCGAGGCCCTGGCCACGCCCGGCGTGTACGCCGTCCTGACCCACGACGACCTCCCGGCCGCCACCCGCTACGGGCTGGAGATCCAGGACACGCCCGTCCTCGCCGACGGCGTCGTCCGCCACCACGGCGAACCGGTCGCCCTCGTCGCCGCCGACCACCCGGAGACCGCGCGCCGCGCCGCCGCGAAGATCCGGGTCGCGTACGAGGAACTCCCGGTCGTCACCGACGAGACGAGCGCGACGGCGCCCGGCGCGCCCGTCCTCCACCCCGGCCGCACGGACGGCCACGCGGCCCACGTCCCGCACCCCAACATCGTCCACCGGCAGCCCGTCCGGCGCGGCGACGTCGCCGCCGCGAAGGCGCGGGCGGCGGCCGTCGTCACCGGCGAGTACGAGGTCGGGATGCAGGACCAGGCGTTCCTGGGGCCGGAGTCGGGCCTCGCCGTGCCGGCCGAGGACGGCGGCGTCGACCTCTACATCGCCACCCAGTGGCTGCACGCCGACCTCCGCCAGATCGCGCCCGTCCTCGGCCTGCCCGAGGACAAGGTGCGTATGACGCTCTCGGGCGTCGGCGGCGCCTTCGGCGGTCGCGAGGACCTGTCCATGCAGGCCCACGCCTGCCTGCTCGCGCTGCGCACCGGCCGGCCGGTGAAGATGGTCTACGACCGGTTCGAGTCCTTCTTCGGTCACGTCCACCGGCACCCGGCCCGGCTCCGCTACGAGCACGGCGCCGACCGCGACGGCCGGCTCCTCTACGTCACGGCGCGCATCGTGCTGGACGGTGGCGCGTACGCCTCGTCCTCCCCGGCCGTCGTCGGCAACGCCGCCTCCCTCTCCGTCGGCCCGTACGAGTGCCCGAACGTCGACGTCGAGGCGCTGGCCCTCTACACCAACAACCCGCCCTGTGGCGCGATGCGCGGCTTCGGCGCCGTCCAGGCGTGCTTCGCCTACGAGGCGCAGATGGACCGGCTGGCCACCGAACTCGGACTGAATCCGGTCGAGTTCCGGCGCCGCAACGCGATGTCGCAGGGGTCGGTGATGCCGACCGGGCAGGCCGTCGACTCGCCCGCCCCCGTCGCCGAGCTGCTGCGCCGCGTCAAGGCCATGCCGATGCCGCCCGAACGGCAGTGGGAGACCGCCGGCGGCGGCCCCGACCTGCGGGCGCTGCCCGGCGGGGTCGCCAACACCACCCACGGCGAGGGAGTCGTCCGGGGCGTCGGCTACGCGGTCGGCATCAAGAACGTCGGCTTCTCGGAGGGCTTCGACGACTACTCGACGGCACGGGTGCGACTGGAGTGCGCCGGCGGGGAGGCCGTGGCCACCGTGCACACGGCGATGGCCGAGGTCGGGCAGGGCGGCGTCACGGTCCACGCCCAGATCGCCCGGACCGAACTGGGCGTCTCCCGGGTGACCATCCAGCCGGCCGACACCCGCGTCGGCTCGGCCGGTTCCACGTCCGCGTCCCGCCAGACGTACGTCACGGGCGGTGCCGTCCGGCACGCCTGCGCGACCGTCCGCGAGCGCGTCCTGGCGCTCGGCCGGACGAAGTTCGGGACGTACCACCCGGCCTGGGCCACCGCCGAACTCCTCCTGGAGGACGGCAAGATCGTCACCGACGGGGGCGAGGTGCTGGCGGCCCTCGCGGACGTCCTGGAGGGCGAGGAGCCGGTCGAGGCCGAGGTGGAGTGGCGGCACCGGCCCACCGAACCGTTCGACCTCCGCACCGGCCAGGGCACCGGCCACGTCCAGTACTCCTTCGCCGCCCACCGCGCGGTGGTGGAGGTGGACACCGAACTGGGCCTGGTCAAGGTCGTCGAGCTGGCCTGCGCCCAGGACGTCGGCAAGGCCCTCAACCCGCTCTCGGTCACCGGGCAGATCCAGGGCGGGAGCACGCAGGGGCTGGGGCTGGCCGTCATGGAGGAGATCGCGGTCGACCCGGTCACGGGAAAGGTCCGCAACCCCTCCTTCACCGACTACCTCATCCCCACCATCCTCGACACCCCGGCCATGCCGGTCGACGTCCTCGAACTCGCCGACCCGCATGCGCCGTACGGGCTGCGGGGCGTCGGGGAGGCGCCGACCCTCTCCTCCACGCCCGCCGTCGTGGCCGCCATCCGGCAGGCGACGGGGCTGGCGCTGCGGCGGGTGCCGGTGCGGCCGGAGCATCTGACGGGGACGTGAGGGGGGTGTGAGGGGGATGTGACGGGGGTGAGCGGCTTCGGGGCCGCTTGCCACCCGTGCCCGGGGCGGCGCCTTCCCGGCCGTGCCCGTTCCTGTACCGGTGCCCCGGCCCGCCGGCGCCGGCGTTCCCCCACACGCCACACTGCCGTCCCCACTCGGCCGTCATCGGGCATCCCACCCGCCTGACCAGGTATCCGCCCGTCCACCGTCCGTTCACCCGCCCGTCCACCGTCCGTTCACCCGACCGCCGACGTCCCCCCACCCGACCGTCGACGTCCCCCCACCCGACCGTCGACGTCCCCCCACCCGACCGTCGACGCCCCCCACCGGCATCCGCACCGCCCGGCATCCGAGGAGCAGGCAGCCACCATGACCCAGCCATCCGTGGAGCCGGCGGCCACGGCCGAGGGCTTGCGCCCCCCGGCCGACAGGTCCCGTCTCGCCCGGCTCGACCGGTACTTCCAGATCTCGGCACGCGGCTCCACCCCCGCCCGCGAGGTGCGCGGCGGTATCACCACGTTCATGGCGATGTCCTACATCGTGCTGCTCAACCCGCTGATCCTGTCCGGCAAGGACGCGTCCGGGCAGACCCTCGGCCACGCCGCCCTCATCACGGCGACCGCGCTGGCCGCGGCCGTCTGCACCCTGCTCATGGGCCTCGTCGGCAAGGTCCCGCTCGCGCTCGCCGCCGGCCTCGGCGTCTCCGGGGTGCTCTCCACCCAGGCCGCCCCGCACATGACCTGGCCGCAGGCGATGGGCATGTGCGTGCTGTACGGCGGCGTCATCGTCCTGCTGGTCCTCACCGGCCTGCGCGAACTCGTCATGAACGCCATCCCGTTGGCGCTCAAGCACGCCATCACCATCGGCATCGGGATGTTCATCGCCCTCATCGGCCTGGTGAAGGCCGGGTTCGTGCACGCGGCCAAGAGCGGCGGGCCGGTCACCCTCGGCCCGGCGGGCGAACTCGCCGGCTGGCCCGTGCTGGTCTTCTGCGTGACGCTCCTGACCGTCTTCATGCTCCAGGCCAGGAACGTCCCGGGGGCCATCCTCATCGGCATCGTGACGGGCACGGTCCTGGCCGTCACCGTCAACGCGGTGGCGGACCCGAGCCCGGGCGCCTGGCAGGCCGGCGCCCCCGAACTCCACGGCAGCGCCGTCTCGCTGCCCGACTTCTCCCTCCTCGGCGACGTCTCGTTCGGCGGCTGGGGCTCGCTCGGCGCGCTGAGCGTCGGCGTGATCGTCTTCACCCTCGTCCTGGCCGGCTTCTTCGACGCGATGGCCACGATCATCGGCGTCGGCACCGAGGCCGGACTCGCCGACGAGCGCGGCCGGATGCCCGGCCTCAGCCGTGCGCTCCTCGTCGACGGCGCGGGCGGTGCGATCGGGGGCGTGACGGGCGCGTCGGGCCAGACCGTCTTCATCGAGTCCGCCACCGGCGTCGGCGAGGGCGCCCGCACCGGACTGTCGTCCGTCGTCACCGGCCTCCTCTTCACCGCCTGCCTCTTCTTCACCCCGCTCACCCGGATGGTCCCGGGTGAGGTCGCCGCGGCGGCCCTGGTGGTCATCGGCGCGATGATGATGAGCCACGCACGGCACATCGACTGGAACGACCGGGCGGTGGCCGTCCCCGCGTTCCTCACGGTCGTCCTCATGCCGTTCACGTACTCCATCACGGCGGGCGTCGGCGCGGGCGTCATCGCCTACACCGCGATCAGGACGGCGGAGGGGAAGTGGCGGGAGCCCGGGCCCTTCATGTGGGTGCTGACGGTGGTCTTCACCGTCTACTTCGCGCTGCATCCCATCGAGAACTGGCTGGGCGTCAAGTAGCCGGAGACGAACCCGAGACGAAGGGGGGCGCATCATGCTGGACCTCGCAGAAGACCTGCACCGCTGGTGCGCGGAAGGCCGCGACTTCGCCGTCGCCACCGTCGCGTCCGTCCACGGCAGCGCCCCGAGACCGCCCGGCGCGGCCCTCGCCGTGGACGCGGCGGGTACGGCGATCGGCTCGGTCTCGGGCGGCTGCGTCGAGGGGGCCGTCTACGAACTCTGCCGCGAGGCGCTGGCGACCGGTACCGGCCGGCGCGAACGCTTCGGCTACTCGGACGAGGACGCGTTCGCGGTGGGGCTGACGTGCGGGGGCGTGATCGAGGTCCTGATCACGCCGGTACGGGCGGCGGACCCGTCGAGGGGCGTGTACGAGGCGGCGCTGTCGGCGGCGTCGCGGGGCGAACCCACGGCGCTGGTCCGCCCGTTCTCCGGCGACGCTCCGGGGGCGCTCCTCGTCCGCCCGGACGGCGCCTTCTCGGGGGCACTGGGGGAGGTACCGGTGGGTGACCGGCGAGCGGCGGACGAGGCCGCCGCCTTCCTGGCCGCCGGCCGGACGGGCGTCGTGACGCTCGGCGCCGAGGGCGCGTACTGCGGCCGTCCGGCCGACCTGCTGATCGAGTCGAGCGTGCCGCCGCCGCGCCTGATCGTCTTCGGCGCGATCGACTTCGCGGCGGCCCTCGTACGCGTCGGCAAGTTCCTCGGCCACCACGTCACGGTGTGCGACGCCCGGCCGGTGTTCGCCACCCGCGCCCGCTTCCCGGACGCGGACGAGGTCGTCGTCGACTGGCCGCACCGCTACCTCGACGGCCAGCAGCCCCTGGACCCGCGCACGGCCGTCTGCGTCCTCACCCACGACGAGAAGTTCGACATCCCGCTCCTCGTCCGCGCCCTCCGCCTGCCCCTCGCCTACGTCGGCGCCATGGGCTCCCACCGCACCCACCACACCCGCCTCGCCCGCCTCCGCGAAGCGGGGCTGTCCGGCTCGGAGTTGGCCCGCCTCCGCTCGCCCATCGGGCTGGACCTGGGCGGCCGGACGCCGGAGGAGACGGCCCTGTCGATCGCGGCGGAGATCGTCGCGGTCCGGAGGGGCGGGACGGGGGCGCCGCTGCGGGGGGCGGGGGTGCCGATCCACCGGGACGTGGAGGCGGGGATCAGCGTGTGAGATCACGCGGGCCGCAACCGGCGGTCGAGCGCGGCGCCGACCTCGGGGCAGGTCCTGCGGACCGTGTCGAGGAAGGCGCCCAGCGCCGGGGAGCGGTCCTGGTCCGTGAAGGACAGGACGAGATCGGGCAGCGCCGTGCGCGGGGTCACCGCACAGAAGCGGACGCCCGGGCGCGGGGCCGACAGCATGCGGGAGGGCCCGAGGCCCACGCCGATGCCGCAGGCGGCCAGGCCGATGATCGTGTGCACGTCCCGGGCGACGGTCGCACCCTCCAGCACGGCGGCGTCCTCGCCCAGCAGGGCGCGCAACCCGGCGGCGACCGCGGGCTCGTCCTCCCCGGCCGCCACGATCAGCGGCTGGTGCCGAAGCTGCTCCCGGCTCACCGACGTCCGGCCGGCGTAGGGATGCGCGGTGCTCACGAC